>JBOHUQ010000001.1:0-2687 GCA_050734495.1 Candidatus Dormibacteraceae bacterium
GGCTTCCTCGTAGGCGGCGCTCAATTCGGTCCCTCGCAGCAACCTGACCGCCTTGTGTAGGACCGCCGACCTGGACTCGTAACCTTGCTTCTTGGCGTAGGTGTCGAGGAACTCGACGTCGTCGCCGGGCAGGCTGACGCTCACCTTCATACCCTCATCCTACCATCGGTATGACCCCTGTAGGAATGCCCCCAAAGTCGCGGATTGGAGTCTGGAGATTGCATAGCTTCAATACCCCATGATATCGGGGTATAGTGCAGCATTATGCCACGACCAACCACACTTGGGCGCATCGGTCCTATCACCGAGGATCAATGGGGCCTAATCACCCGACGACAAGCGGGGATGGCCGGCATACCCGATACGACCCTGGATCGGCTCACCAGTGACGGCGCGGCCCTCGAACGGGTGGCACAAGGCGTGTATCGCCTTAATGGAACTCCCCTGCCCGACCATCTTCAACTGCGCGCGGCGTGGCTGCAGCTTGCCCCGGATGTCCCTGCTTGGGACCGCACGATCAGCCACGGCGTCGTATCCCATCGATCTGCAGCAGCTCTCTACGGCCTTGGCGACCTTCCAGCCGATCGGCACGAGTTCACGGTGCCCAGGAGACGTCAATCTAGGCGAGCCGACGTTCGACTGCACACGCGAAAACTGCGGCCCAGCGAATGGATCCAGCTTGGGGGGCTACCAGTAACGAGGCCTTCAAGAATCGCGGCGGATCTGCTTCACGACCGTGAGGACCCAGAGGCAGTCTCGCAGCTGATCGTTGAGGCGATTCGTGGTGTGTATGACCACCCGGGCAGGTTTGCCGGCGCACTCAACCCTCATGCCTCACGGTTTGGGCTGCGAAGAGGTGATGGGCTCGCTCTTCTGCGCTGGCTTCTTGATCTTGTCGGTGACGCCAACACGCCTCGATGGATGGCGGAGGCACGTGATCACGTTGCGCAACGCCTCGCTTAATGGCCAGCACATCGCGCCAAGTGCCGCGCCCGCACAGGGTGCATGAGCAGGAACCGCGGTTCGTACACAACACCCGCCGCCTTCCGCCGAGCCCTCACAGACCGACTGCCACTTTCCGCTCAAACCGTTCGCAGTGCCACGGTAGGCGGCATCCGAGACGCCCGAACGGCCGGCATTAGGCCAGCGAACGCGCCGATCAGGATGGCCGAGGCGATGCCGCCCGTCCACGCCTCGATGGGGATCACGATAGCCCAGCCCTTCGTGCTGGCGTACACGGCGGTTGCGGCCGCCCCCACCAGCACGCCGACGACGCCGCCGATGACGGCGAGCAGGATCGACTCACTTAGGAACTGCGTCCGGATCTGGTTCTTTGTCGCACCGAGGGCGCGACGGAGGCCGATCTCAGAGCGGCGTTCCAGAACCGAGATGATCATGATGTTGGCGACACCGACGGCACCCACGATCAGTGCCACGACTCCAAGCCCGAGGAAGAGGCTGTTGAAGGCCCCGGCGGCAGCGGCCCGGGCGGTGAGCACGTCGGATGGCTGGCTGACATTCACCTCGTAGGGTGCCTCGGGGTTGGCGGTCTGCGCGAGCAGCGACTGCACCGCGGCCTCATGACCTGTGGCGGCACGTACGTAGATCGTGCTCGGCGGCCCCGCCTTCTGCTCGGCGCCGACCAAGCTGATATAGCCGAGGTATTTCTGGGCGGCCGGATAGCCGATCAAGGCGCTGGCGTCGATGGCGGGCGCCAGCGGCGAGGGGTTCAGGATGCCCGCGACGTTGAACCACTGACCGCCCAGCCAAATCCGCTGGTCAAGAAGGACCCGGTCGATGCCCAACTGTCGCGCTGCGACCGAACCGAGCACGGCGACCGGCTCGCTGGCAGTGCCCTCGTTGAGCCAGTCGCCGCGTGCGACGCCCGTGCTGAGCACTGAGAGCAGGTTCAGGCTCGTGGCCCGCACCTCGATCCCACCGCTGTTGGCCACCGGAATCATCGAGTTCCGATACACCTTCTCGTCCTTTATAAGGGCGGTGTCCGCCACCTGCTGAACGTTGTCCAGGAGCGTGATCCGCGCCGGCGCTTCGAGGGGCAGATTGGCTGGCCCTCCTGTGAAGCTCTGTCCGGCCTCGACGGTCAGCACGTTCGTGCCGAGCTGGTTGATCTCCGCAATAAGCCCCGCCTGCGAGGAGGCGGACAGCCCGAGGACCCCGACGATCGCTGCGGTTCCGATCGCGATTCCGAGCGCGGACAGCGCGGCGCGCAGCGGTCGAGAGCGCAGCCCGACAGTCGCCACCCGCAGTTCGTCGTCAAGGCGCAGTCGTCCGCCCTTCGCACTCATGGCGCCTCTTCGTTCGCGATATCGGAGACCACCTGCCCGTCCAGCAGCCGAATCTGGCGCGGCAGCTGATCGGCGAGGCTTGCGTCGTGGGTGATCATGACGATGGTGGCGCCGGCGGCATTGAGCTCGCGGATGAGCTCCATGATCGATTCGCCGGTGGCGCTGTCGAGGCTCCCAGTCGGCTCGTCGGCCAGAATGACCGCCGGGTGACCGACTAGGGCCCGGGCGATCGCGACCCGCTGCCGCTCGCCCCCCGAGATCTTGGTCGGTTTGAAATTCGCGCGTTCGGAGAGGCCGACCCGTTCGAGCGCATCGTTCGCGCGCCTGTACCGCTCGGCGGCCGGAACTCCGGCGTAGAGCAACCCGTCGGCGACGTTCTCC
>JBOHUQ010000002.1:0-5558 GCA_050734495.1 Candidatus Dormibacteraceae bacterium
GTACGGAAATACCGCCACTCCGTTCGAGTGGAAATTCACTCGAGCTGACCTCGCCGGACTTCTCCAACGACTCGCGGCGCGGCCCAAGGCGGCATGATGAATACATCACCGAATTTCCTGCCAGAGGCACTAAGTCGACGGTGGAGCGGCTCTGGCCGATGACATTGCGGACCGTCGGACGGAGCAGGAAGCTGCGCAGCTTGTTCAGGACCGGTCCAACCATCTGCGCGCGCTGGCCCTCGGCGAAGCTCTCGTATTCCTGCCAAAAAAGTCGAAGACCCGGGTCGTCCAGATGCTTGGTCAGGCGCGCGCGGACCTCGCGGTTGAGCAACAGGATCGGCACCTCGCAGAGCGTGGTGCCGGGGTGGCGCAGAAGGGTGAGGATGGCGGCCCGCAGGATGTCGTCGGTCCTTGGACCCCAGAAGCGCTCATAGGTCTTCTTGAAGATGCTGACCACCGAGTCGGTGACCAACTCGCGCTCGTCCTCCCGGTCACAGTCCAAGACATTCAGGCCAAGCGGGCGCTCACGCTGAGCAGGATCGAAGAGCACGATTCGGTCTTGCTGCTTGGCCGGAATTCGCTCGAGGACATCGCGGACCAGATCACCTTTGGGGTCAACGACGCCGACACCGATTCCGGCTTCAATGTCCTGGAGAGCGAGGTTCAAGAGCAGGGTGCTTTTGCCGCTGCCAGTCGGACCCACCGCCCACAGGTGTTGGCGGCGGTCGACCTGCGCGATATGGATGGCCGTTCTCTTCTCGTCCTCCAGCCGGGCAAGAAGACTGCCCTCGCTTCCCAACGTATGCATAGGCGTGAAGCGCACGTGAGCCGAATCCATGGCTACACCGGTAAGAGGCAGATGGCAGATGTTCGCCAGCTCTGATGAGGAGAGGACGAGGTTTCCCGAAACAGGACCGAGGTGTTGCTGCATTGAGCGATCGAAGCCAGGACGCCACCAAACCCGCTTCTGGCGGAGACGGTTGTCGCCATCAAGCGCCTGAAACGCGCCCGCTATCGGCCGGAGGCGATGGCGAGCAGGCGATCCGCCCTCGGCCCAGCAGCAGATGCGCACGTCTGCTCGCCAGCAAGCCTCATATGCTTTGTCGTCCGGCAGCCGCGGCCGAATCGGTCTGGGTCGTGGCGTGGGCGGTGGCTCATACGATGTCGACCTCGACGAGCTCCCGAAGATTTCGAAGAAGAGATCAAAGGGCAGGATCAGGAGCTTGAGCAGGAGCCGTAAGGCAACCGGAGTCGACGGCCGATCGTCGGACTGGTGCTCCAGTCGATGCGAAGCGCGCCGCTCCCAGCCGGTATCAGGCGAGATGCTTATCTGGAGGAGTCCCTCACAGCTCTCGGCGAGCGCCCCTACCGCCGAGGCAAGGGCGTCGTGTCGCGGCGCCCCGAGTGGGTAAAGGGGATCGCGCCACTGTCGCAGTCGAGCCCGCGCAGCTGGCCCTTGAGGAAAGTCGTGATCAACTTCAGGAATCAGCTCCACACCTGGCATGGCCGCGGTCAGCGCGCTGGACACGGTGGTAGCGACGTCAGCCGGAAACCAACAAGAAACTGTCACTCGATTCGACTGGGCGCGGTACTCGATCGCAATCCAGGGCTGGCCGAGCAACCAACTCTTCCACCAAGGCGCTGCGATGACGTAAAGCGCTCTGAAGCACGCAATCCAGGCCTCCGGACGAAACTGTGCGTCGATTGGAGGCACGATGCGCAGTCCGCGAAGCGGCTGCCGCCGCAGTCGCCGCAGGCGGCGCCGTAGGTGCGGGGCGGCAAGCTGAAGAGCTAGCCAGACCAGTGCAAGGGCGAGAACGAGCGCGGCCAAGACAACCAATGCGTGGATCGCGAACACGGCTGCGTGGTGGACGGCTAGGGTGATCGAGGATCCGAGTTGCTGGAAGTACGCGAGTTGCTGCTGACCAAGGGTTGCGGAATCGGTGGACGCTGGTAAGGGCGACGGCGAAACAATCCCAAATGGCAAGACGGCAGTCAGCAAGCGAAGCAGGGCAGAGTGCATGAAAACCTCCATTGATGAGAGGGGGGCTAGCCAGCATTCACCGGCCCGAGAAAGAGCTGATCTGGAAATCGCCTTCGGCGGATCCCTACTTTCGGCATCGCTTGCCGCGAAGTGGACGACGGTCGCTGGTCCCGAGAGGCTATTCAATCTGCAAATTGATCAGAAGCTTCGGAGGCGGATCAGCCACTGAGAGCCGGCGGGGCCGCGCGAAATTCTTCTAATACTCCAAATGTGCAAATTTGTGTCCGCAACCTTGAACCTGCAGTCGAGACTTAATGCCTATGGCCGACCGGAAGAAGGGCAAGAAAAGACGGATTGCGGCTGACCTCAGGCTGATCAAGGTGGACGCGGCGGCCCGGCGGCTGGGGTGCCATGTTGAAACGCTGCGGCTTCGCATCCGGAGCGGCAAGCTACGGGCTCTCCGCGGACCGCACGGCGCCTACTTCATCCGGTTTGTCGACTTCCTGCAACTTCGCGCACGAAAACCGCCGGCACCGCCCGCGCCGCACGAAGCAGATCTGGAGCTGGCTTGGCGAAAGGCTCAGCTACGCGCCAGAGAGCAACTCGGAGAGGAACATGACGAGCCGAGCTCCGTGCCTGGTGGTCACCGCCGCAATGCAGCGCGAGCGACGAAAAAGTACACCGCGATTCGCCGCCAACCCCAGCCAGCGAAAGAGCTTCAGACGCTTGTGATTTTTCTCGATGCCGTGAAGAAGAATCCCAAGCTGCATGCCGGTGCATATCGACTCCTGCTCAGCCAAGGGCTGAGTGCAATGGAATTTCGTCCGAAGCAGATCGCGGCAGTGCTCGGCATTTCTGAACGCCACGTGCGCCGGCTCGCGCGCATGAGAGTGATTGCTGAATCGGTCTACCGCGCAGCCCGTCGCTGGGGCGAGCGCGAGGCGAGACGACTGGTGGCGGAACTTCGTCATCAGTTGGCTACTGAGGGACTTAGATATCACCGCAGTTCGGGTTCTAGCAGAACACCGGCGCACCCCGATCGGCCGCGGCCGGCTTTCATCATCACCAGGCTCACCTATGACGAAGTGATGGGACTGAGGCGCGCCGCCTTGTCAGATAAACAGATCTGGGCGATCACAGTGGCCGGCATCGGATCAGATGAGCTCAACCAGCTCCTCCTCCGCGGCGCTAGATGATTTTGAGCGAATTAGGAACGAGATGGTGAAACCGTTTTGCATCCGGAGGGCCTGATCCACGCAGGCTGTCTCGGACGGCGGCTGAAGCGTTGATATCGCCGTAGAAGAAAACGCTCATAGGCTCAGGCGCCTGCCGCGGCAACCTCTCCTGCTAATCCTCGAAGACCTCTTCGCTCACCTAACGAATCCACTAGGTATCGGCAAGATGTCGGCAACCCATCGGCAAGGGAACCCAAGAACCTCGTGCCAGCGAGACTTGGCAGTTCAAGCTCAGTCTCGCCGTCGCGACCAGCAGGCCGATTCCTCCGAGGACCGAGCAGAGGCTCCACGAAGCCCAGCTCCGCCTCATGGAGATGGAGCGGGCCAGCGAGAGCAGCAGCAGATTCCGAGCGCAAGTACTGGATTTCCTTGTCGCTGCCCGCTCCGTACGCGACGTGCTCATTAATGAGATATCTGCCGGCGACGTGGCTACGAAGAATCGGATGAGCGACCCGATCTCGCTTGCCATGAGGGCTGATTCAGAGATGGAGGCATTGGTTATTGGTCGGAACATCTCGCTGAAGGAAGGGGATCTCGACCTCGGGATCAAGTGGGTCGACGAGGGCTACGCTGGATTGGACGCAGACCCTGGTCTTAGTGATTTCTACACCACGGTACCGGCTCCGACAGCTCGAGGCACGGAGTGGAGACCCGTATCGGGTGGCCTGAACCCGAGTGATCGGCTTGCCGGCGCAGCCAAAGCCCCAAATACCACGGGCATTCTCTCGACGGCAGTTCGGGGCAAAGCAAAGCTGTCGGAGATCACGAAAAGCGCACAGGTCTTATCGCGAAAGCACAGACTGACGGGCGCGGTGCACCTCGTGGCCGCCTTGGTGGCCACCTTCGTCGAGTTCCTATCCACCTTCCACCCACCTTCCGCGCGCGGCGACTGCTTCATTCGGCTGTCATCAAAACCGATGACTGCTTTAAGACGACATCGAAAATCACGACTTGTAAACGCGTCAGCCAGCGCCCACCGTGTATTGCATTCGGTGTGAGGTCGGCTTAGGGCCTCCTCGGCCCGGACCCGATTTGAACGCTTCCGATCAAAGGGTTGCGCCCAGGAGACTTCTCAGGACGGACACAATGGCAATACCTTACCGGTCTAAAGGCCAACTCAATCAAGCCTCGAGGCAGTAGTTGGCTGAGCCCATCGGTTTCATCGCTGCAGGCTCACTGCTGGTTGTGCTGTCCGTGTTGGCGCTCCTTGCGCTGGGAATCGGAAGTCTCGAGTCGAGGATGGGTATCTCGCGCGACGGCATAAGTGTTCACAAGCGTGCGCCGGCATGGGAGGCGACAGACGTGTCGGGAACGAAGCGACGAAGCCCTCATGGTTCCGCCTGGCAAGTGCTGGTCTTTGCTGACCAGGAGCTGGCATTCTTCCATGACCTCGCTTTAGGTCTTAACAAGATCAGCCTGTCAGAACCTGACGTCGAAGTGGTAATTCTCAGCCCTCGATCGAGTGAAATCTGTCGGGTGATAGCTGAGGGCCTCGACTTGAGTGTGCCGATCGTCCCCGATGCTGGAAAGCTCTACAAGAGGTTTCGTGTCCGAGTAAGGCCGTTTGTGCACGTCGTCGACCCGCAGGGAAACGTTCGTGCCAAGGGCGTGGCGAACTATGAAGCGACGGTCAGAGCGTTCTTGCGATGGGGCCGCTCACCCAAAGATGCCTTGTCTCATCAAGCGATAGGATCACCGGCTTGACTACGGTCCTCGTATTCGCGCTTCGTGCCTCGCTCTCAGTGATCCTGGTGATTTCGGCGATGGCAAAGCTCGTTGACGTGCCTGGATTCGAACGTACGTTGGCACTGTTGCGGTTACCGGGCGCAAGGCGTGCATCTCGACACCTCGCTATTGCACTACCCTCCCTCGAATTGGCGCTGGGTGAGCTGGTGATCCTCGGCGTCTTTCAGCCATTTGTGGAGATTGCGGTCGCCATCCTCTTTGTCGCTTTTACCTGCCTCACCGTGTGGGCAGTGCTCACTCGCGCGAAGGTGCCGTGTAGATGCTTTGGTGCATTGACAGATAGCGCGTTCACTGTGCCGGGGATCATTCGGGGCTCGGGTTTTTCGGCGGCCGCGTTCGTGGTCTGCCTGTGGAGCTTGAGCGGTAACGCCATTGATTGGCCAGCCAGTGATCGATGGTTGGCCGCTGTCGGATTACTGGCATTGGGAGCAGCTGCGGGTCAAGCTGCGCGGACTCTGAGCGAGATCAAGACGCCCACGCCTGCGGTGCAGAGATGATTAGCGGCCTTAGCCGCGATTACTGACACAAACGAGCCGAGTTTTGGCCGAGATGTTCAGGCGGCAATCTGAGCGTCGGCGATGAGTCCGTCAAGC
>JBOHUQ010000003.1:0-18107 GCA_050734495.1 Candidatus Dormibacteraceae bacterium
ACGATCCGTCGCTCGCCGATGCGGTCGTCAAGAACTTGACCGAGCTTCCCAAGGCGGTGCGGGGACTCGCCCGACTTCTCCCTCGACCCGCTCCCTAACCCGTCCCCGCCGGCGCGTAATCGGCCAGGTCGAAGCTGGCCCAGTAGACGCGGCGCGCCGGGCCCGACTGGACCAGGTTGCCGGTTTTCTCGTGACGGATCGCCAGGTCGCCACCCGGCATCCGGACGGTGACGTGTTCGTCTACGAGACCCGCGCGCATGCACGCCGCGGCGACGGCGCTGGCGCTCGTGCCCGATGCCAGCGTGTACCCGGCGCCGCGCTCCCAGATCTCTACCCGCACGAGCGCGCGATTCACCACCTCGAACAGCTGCACGTTGCTGCGTTCCGGGAAGGCAGGGTGCCGCTCCAGGTATGGGCCCAGCTCCAGGCAGCGCTCCTTGGTGACCGGCTGGCCGAACACCACGCAGTGCGGGTTGCCGACTGAGACCAGCATCGCCTCCACCGAGCCGGCTGGGGTGTCGAGTCGAACCCGGTCCGGCTCGCCGTCGAACTTGGCCGGGAGGTCGGCGGCCCTGAACGACGGCCGCCCGATGTCCACCTCGCTCACCACCTCAGGGCCGGACCGCCCGAGGATGTGAACCGGGTTCGGACCTCCGGACGTGCGCAGCTCGAAGCGTTCGCCCGCCCCGTGCTCCAGCACGGCGTGGGCGGCGGCTATGCGAAGTCCGTTGCCGCTCTTCTGAGCCTCGGAGCGATCGGGATTGAAGATCCGCACGGTCATCGCCTTCGGATCGAAGGCCAGGAGGCCGTCCGAGCCGAGTCCCTTTTGGCGGTTGCAGAGCTTGGGGAGGATATGGACGACGTCCTCGAGCGGCGCGGGGAGGTCCAGGACCAGGTAATCGTTGCCCAGCCCCTCGTATTTAATGAGATCGATTCGCATTAGAGAGCCAATCATCCCGGGAATCGGGCCGGGCTGTCACCTGTTGTCATAAGATGACTTGTCTATGCGGGACCTTACGTGGCCTGCCCAGCGCCTGGTTCACATACCGGCCTGCTTCTGTAGCTAGCTCGGCCGTCTGCTCGCGCCCTTAGGGCGCGCCCATTCGACCGCCGTTCGCCCCTCATCGGTTCTGTTTGGCACATGCATTTTTAGGGAGGTTTGGAATTGAGCTCATCGACGACGACCAAGGCTCTGGTCACCACGGGCTGGGTGGCCGAGCATGCAAAGGACAAGGGACTTCGCACCATCGAGGTGGACGTTGACCCGTCCGCGTACGACAGGGGACACATCGAAGGAGCGGTCGGCTGGAACTGGCGCAAGCATCTCCAGGACCAGGTGAACCGCGACATCGCCAGCAAAGAGGCGCTCGCCAACCTGCTCGGACAGAGCGGCGTCACGCCCGACACGACGATCCTTCTCTACGGCGACAACAACAACTGGTTCGCCGCCTACGCCTACTGGGCGTTGAAGTACTACGGCCACGACAAGGTGGCGCTGATCGACGGTGGCCGCGTCAAGTGGGAGAAGGAAGGGCGCGCGTACAGCACGGACGTCCCGAGCTTCGCCAACACCGACTACAGCTTCCACGGCTCTCCCAAAGAAGACATCCGCGCCTACCGCAGCCATGTGGAATCGAAGCTCGGCAAGGCGGGCCTGGTGGACGTGCGCTCGCCCAAGGAGTACTCGGGGGAGCTGTTTGCGCCCGAGAACCTCCCGCAGGAAGGCGCGCAGCGTGCCGGGCACATCCCGACGGCGGTCAGCATCCCGTGGGGCACCGCGGTCAACCCCGAGGATGGCAGCTTCAAGAGCGTCGAGGAGCTGAAGGCGATCTACGGCGACAAGGGCATCACCTCCAACAAAGAGGTGATCGCTTACTGCCGCATCGGCGAGCGCTCGGCGCACACGTGGTTCGTTTTGAAGGAGCTTCTCGGCTACCCCGACGTCCGCAACTACGACGGCTCGTGGACGGAGTGGGGCAGCTCGATCAAGGCCCCGATCGAGAAGTAGTCATGGCCACGCAGGTCGTCGACCACTCAGCGCTCAAGGTCAACCAGACCGGCATCGTGGCGACCGTGCTGCTCTCGTTTCTGCTCAGCTTTTGGGGCCGGCCCGGGTTGCTTCTCATACCGGCTCTTGCAGTAGTTCTGCTGCTGGGAACATTCGACCCGAAGCTCGCGCTGTTCAAGCAGCTCTACTTCAAGGTCTTGAAGCCGCGCGCCATCGTCAAGCCGCGATTGGTGGCGGACAGGCCTGAGCCTCACAACTTCGCGCAAGGCATGGGCGGCGTGGTCACGGCGGTGGCGTCGGTCCTCATCTTCTTCCCCCTCTTGACCGGCGATTTCCGGCCGAATCCGGTGGAGGTGATTGGTCTCGCGCTCTCGCTCATCGTTGCGGTTCTCGCGTTCGTCAACCTTGCGTTCGGGTATTGCGTCGGTTGCCAGATCTACTTCCAGCTTGGTCGTGCGGGGTGGATTAAAGCGTCGTGAGTGCGCAACTCTGGGCGCTGGCGGTGGTTGGCGTCGTGGTGCTCGCCGCCGCCTGCCTGGAGCTCTTTCGTGCGCGACGCGCTCGGGTGAAGACTCTCGGTGCGAGCGCGGCGCCGGCGAGCGACCCATACATCCTTTACTTCACCGGCGAAGGCTGCACCGTGTGTCGCACCCACCAGGAGCCCGCGCTCGCGAAATTGGGCGCCGTGCGGATTGACAAAATCGACGCGATCGCGGACCGGACGCTGGCCGATCGCTTCAACGTGTACACGCTTCCGACCACGGTCGTGATGACGCCGCAGGGCCGCGCGCTGCACGTCAACTACGGCTACGCGACTGCTCCGAAGCTGGAGCGCCAGCTGGCCGAGGCGCGGGGCGCCGGGCTGCAAACCGCCACCGCATAGCGGATATTCTGGCCGGAGTGGTCCGGCATATCGCGCTCGTCGCCCTCGTCATGTTTGCCGCTGCTGCGTGCGGGGGGCAATCCCAGGCGAATCAGAGTCCGGACCTCGTGCTCGGCGCGATCTACCCGTTGAGCGGCCCTCAGGCGTCGGGCGGCGCGGCGGAGCTCGCCGGAGTCCGGGCAGCGCTCGACGTGGCGCAGTCGAGTGGGGCTCTGACAATCCACGTGCGGCTCCACGTGATCGACGCCACCACACCCGAAGCCGCGAGCGCAGCCGTCGACACGCTCGTGCGCGACTATCACGTTCCGGCCATCCTCGGCACATACGGCAGCACGCTCTCGGCTGCCTCTGCAGCGCGCGCCGAGGAATTGAAGACCGTTTATTGGGAAACCGGCGCGGTCGCCGATCCGATCACGGCCCAGCGCCGCTACGTGTTTCGCACCGTCGCGACGGGGAGCTCGCTGGGTCGGATGGCCGTGACGTTCACGCATGACGTGCTGATGCCGGCCATGAACCTGGCGGCGCCTCGTGCGGTGGTCGTGCGTGTCAACGACATCTACGGGCGCTCGGTCGGCGGCGGTGAAGAAGCGCTCGCGAAAACGATGGGCATCCAGGTCGTGGACGTCATCGAATACGACCCCAACGCATTCGTGCCCGACGTCATCGCGGCCCGCCTGGCGGCCGACCGGGCCGATTTCCTGTGGGACGTGAGCTACCTCAACGACGGCGTGGCGATCTGGCAGGCAGTGCTGCGCGGCCACGTGCCGTTGAAGGCCGCGATCGGCACGAGCTCAGCGTTCTGCATGCCGGCGTTTGGGCAGCTCCTTGGCGCCGGATCGATAGGCGTCTATGCCGCCGACAAGCCGGACGCCACCATCAGCATGGCCGCACTGTCACCCACGGGGCGGTCGCTGATCGCCAAGGCGCGCTCGGTCTACGCGCGAGACAACAGCGGCGCGCCGATGGACATACCGGCGGTGGCGGGGTTCGTCGGGGGATGGACCTTCTTCAGCGCGGTGCTCCCGAAGCTTTCGGGCGCGATCAACGCGGAGACCATCCGGACCGCTGCTCTTGGGGTGGACGTACCGATCGGAGACAGCATCACCGGAGGCGGGGTCAAGTTCGGCGCGGACGGCTCGCTCGACGAAGGGCAGAACACGCGAGCGGCGGCCTTGATCGGCCAGTGGCAGGCGGTCGGGGTCATGAAGGTCGTGTACCCGGCGGCGTACGCGACGGGCAGGCCCATTTTCGGCGGGATTTAGTTTCTCCACGCCCCTCTCGCCTATGCGGACGAGGGAGAATCTAGGGCTCGAGGCTCCTCTGGACCAGGGTGATGTCCATCCAGCGGTCAAATTTGTGCGCGGCGTTTTTTATCGTGCCCACCACTTGGAAGCCGTGGCGCGCGTGAAGCGCTAAACCCGCGCGGTTGTCGGTCGCGATGGTTGCGACGATCGTCTTGTAGCCGAGGCCCTGGGCTTCCTTGATCAGCTCGCTCAGAAGCGCGTGGCCGATACCCTGACCGTGGTGGACAGGGTCCACATAGACGAGATCCTCGACGACGTCGAAGCCTCTTTGGTTCCAGGGAAACAGGCGCGCCCAGCCGATGAGCCCGTTGTCGTCTGTGCAGACGATGAGCCTCGAGCGCTTGCCGTGCGCTTCCCACCACGCGGCCGCCTCCTCGGTGTCGAGAGGCTCCGAGTCGATCGTGGCGAAGGTCTGGTTCACCGCCCAGTTGTAGAGACCGACGATCGGCCGGAGGTCGTCGTGAGTGGCGCGCCTGATCGAGAACGATGTGGTCGCCTTGGCATTTGGCTTTGTCTTCGCCATTACCTAGCCATCATTGCACGTGAATTCGCTCGGGCGTGACCTTCACGATGACCCTCGTCTCGATCGGCCGGAAGGTGAACGATCTCCCCTCGTACATGCGGGAAAGCTTGTCGATGTGCTGGTTGGCGCCCTCCAGGATCAGCTCGGCCCGACCCTTGATCGCCAGCACGTCCCGGTAGGGCTCGCTGCAGTCGTAGACGAGGATCGCCACGCGAGGATCTCGCTGCAGGTTGCGAGCCTTGAGGCGGTGCATCGCAGTGTTGAAGTAGATGTAATTGCCGTCGGTTTCGATCCAGACAAGGGTGGCTTCCGGGCTCCCGTCCGGCATGACGGTGGCGACCGTCGCGAAGTTCCTGCCATCCAAGATTCGAACTTGCTGCTCCGTCAGCCTGACCAACCCATGTATTTTCACGTGCGTGACCACCGACCGTAAGAAGCCCTTCCTCCAGACCCCGATCCCAGGACCCAAGGCGGCGGCTCTGATCGCCCGGGACGCCCGAGCGATGTCTCCCAGCTTCACGCGCTCCTATCCCTTTGTCATGGATCGGGGCGAAGGCTGCTGGGTCACGGACGTGGACGGAAACAGATTCCTGGACTTCACCGCCGGCATCGCCGTGGTCACTACAGGCCACGCCCATCCGAAGGTGGTGGCTGCGGTCGAGGAGCAGGCGCGGCGCTTCATGCACATGTCGGGCACCGACTTCTACTACCAGTCGGAGATCGAGCTCGCTGAGCGGTTGGAGGCGAAGATCCTTCCGGGCACCCCCGCCAAGGTGTTCTTCACCAACTCCGGCGCCGAGGCGATCGAGGGGGCGATGAAGCTTGCGCGGTTTGCCACCGGCAGGCCCAGCTACATCGCGTTCATCGGGGCATTCCACGGCCGCACCTTTGGGGCGCTGTCGCTCACAGCTTCCAAAGCCAGCCAGCGCCGGCGCTTCGCGCCGCTGCTGTCGTCGGTGTTTCATGCGCCCTTTCCGACCGCGGCGCGTGGCGTCACGACCGACGAGACGATGGCTCGCCTCGAGGAACTGTTCGCGACCGTCGCGCCGCCCGAGAGCGTGGCCGCGGTTTTCGTCGAGCCGATTCAGGGTGAGGGCGGTTACCTCGTGCCGCCGGACGACTTCCTGCCCCGGCTGCGCGAGCTGACGCTGAAGCACGGCATCCTGATGGTGGCCGACGAGGTGCAGTCGGGCATGGGCCGGACCGGGCGCCTGTTGAGCATCGAGCACTGGGGCGTCGAGCCGGACATCGTGTGCCTCGCCAAGGGCATCGCGTCGGGCCTCCCGTTGGGTGCTTTCGTGGCGCGCGCGGAGCAGATGAACTGGCCGCCCGGATCGCACGGCAGCACCTTTGGAGGCAACCCGGTCGCGTGCGCCGCCGGGCTCGCGACTCTCGACCTGCTCGAGGAAGGGTTGATGGAGAATGCCGCGCGTGTGGGTGCCGTGCTCCAGGATGGGTTGCGCGAGGTCGCGGCAACGCGGCCGCAGGTTACTGACGTGCGAGGAATCGGCTTGATGCTCGCGCTGGAGCTGAAGACGCCTGAGCTGGCGGCTCGGCTCGTGCAGTCGGCGTTTGAGCGCGGCTTGCTGCTGCTTACGGCGGGTGCGCGGGCGGTGCGCATCAGCCCCCCGCTGGTGCTGGATGCGGAAGAAGCGGCGACCGGGCTGGAGATCATTGCTGCGGCGCTGGACCAGGGTTAGGTTTTTCTCGACCGCCTCCCGACAGCTAGCCGATCTGGTCGGCTATCGATTGCATGGCTGCGGCGGCGGCTCGGTCGTCGCCGGGTACATTCTTGTAGGCCTTGGCGCGTTGGTCGTCGATCGCTCTCAGGGTGGCGGTCACCTGGCCGAGGATCGAGGTTGCCGGGGCATGGGTCAGGGCTGAGAACTCGGTGACGAAACTCCCCGTCAACCTCTGCCGCGCACCCGCATCGCTCGAGTTGGAGTATCCGAACAGGTCTGCGTCTCTGATCCCCCACACCCCCGGGAAGGCCGTCCGGGCTTCCGGCCCGAGCAGGAACCCGATCACCGCAGAGAGATCGGCCCGAACGGCCGCAATCGCGGCCAGGCCGTTGGCGGCTTCGCCGCCCCGCCCTGCGATGCCGGCTTCGCTCACCATCAGCGTCAGGAACGAATCCTCTTGCAGCAGATCGTTGAGCGAGACCCGCGCTTCGACGGAGTTGATCGTCGTGTCGCCTGGAAATTTGTCAGGGAACTGCTGCGCCATCCGCAGAGCGAGCATGTCCCCGAGGCGTGAGCTGTGTGCATACGCGGTTCGGACGTCGGCATACAGCTGTGCGTAGGACTGGGCGATCTCGGTGTCGATCGTCGCCTTGAAATCAGCCAGCTGCTCGGCTTCGAGCTGGGTCACAGAGTCGACTGCCAGCTGCGCAAGGCTCGTTAACAGCTGCGCGAACTGCGGCGTGAACCCGTTGATGAGCCCTGACATCGCTCCATTCGATCTGGCGTCGTTGTGCGTCACGACTCCGATCGTGTAATCGACCAGGTACATGTTCTGGGCGGTCCACGACTGCCGGAACTGGTTCGCCTCGGTGTTGCCATACGCGGACCGCATGACATCGACCAGCGAGTTGGCGTTGGAGGCGAGCAGCGTCAGGTATCCGGAATATTCGTCCGTGTGATTGGAGGCGGCCACCGCTTGCTTCGCGATGAGCATCGTGTGCTCCCCAAGCAACAGATCGAGCTTCGTGCGCAGGTCGGACGCCTTGGAGTCGGCAGGGCGCGCCGTGGCAACCGGCGAGCCGGAAGGACCAGGAGACGGGACGGGTCCCGGGCTGAGCGGGGCGCAGGCAGCGAGGACGAGGATCGCGAGGACCAGTGCCAGGAGGGGCTTCAAAACCAGCGCCATGGTAGGTCTTACGATGGTGTGGCCTTGCCGGAATGGCTGCTTGTAGACGGCTCGAGCATGATCTTTCGAGCGTTCTACGGCATACCTCAGACGATGCGTGGGCCGGACGGAACCCTCGTCAACGCTGTCCGCGGTTCGATGGACAACCTGGCGCGCTACCTCACCGAGCGCAAGCCGCGGCGCGTTGCGGTGACGACCGACGAGGACTGGCGCCCCGACTGGCGCGTGCAACTGATCCCGAGCTACAAGAAGCACCGCACCGGCGAGCCTGTGCCGCCGGCGCTGATCCCGCAGATGCCGATCATCATGGAGTGCTTCGAGGCGATCGGCGTGGACGCCATCGGCCTGGCGGATTACGAGGCCGAGGACATCATCTCCTCACTGGCGTCGAAGGTCAGCCCGCCGATCGAGATCGCCAGCGGCGACCGCGACCTGTTCAGCCTCATTCGCGACCGCGAGATCATCGTGCTGTACCCGGAGAAAGGCGGAGTGGCCGAGGTGGACGAGGCGGAGGTGGAGCGCCGTTACTCGATCCCGGGCCGCCGTTACGCGGATTTCGCCATCCTGCGTGGGGACCCGTCGGACGGGTTGCCAGGACTGGCCGGCTTTGGTCCCAAGAAGGCGGCTGACCTGGTCCGAAAATATGGATCGGTGGCGGCCATGATCGAGGCGGGCATCTTCCGAGCCTCCGATGCGGAATACCTCGAGAAGGCGATGCGGGTCGTGGCGCCCGTCAGAGATCTCAAGATCGAGGTGCCTGGAGGGCGGCGCGGCCGCTATCCCGAGCATCCGGACGAGGTCGAGGAGCTGGGCCGCCGGTACGGGGTGACGAGCTCGATGGAGCGCCTCATCAAGGCGCTTTCTTCGATGCCCGCGTGAACTCCTTGGTCGCCCCCCCACCTCCCCATGCGGAGTGGGAGACTTGTTTACCAAGGGCTGACCTTCAGCGACTTCTGTGGATCCTTCGCCGGCGCCGCGGATACATGATTGGCAGCAGTGGAAGTCGGGCTCTGCGCATCATGCAAGCACTCAAGAAAAGTTCGGGGGACCCGGAGCACCTTCGTGATGTGCGGGCGCTCGCTGACCGATCCCTCGTTCCGGCGCTATCCGCAATTACCCGTCCTGGCCTGCCGCGGTTACGAATCAGAGGGCCCTTCTAACCCGCCTCCACCCGCAACAGGCCGATCGGCGATCCGACCGCCGGGTTGAATGTGGCGCCCATACGGCCGTCGGACATCGAGAGCTCGGCGATGGCTCCCGCGTCGTTCAGGGCGTAGACCCGGCTGCCGTCAGGGCTCCCCAGGAGGCTCCACACGGTCCATTTCGTCAGCTGATTGCTGCGCGCCTGGAGCGTGGCCGTGTCGATCCAGATGAGGCCGGTCGCGCCGGTTGTGACCAGCGTCGCGCCGTCGGGGCTGAGCACGGCGCCGTTGGCTCCCAGCTCCTTGGCCTCGACGTTTTGCACCAGCGCCTGGGCGGTCGCTCCCGCGGCGCCGACCTTCTTGGTGCGCACGATCGCCGGGTTGTAACCGTCCAGGTTGTCGATCTGCATGACCGATCCCATGGCGCCGTTGGCGGCATACAGGTGCTTGCCGTCGGCGGTCAGCGCCAGCGACCAGTGGAAGGCGTCGGCTGGCGATCCCGAGTCGGGCAGGTCGAGACAGTACGCGAAGGGCATGGTCAGGTTGAGCGCGTGCACGAAGGCGCCGCTGCCCTGGCGCGCGTAGACGCTGTACAACCACTGGCCGTCGGGGGAGAACACGCCGGAGAGGCGCACCCCGCTCATCGGGTCGGGCGTGCCATTGCCACCCTTGTCGATGACCGTGTACGGACCCAGTTTTCCGGCTGTCACCTCGTACACGCGCACCCGGTAGTAGCCCTGGGTGATATTCGTGTACTCGATCAGGTACAGGCGTGTGCCGGAGTTGTCGATCGCGTCAAACTCGAAGTAGCCGTCGAGATCGATGCGCGTCGCCACTTTGAATTGCGAGGTGTCGATCAGCACCATGTGCGAAGAGCCCTCGGCGCCGGCTGACTTCAGCACAAGCCACTGGCCGTTCTGTGACAGGCCGCCTGGGATGCCGCCGAGCGTGGCGGGCGGAAGACTGAACGAGCCCGGCAGCTTCAGAGTGCGGATGACTGCGCCGCTGTGGGGATCGATGTCCTGAAGGGTGTTCGAGCCCACGGCATAGAGGTGCTTGCCGTCGGGTGAGAGAGCACCCAGAGGTAGACGGCTCTCGGTCACCTGCGAGCTGGGGTTGATCACCGCGATCAGCTGGGAGCTGCTGGTCGAAGCTGCCTCGTAGAGCCTGAAGTCGCCGGCGGACAGGGGTCCGGGTGCGACCTTGCCGCAGCCGGCCACCAACACCAACCCACATACGGCCAGAAGGAGTCGTCGCATGCTCTTCACCTCGCCTCTCATACACCGGCCGGGGCGGGCGGGTTCCGGCGCTCTTTCCGGAGCGGACGCCCCCACCCGGGCACCTCCCCACACGCCCCGGAGGTTCGGGTGCCGGTTCACCTCCCCGCTCGCCAGGAGGGCAATCAGCCGAGTGAGGCTGCGATCTCCAGGGCCTGGGCCTTCGTCAGGTTCCCTTCGATGCGGATCACCGTTCCGCCGTCATCCAGGATCAGCGTGTTGGCGGCTAGGCGCACCGTCTCGTTTCTGAAGGTGCCGTTCGCGTCGGTGAAGAAGAACTCGTTGAGCGGCCCCGAGATCCAGTAGCCCTGGTGGCCGGCGACCGTTATGGGCTCGAGCGTGGTGCCTGGCCCGATCATCTTGCCGAAGAAGTTGTGGTCGACGGCGCCGCGGGCCTCGGTGACGAGGACGGAGACGCCGGTCTGACCGGCTATCGGTATGCCCGGCCGAGTCGCGTAGACGAGAGTCACCTCGCCTTGGGCGGGGGCGTCGACCACAGGCTGTACGTAGACCTCATCCGGTTGCCCGAGTGTGGCGGGAATGGCGATGTGCCAGGCGATTTGCTTCCGCGCGTCTGGCAGCGCCGTCCGGCCGCCGAGGCCAAGGCGCTCGCCCAGGGGACCAGGCGGTTGAGGCGTGGGCGTCGCGAGGTGAGGGACCTGCCGGAAGATCGTGTGGACATTGACCCAGTTCGCGATCGCCTCGCGGCTGGGCGGGAAGGCCAGGAGGGCCCCGGCGGCGATGACGACCGCCGCGGCGGCGGCGAGCGCCCAACGCGGTCGGTAGCTCTTGCCCACCGCAGCCCCCCACCCGAGCTCCTCAAGGGCCGCTCGAGCTCCCCGGGGAGCGGGGAGGTGAATCAGTTTCACCAGGTCTGGGGTGGGTGGCCAGTCCAGCGTGCTGCCCATCGCGGTCAGCTGCTGCTCCAGCTCAGGCATGGGGCGCCCCCTCGTAGTTCGCTCGCAGCCGCGTCAATGCCCTGGAGAGGCGAGACTTGACCGTGCCTTCGGGGATCCCCAGCGCCGCGGCGGTCTCCTCGCCGCTCAGCTCCAAGAAGTAGCGGCTGGCGATCACCAGCCGGTCCTCCTCGCCCAGCGCGTTGACCAGCGCGAGCAGGCGGGCCCGGTCCTCCGCCGCGACGGATGCCGCCTCGGGGGATGGGGCCGCATCCCCCGGGCGGAACCCTTCGGCCAGGCGAAGCTCGAGCCCGAGCCGGCGCTGGGTGGAGCGGACCCGGTTGCGCGCCTCGTTGGCGACGATGCGCAGAATCCACGGCCTGGGAGGCGCCCCTGACCGGAAACGGTCGAGCGCGCGGAACGCTTTCACGAAGCCGTCCTGGGCGGCATCCTCAGCCTCGGCGGCCGAGCCCGTGATCACGTAGGCGGTGCGGAAAGCAAGTTGCTGATAGCGGCGCACGATCTCCTCATAGGCGGCCGTATCGCCGCGCTGGGCGCGCGCGAACAGCTCGGAATCGTCCTCAGGCCGGCCCTCCATCGGAACGTATCTTCTACACCGGCAGCGGCATCATGGTTCCGCGCGTTTGCAACCCGAACGTGGCAACGTGTGTTTTGGTGAATGATGGACGGTACTGAGCGCCTGTTCGAGCGGATGGTCCACGAGCACCAGGACCGCGTCTTCGCGTTGAGCCTCGCCCTGACGGGCAACCGCCACGACGCGGAGGAGGTGGCTCAGGACACCTTCCTGAAGGCCTATCGCGCGCTGGTCACATATCCCCCGGACCGCCTTCGAGAGCTGAAGCAGAAACCGTGGCTGCATCGCATCGCCCTGAACGTGGTCCGCAACCGCGCGCGCGGCACGCGGCCGCGCTTGGTCGAGCTGAACGGGAGCGAGCCCGACCACGCCATCGGCCCGGAAGACGGCGCGCTTTTGAAGATCGAGATGGATGCGCTGGCGCAGCGGGTGGCATGCCTTCCGGCTCGCTATCGCGACGCGGTCGTGCTGCGCCACGTCCAGGAGCTTTCCTACGAGGAGGCTGCGGACGCGCTTGGGCAGCCCGTAGGAACCGTGAAGTCGAACGTCCATCGAGGACTCAAATTGCTGAGAGGTGATAACGATGACGACTCTGACGACTGACCTGAAGCGACTCGGCGACGTGAAGGCGCCGGCCGGGTTTGCCGATCGACTCCTCGCGCACGTCGGCATGACGGACTCCTATGCCTCCTTTGAAACGGTGCTCGGCACGGTCTACGTGGCGTGGAATCGTCAGGGCGTTTCAGCCGCCTCGCGCTCGGCATCGCCGGCAGAATTCGAAGAGTGGTTTCGCAAGGATGTCGGCCGCCGGCTGGTGGCCGCCGATCCTCCGAAAGACCTCGCGGCCAAGATCGAAGACGAGCTGCAGGGCCGGCGCCGGATGCGGTTCGACCTGCGCGGCCTGACCCCGTTCGAGCAGGCGGTGCTGCGCAAGACGCGTGAGATTCCGCGTGGCGAGGTGCGCCCGTACGGCTGGATCGCCCGCGAGATCGGCCGCCCCGCGGCGATGCGCGCGGTCGGAACCGCGCTCGCCAACAATCCGATTCCTTATTTCATCCCGTGCCACCGCGTGGTGCGGATGGATGGCCAGATCGGCAACTACGGCGGCGGCGGGCCCGAGGCCAAGCGCTCGATCCTCACGATGGAGGGGGTGCGGGTGAAGCGCCTCGAGGAGCTTGCCCGCGCGGGGAAGCGCTACCAGGGCGTCAAGTCGACCAAGATCTTCTGCTACCCGACCTGCCACACCGGGCGTCACGTGCTCGAGAAGAACGTCGTGTGGCTGCACGACGAGGCGAGCGCCCGGGCCGCCGGCTTCCGGCCGTGCAAGGTGTGCCGCCCCGCGGCGGTTGCCTAATCGGGCAGGGGCGCCACCGAGGCGCCGACCGGCGACCGGCGTTGAAACTTTGAGTGGAAGCGGCTGAATCCACCGTCGAAGTTGATGGCCCTGCCATCGTGATAGATCTCGGGCCTAGCGTTGCGGTGCGGGTTGTGGCCGAAGACGGCGCGGCGGCTGCCGGTGAGCTCGAGCCAGCGGTCGAGGCGCAGCGGCTGGGCGGGAAAGATGTTCTTGGCGCTGAGCAGGTCCCAGAGCTGGGCTTCGCCGCCATTGAGCAGGAGCTCGTGTACGCGGGCGTTGATCGCGGCGACCGGGTCGGGAGCGTTCTTTTCCAGGAGGACCGCGTACGAGTCGGTGCCGCTGTGCTGCACAAGGGTGTGGTCGGGGAGCTGGACCAGGGCGGGGCGGTCGCGCATCCATCGTTGTAGGGCGGAGTCTTTCGCGAGCTCCTTCAGGTCGTGGTCCTGGCCGCCGATGCCCATCCAGAAACCGACCCGCGCCGGATCGCGCAGCGCCCAGAGCATCGCGACTTCGTGGTTGCCGAGCAGCACCACGGAGTTGGCGCGGTCGCGCGCGAAGCGCAGGGCGCCAACGCCGAATGGACCGAGGTCGACCAGGTCGCCGAGGAAGATCGTGCCCCAATCCGACGCTGGGTATGGCTTGAGCGCATGGAAGAGGCGCTCGAGATCGCCGTGGACGTCCCCGACGATGAGAGCCGGCAGATCGAGCTCACTCGTTGCGGGCATCGCACGATGCTAATCGGGGCCGGAAAAGAGGCTTCGGGCGTCGGCTAGAATTCGATTCGGCCGGCCCGCGCGCGCGGCGCGCTTCAGGTCGATAGGGGCGTAGCTCAGTCTGGTCAGAGCATCGGTCTCCAAAACCGAGGGCCCAAGGTTCGAATCCTTGCGCCCCTGCCAAATTTCTGGCCGTCGCAGTATTCAGAATCGCATGGTTTTGACCGGTTTGAGGCGGCACTCAGCATTGTGTGTACAGCCAGCGGTATAGCCAACAGACTCGGAAGACGTTCGCTGATGACGGGTCTTGCAGGCGATGCTGAACCGGCCGGCTCGGTCCTGCACCCTTTGCTCTCGGTGTTAGACAGAGACGCGTACTTTCAGATGGCCACGCGTGCCGCGGCAGCTTTGACAATCGATGTCCCGTCGGAGCAATCTCGCTGATCGTGAGCATCGTTGGACGGGCCTCAGCTCAGCTACCAGCTCCTGCGACCCGTTTCATCGGCCGTTCGAAGGAGCAGCAAGAGCTCGCCGCATTCCTTCGCGGGAGAAGAACGCTCACTCTCGTAGGACCTGGAGGCTCCGGAAAGACCCGCCTCGGCATAGAGGTGGCGCGCGAGGCAGGCAGCCGACTTGCCATTCGCCCTGCCTTTGTCGACCTCTCGGCAATTCTTGACCCAAGTGCGGTCGAGTCGGAGATAGCAGGTCAACTCGGGGTCGAAGGCGGGCCTGACCAATCCGTGTCGGATGCCATCGTCCGTACCCTGGGGCTTCAGCCGATGCTCCTGGTGCTCGACAACTGCGAACAGGTTCTCGCCGCCTGTCGTGAACTGGTCCGAAAACTGCTTGGCTCCAACCTCGACCTGAAGGTGATCGCCACTAGTCGCCAGCCGTTGGGTCTGCCGGGAGAACTCGTCTGGCCGGTGCCGTCGCTTACCACTCCTCCGACCGTCGTTGGTGTCGCAGATCTCGCGAGCTACGAATCGGTCCAGCTGTTTGTGGATCGCGTCGCTCTGGCCGGAGGGGGGTTTCAGATCACTGAGCGCAATGCGGCAGCCGTGGCCGAGATCTGCAGCCGGCTTGATGGCATGCCACTCGCCATCGAGCTTGCTGCAGCCTGGGTGCTGACGTTGGGCGTGGAGGGCATTCGCGAGCGCCTGGCCGACCGACTCGACCTTTTGACCGACTCGCCCCACGCATCGGCTCAACGCCACCGCAGTCTGCGCTCGACTCTGGACTGGAGTCGGGGCCTGCTGGCTCCTCGGGAACAAGCCCTGTGGCGGAGGCTGGCCATTTTCGCTCCGCAGTTCGACCTCGGAGCCATCGAGGAGATCTGCTCGGATACCCATATCCCGCGTCGAGAGATACCCGGCCTACAACGCAGTTTGCTGGAGCGATCCTTGGTTCAAGTGCAAACGGGCGGCGATCAGGTCGCCCGCTACCGTCTATTGGAGACGGTGCGCGAATACTGCCTGGAGAACTTGAGGGCGGCCGGTGAGCTCGACACCATTGCGGCGGCCCACGCCCGCTACTACGTCAGCCTCGCGGAAGAGGCATTCGGGCATCGTGACCGTGCCGACCTGGTGAGCTGGGCCGAGCGGATGACCACCGAGCATGCCAATGTGCGCACTGCCCTCGATTGGCTGCGCGGGCATGACCGTGGGACCGAGCTCCAGTTAGCGGGCGCAATGGCGTGGGTCTGGGGCGCACGCGAACTGCTGCCCGAAGGCAGCCGCCTCCTCGGGCGCGCACTCGATCAGTCCACGAGCTCGAGCCGGTTTGGTGCCAGAGCCCATCGCGCTGCCGGCATGCTGGCACTCGAGCAAGCCGACACCCGAGCCGCGCGACGGCATCTGGAGCATGCGGTCAGGCTTTACGAGGCGCTGCAAGATGAAGCTGGCCAGGCGATCTGCCTGGCGCGACTGGGTGCGTTTGAGGACTCGGGATCTGGCGTGCACCGGCGGGCCACGTTGGAGCGCGCGGCGGACCTTGCCGAGCGGACAGGAGAAGGCTCCGCACTTGTAGTGGCGCTCGCGAACCTCGGCGCACTCGATCTCGAACGCGGCTCCGGCCGCTCGGCGATCCAGAGGTACGAACGAGCCGTTGCACTCTGCAGGGAGATCGGCCATGCACGTTGGCTGCCCCAGATGCTGGAGGGCCTCGCCCAGGCGCAGCTGGCTGAGGAAAAGGTCGCGGCGGCCACGGCCTCGATTGCCGAGGCCATCGCGCTGGTCGACAGGGCGAAGTTGCCGGCTCTCGTGCCCACCCTTCTTGAAACCATGGCCGAGGTGACGGTTGCACGCGCCGCACCCGAGCGCGCCCTGCGGTTGGCCGGAGCCGCTGCTGGTATCCGCAAGGCGACCGGCGCAGGCATTCCGCACGACTGGCCGGCGAACCTGGCTCGAGCTGTGGGCAAGGCGAGGCGCTCACTGCCGGGCGCCGGCGACGCGCTCTGGGCAGACGGTTTTCGAATGACCTCCACTGACGCCATCGCCTTTGCTCTCTCTGATGATCGAGGGGTCGCGTTGCCTGCGAGCGCCACGCCGATCAGCCAGCGCCAGGCGGAAGTAGCAGGGCTGGTAGCTGAGGGCCTCACCAACGCCCAGATCGCCGCTCGGCTCTCCATCTCGGAACGCACCGCCGAGTGGCACGTCGAAGAGTTGCGCAACCGTCTTGGATTCAGCTCGCGCGCCCAGGTCGCCGCCTGGGCGGTGCGCCAGGGTTTGGCTCCGTCCGAAACCAAGGGGTGAGCGAGGGCCCGGCGAATGGACCCCCGCCCTTCAGGTGGGCCAGACTAAGACCTCGCCTACGCGCTCATCCGCTGCGCTGTTGACGAGGACGGAAAGCTTGCAAGGACATTCCCTTTCGGGTCGTAGATGGTCGTCTGCGCTTGACCCGTGTATGCGTCGCCTTTGTGGTCGAGCGTGTCGGTTTCGAAGATCAGAGTCTTGCCCGCATAGCCGCCGCTCGAATTGAAGAGGTACTTCTCGAATGTCATGTGGATCGAATCGCCAGAACGGGTCCACACCCCCAGGCCTTCCGACGTGTCGGCGATCGGGGCAGCGAAGGGTTTGGAGGTGCCCTCGATAACGGCGCCGTCGCGGGTGAAGACGATGATCGATTGAAATGCAAGGCCGGGAGCTGGCGGCGTCACGCTGACTACCCACGTACCGACGATCCCAGGCGGATCTGAGGCCGAAGCGGCGCCGGATCCGGCCTGATTGTTCGATGGCGAGGACCCGCAAGCCATCATGAGCATCGCAGCGCCCACAGCTCCGATCGCCGCGGCTAACCGTCTTGCTGGCCAAATTCCACGAGACCGCACGCTCCTGACTTCCGTGTTCAACGAGATCATGGAAAACACCTCCTGAAGGGATGGCGTCCATCGTCCTCAGGTCAGGTAATCGGGGCCATGGGAAAACTACGGGCGCAGTACGGGTCTTGGGTATGCTCGCGCCACGGAAACATCGAACGCGCCATGACAGCTGTCCAAGCGCTGCCAAAGGTGTAGCCAACGGTATAGCTAACCGGGCCGACTGCTGTCGACCTCAGTCGACGACTTGAGTACGCGATCGACCCTCATCGACGCTTGTAGGGCGCTGGCTGGAAACTCCAAAACCGAGGGCCCAAGGTTCGAATCCTTGCGCCCCTGCCATCCAGCTCTGCGGTGGGCTCATCCTCCAAGGGGGCGGGGACCGGCACTGCGTTCCTCCGGCCACCCAGCGTCGTCAAATCAAGCGACCAAGTAGACTCACAATTCCTGGGCTCGAGGACGCTCGACCCGCTGGGCCTTGGGCCGCTAGCTCAACTGGCAGAGCGCCGTGCTGATAACGCGGAGGTAGGTGGTTCGAGTCCACCGCGGCCCACCACTCCTGATATAACGCGAACCGGCGGCGCTGGAAGTCGGTACGTCGGGAAGATCGCACTCCTGGATTCGACTCTGATCTCGGTCACCAGTTGCTGCATCAGCGCCTTGCGTTGCGGGAGCGTGCCGTTGTCCATCGCATCGCCGATTGCACTCATCAATGCGCCAAGATCCGCGGCGGTCGGCGCGATGATCGACTTGTCGACCAGCTCTTCTCGAAGGGTCTCGCGCTGCGTCCGCAGCTCGGCAAGACGATTCTCGAGCTCGTCGAGCCGGCCCGCCAAACGCTTGGCGGTTAGAGAGCCCGTTTCGAAGGCGTCGAAGTACCGCTGCAATGCCTGCTCGGCTTTCTCGATCTTCGCCTCGAGACTTCGCAGCTCGGACCGCTTGTTTGGGAGCCCGGCATTCGCCTTCTTCGTTGCACTGGCCACGGCGCGATCGATGAGGTCAGTGTCCGAGTAGGTCGCGTGCATCGACGCAAGCACGGCGCGCTCGAAGGCGTCCGCTGGGAGCCGGTCGGCTTGGCAGCCATGTCGGCCGTAACGATAGCGCGAGTAGGGTCGGGACCAGGGCGCGGTATGAGCCTCTCGGCTCGCCCGTCTCCCTGGCCCGCCCTCCGAACCCGACGTGCGACTTTCACCGCATCGGGCTCTCCACAAAACCATGTCGCCGGTCA
>JBOHUQ010000004.1:0-29095 GCA_050734495.1 Candidatus Dormibacteraceae bacterium
ATGTCGCTATGGGAAGGCGGAGGGCCAACCGACTTGGCGCTCTCCGCGGAGCCACGCGACCAGTTCGTCGCAATAGCACCGGACAGCACGCAGACACCGCCACCGGCCTCGACTACTACTGATACTGAGAACTGAAATCGGGGTTGGCTCGCTCGGTTAGTTGGCACCGGCGATGTTGGCCGCCCTTCTCCTCGGCAAGGTGCCAATCCCAGAGCTGCAGACGCGATGATCAATCGATAACGGGGCTCGACGGCGGTTGTTCCATCAGGCCACTGAATTCGGAGTCGCTGTCACGTAGCTGTCGGCCACTGCGCGAGCGCTCGCGTAATCGGATCGGCAAGGAAGGTTCGAAAAGCATCTACCATGCCCCGCCACCTCCCTTCCCGCACCTCCCTTCCCGCCACCTCCCTTCCCGCCACCTCCCTTCCCGCCACCTGTTGGTACCGCATGCGCGAGTTCGGTGGACCCTCTGCTCGAAGCCATCAAGGCTGACCCGGATGTACCGGAGCTCGGTTTTGTGAAATTCGTCGGCTAGCCTCCCCCCGGTAGACTCGTCGCGTGACGAGTCGGGTCGCCATGGTCCTGGTTCTCGTCGCATTTCTCACGGCTGCCTGCGCCCCAAATTCAAGCTCTGTGGCGAAAAACAGCCCGACTGCTTCGCCAAGCCGGCTCACGTGGAGCGATTGCCAGGGCGGCTTCCAGTGCACCACGGTGCAGGCGCCGCTCGACTATGCGCATCCCAGCGACGGCACCATCGGCATCGCAATCAGCCGGAAGCCGGCGACCGACACCGCCAACCGCATAGGTTCTGTGCTGATCAACCCTGGCGGCCCAGGAGTGTCCGGCATCGATTTCCTTCGCGGCGAGGCCGGGTCGATGAAGAATCTCAACACACGGTTTGACCTCATCGGCTTCGATCCACGCGGCGTTGGCAACAGCGATCCTGTGCGTTGCCTCGACGGCCCTCAGGAGGACGCGTTCCAGGCGCTCGATCCGGTGCTCGACGATCCGCAAGAGAAGGCGGCGGGCATCCAGGCCGATCAGAACTTCGCCGCGGGGTGCAAGCAGAAAAGCGCGCGGGTCCTCCCGTTCGTCGACACCGTCAGCGCAGCCAGGGACATGGATGTGATCAGGGAGGCACTGGGCGATCAGAAGCTCACCTATCTCGGGTTTTCCTATGGCACATTTCTCGGCGAGAACTACGCCCACATCTTCCCCACTCACGTCCGCGCGCTTGCGCTTGATGGTGTGATCGATCCCACGCTTTCGCCCGACGATCTCCTTTACGCGCAGCTCGTGGGCTTCGAGCAGAACCTGCAGGCGTTCCTGGCGGACTGCCGGGCACGTAAGACCGCCGCGACGCCATGTGCCTACGCGCAGTCCGGCGATCCGGGCACCAAGTTGGTGGCCATGATGAATCGGCTGGACAGCAATCCCCTTCAGGTGGGCAATCGCCAGCTGACGCGTGGATTGGCCGTGACCGGCGTGCTGTTCACGCTCTACGACCAGAGCTTCTGGACTTACCTCGACAGAGCCCTGACACTGGTCGATCGCAACAATGGAGCTCTCATGCTGCAACTGGCCGACACTTACAACAGCCGCAACGCCGATGGCACATATTCGAACGAGACGGAGGCCAACGTCGCCATCAACTGCATCGATAGACCCGTCTCAAGAGACCTCGCCTATTACGACGCCCTCGGAACCAAGTACGCCGGCGCTTCGCCCCTGTTCGGACCCGCCTTCCAGTACTCGAATCTGCTGTGCGCGTACTGGCCGTTCAAGGCCACCGGCACGCCCGGCCCGATTACAGCGCCAGGAGCTCCTCCCATCCTGGTGGTTGGCGGGACCAATGACCCGGCCACCCCTTACGCATGGGCACAGGCGGTCAACCAGCAGCTCGCCGGATCAGTGCTGCTGACCCGTCAGGGAAACGGACACACCTCGTACAACTCGAGCCCATGCGCACAGCAGCTGATCGACGCATATCTGATCGATCTCTCGCTCCCCGCTGCCGGGACGGTCTGCCGCTAGGGGTCTCTCAGCCGGCGGCGGCAGCCGCCGCGGCCGCAGCTTTTTCGAATGTCAGCTCTCCGTCCTTGACACCCACCGTGACGGTATCGCCCTCGCTGCGCCAGAGCGTCATGGACCATGCACTGGATCGCGCGCTTCAGGAGGAAATTGAAAACGTCCGGGTGCGCCTTCTCGATCTCGTCGAACAACACCACCGCGTACGGCGGGCACCGTACGGGCTTCGGCGAGCTGTCCACCCTCGTCGTAGCCGACGTAGCCCGGCGGCGCGCCGAGCAGGCGCGCCACGGTGTGCTTGGAGCCCCAACCCCTACCCCGTATCGTGGCGGCATGCCCGAGCTACCCGAGCTGGAGGCGCTCCGGATCCGCCTTGCTCCACGCGTGGAGAACAAGCTGATCACGGCTGCGACTGTCAACCCAAAGAAGGCCCACATGCTTCGATACCCCGTCGAGCATTTCGCGAACGAGCTCCCTGCTCGCCGCATCGTTTCACTGGTCCAGCGCGGAAAACACCTCGTCTTTGGCACCGAGCTGGGCGGCGGCGGATCGCCGCGGTGGCTGGTCATCAACCCGATGCTCGGCGGCCGCTTCCAAATCGTGGGCGGAGACGCACCGGTACCGGCGACCGAGGTCTTCACGATCCGGCTCGAGGGGCGCCAGGAGCTGCGCTACCTGGACTTCCGGGACATGGGCCGCATCTACTGGGTCGAGGACTGCGATCGGGAGGTGCCGGGGTGGTCGGCGCTGGGCCCGGAAGCGGACTCGGTGCCGGAGATGGGCCTCGAGGTGTTCCGCAAGCGATTGCGCAGGTTTCGTGACGAGCTCAAGGACCTGCTGCGGAACCAGGAGTTCCTGGCCGGCATCGGGAACGCCTACTCCGACGAGATCCTGTTCGAGGCCCGCTTGCTTCCGCTGCGACGGCGGGCGTCGCTCAAGCCCCCTGAAGAGGAGGCCCTGTACGAGGCGATCCCGATCGTGCTGAAGCGCGCCATCGCCGCCATCCTCGCGAACCCGAACTACGACGAGTCAAAGCAGGACCGGTCATTCATGAGCGTGCACATGAAAGGTGGGAAGACCTGCCCTCGCTGCGGGCACCGGATCAGCCAGCTCGGCTCCAACCGGGAGCCCTTGAACTTCTGCCGAGGCTGCCAGCTCTGAGCAGGCATACCTGTGGCGGGCCCTCCCTACCTCAGCCGCCCGCCCCTCCCCCGCCGGCCGACCGTCTCCAGCGTACGGAGGCAGTCAACCGAGGCTGTTAAGAAGCCCGGGCGGCCAGCGTCTCCGAGATGCTCTCCAGCAGCCGCTGCGACGAGAGCGCGATCTCGTCGACCGCCCCTTCGAACGCCTTCTGGTGGCGGCTCGACGGTTCGCGGAACCCGCTCACCTTGCGCACGAACTGGAGCGCCGCGGCGCGGATCTCCTCCTCGGTCGCCACGACGTCAGCCTGGCGCAGAGTCTTGATGCTTCGACACATGCCCACAACGATAGCGAGGGCGAGACCGCCGCAAGCCAACTACCTCCGGCGGTGCGGCGGCAGCTCCGGCAGGTCGTGGGGCGCGAGCCGCGTCGGGTCCAGCCCGGCCCGCTTGATCATCGCGTCCGCCAGCCGGTCGTACCGCCGCTCCGCGATGTCGCCCACCGGGTCCGCGCTCGCTGACATCAGCTGCCGGAAGCTCAAGGTCGAAACAGCTCGATAGGCAAGCACTGCCCGCGCCTGCTCCGCCCGCCCCGTCATCGACGCGATCCGAACAAACGCCAGGGCCGCTCCCGTCTCCCTCATGTCCCGCCAACGCCAACCCGCGTAAGGCAGAAACACCAGCAGGATCGGAGGCACCGCTACCAGCAGGGCCAGCACGATTGCGGTCTGGAAGATCGCCTGGTGAATGTTCTGCCCCGCCGAAACCAGCGGATCCCCGGAGTACTTCTTCAAAGCATCGGCGGTATTGAGTAGGAACTGCGTCAGCAGCGGGATGCCGCCCGGCACCGCGTGCCGGAACGACGCGATCCACCCGTTGAAAGTCGCGCCTGTCGATGTGATGCCGTCCGCGATCGCCTCCAGGCCCATGATCGTCTGGTAGATCAGGAAGCCGAGATACGCCCATGCGATCGTCCAGCCAACCGTCACCGTGTCCGCCAGCACGCGCAGGAAAGCGGGCCATCGCCGATCCGGGTAGACCTTGATCATCACCCGCGACGATAAGTCAAAGGCGCTAGTTGGGCGTGCCCCACTCGCTGGTGATCGCGGTGTCGAAGCCGAGGAGCCACCAGAAGTCGTCAACCCGAAGATCCTGCTCGCGAGTTAACCGCCCTCTAGGCGATGGCGAAGTCCACCTCAACTGTGACCGCCAATGTGAGCTCACCAACAGGTAGTTGAGTGGCCACAGGCGCAGCCGCGCCCACATCGAAGCGCGCGGACGGCAAGCCCGACGAGCTCAGGTCGCTGACGCGGATCACCGGACCGAGCCTGACGCCTGCGGCGGAGGCCATCGCCTGGGCTCTCGCGCGCGCGTCTGCGATCGCAAGGTTCCTCGCCTCTGCCTGGGCGCCCTTCAGGTCGGCCAGGCCGAAGCTGGCGCCGACGTTCGTCGCCCCGCCCTCCTGGACGATTGCGTCGAGCGCCTTGCCCACGGTGTTGACGTCGTGCCAGGTGATCTGCAATTGCTCCGCGGCTCGATAGCCGCTGACCGTCTGTCCGCTTGGGGTGTAAACGGGACCTACCGAGTAGCCCGAGGTGTTGAGATCCTTGTCCACGACACCGAGCGCCTTGACGCGCGCGATGAGCTTCGCAGCCTTGCTCGCCAGGTCGCTCTGGGCAGCGGACGCGGTCGATTGCTGTGACTCGACGCCCGCGAAAAGAAATGCCGTGTCGGGTTTCTTGGAAACGCTGGCATCGCCGCTCGTGAACACGCCCCCTTCGATCGAGCCGGTCGTGGACGAAGCGGCGGGTGACGTGATGAATATCGGCGGCCGACCTGCGGCGACCACAACCACCAGGGCCACCAGCGCCGCGGCGGCGACTGAAGCCAGAGCAACTCGAATCGATGCCATGTTTGTCCTCACGTGACGCCAACGATGCGATTCGCCGTGAGGTAACAACACACATACTCGCCACATGAACTCGCGTTGGCGGATCGCGGATGTCCTATCCGTAACGCGGCTGCTGCTCGTACCTGCCATTTGGCTCGTCGCGCTGCTCGGAAACGGACCGCTCGTCGGGGTCGGTCTGCTCGTCGCAGGAGCGACCGACTTTTTCGACGGCTACCTGGCACGCCGCCTGGGCCAAGAGTCGGCAGCCGGCGCCAGGCTCGACTCGCTGGCCGACAACACGCTGCTCATCTCTGCGGCGGCCTGGATCGAGCTGCTCCACCCCGAGATCCTGCGTGACAACACCATCCTGATCGCCGCCGCCCTCGGTCTCTATCTCGCGTCGCTGTCCGCCGCCCTCGTCAAGTTCCATCAGATCGGCAATCTGCACCTGTATTCGTCGAAGGTCGCGGGCGCCGCGCTCTATTCGTTCGCGGTGCTGACGCTCATGACCGGCGTTCACGAGCCGCTGTTGCTGTGGCTGGCGGCGGCGGCTTTCATGATGTCTTCAGCGGAGACGCTCTTCGGCCAGATCCTCTTGTCTGCGGTCGACGAAAACATGGGCTCGATCTTCCTGGCCTTGAGCAGCCGCGCCGAAAGCAGAACCATCCAACCCATTGGCAGGGCCAGAAAGCAGCGCTCCCAGGCGCCCCACTCGGCGAACGCGGTGGGCAGGAGGGCAAGTCCCAGCAGCAGCACGGCGACCTCAGCCGCGCCAAATCCGAACGAAACCCGTCCGTAGGCAACCCATCCTGTCCGGCGGCGCAGGGATGACGCAAAAGCCAGCGGGGCTCCAGTCAGCCCGAGTATTGCGACGGTCGTGGCGAAGCGGTGCTCGGCCGTCGCGCGCACTGATGCGGGGTCCAGCCGGATCGCCGCCGCGACCAACAGGCCCGCGCCCGCGACCCCCAGCAGAGCCCGACCGCCACGCGACCCAGGACCGAGCGCAATCGCGAGGTTGACGAGGGCGACTCCGACGGCCCCGATCGCCGACTCAGCGAGTAAGGCCTCCGGAAACCCGACCTCGGCGAGGCGGCTGATCGTGCGGGCGAACGGGTCATAACCTGGAGTCAACCACCCGGCGATCAATATCGCCACAGCCGCAGTTGGCGGAGCCGTGACTCCAAGCGCGCCGGCCGACCGTTTCATTGCCCGGCCAAGCTACACCGAAGCTGAGATCAACCGGACAATTTTTCGGCGACACCCGACTTCGCGACCTTGCGCCGCCACCTGGTGGACGAGGAGCTGATGCAGCGCTGGCGAAGCATCTACTGGCGCACGGGCAGCGTGCACAACATCGGCCACGATCCGCGCTCCTGGCCCGTTGACGGAGGCGGCTCGAGCGGAGGGCCGTAGACGCCTGGGGCAGTGCGTTTCGGACTTGGCGCAGACTTTCACTGATTCCGGTAAATCCAGACTGAGGGGGAAGGGGAATGTTCATGAGCATCCGGAGATATCGGGTCGATCCGGCCCAGCGCGATGAGGTCGTGACGATGGTCGATGAAGGCTGGGCCGATCATCTGCGCAGCGAGCCAGGATTTCTGAGCTACCACGTGGTCGCGACTGCCGGCAACGAGCTGGTGTCAATGACGGCCTGCCAGGACGAGGAGACCCTGGAAAGAGTCATTCAAAAGAGCGGCGAGTGGGTCGGCACGCACCTGTCCGGCTTGACCGTCAAGCTCGAGGATTCACGTCTGGGCAAGGTGGTTTCGCACCTGGGCTGATCCGCAAGAAAGGAGGAGCAAGTGGCAGCGAGTAAAACCGGCATCAAGCGAATCGCGATCGGTGTCGACGGCTCGGAGTCGTCGGCGGCCGCGATCAAGTGGGCGATCCGTCTGGCGAAGGGCATGGCCTCCCAGGTTTTCGCGATTTACGCGGTCGACATGCCGGTCTACTTTCCTGAGCCGGAAGAGCTCCCATTTGTGCTCGACCAGGACTGGCGGGCGGCGATGAAGTCGGAGTTCGAAGACAAGTGGTGCAAGCCTTTGAAGGTCGCCGGCGTTCGGTACCGCGCCGTCATGGAAGACGGGCGGGCCGCCACGGTGATCGCTTCCGTGGCCGAGCGCGAGACGGCCGACGTCATCGTGGTCGGCAGGCGCGGGCGAGGCGGGGTCGCCGAGCTGTTGCTCGGAAGCACGAGCCACGAGCTCGTTCTCCATTCCAGGCGACCGGTGCTGGTGGTGTCCGCGAAGGCGTGACCGTGAGCGACGCCACTCGTCAAGCCGCGTAGACCCCCACATCGGTCGCTTTGAAGGAGAGCCAGACGTCTCCACCTTCGACCAGGTCCAATTCCCTGAGCGCCGCCGGCGTCACCTCGGCCACCAGAGGGACTTCACCGTCGATCCGAACCCGTACTCGATTGCCGAGCAGCTCGATGTGGCTGGCCCTCCCTGGCCACACGTTTCGCGGACTGCCTTCGGGCCGGCTCTTGTGAATGGCGACCGCGCGTGGGTGAATCACGGCGAACACCTCGCCCGTTTCTGCACCCGCCGCTGCGACCACCGGACCTCCCGGCATTCGCACCGAGCCGTGGTCGGCTTCTCCCCTGAGCAGGTTGACTCCCACCAGGTCGGCGACGTACTGCGACCTGGGGCGTTCGGTGACCTCTGCCGGAGCGCCCGTCTGAACGAGCCGCCCTCGTTCCATGACGATCAGGCGATCCGCGAGGGCAACCGCCTCGAGGGGGTCGTGGGTCACGAGCAGCCGGATGCCTTGAAACGAGGTGAGGTGGCGTTTCAGGTCGCGACGTACCTCGGCGCGCGTGGTCACGTCCAGCGCGGCAAGCGGCTCGTCGAGGAGGAGTAGGCGTGGGTCGGGCGCCAGGGCGCGGGCAAGCGCCACGCGCTGGCGCTGACCTCCAGACAGCTCAGATGGCTTCGCCCGGGCGTAGCGCTTCAAGCCAACGCGCTCCAGCCACCGGTCCGCCTTTTCCGAAGCTGCCACGCGCGCCATTCCGCGCGAGCGCAACCCGAACGCAACATTGTCGAGGACGCTCAGGTGCGGGAAGAGAAGGTAGTCCTGGAACACAAAGCCGATCGGCCTCCGCTCGGTGGGGACATATGCGTTGGTGGCCGTGTCTTCAAGCACCTTGCCGTCCAGGCGCACATGCCCGGCTCGGAATGGAATCAAGCCTGCAATTGCCCTGAGCAAGGTGGTTTTTCCAGCCCCGTTCGGACCGAGCAGCGCGACGACCTCGCCCTCCTCGATCGTGAGCTCCATATCGAGATCGAGCGGCCCGAGCGTGAGCCGGATGGACGCTTCAAGGCTCACGCGGAGCCCAGCCAGCGGTGCCTGAGCCCCACCAGCACCGCCAGCGAGATCAGCAGCAGCACGAGGCTGAGGATGAACGAAGCTTCTTGGTTTGTCTCGAGCAGCAGGTAGACAGCAAGGGGCATCGTCTGGGTGACGCCCGGAAAGTTGCCCGCGAACGTGATCGTCGCGCCGAACTCTCCGAGCGCGCGTGCCCAGCAGAGCACAGAGCCCGCGAAGAGGGACGGCGCGATCAGAGGCAGCGTGACCCGCGTGAAGACACGCCACCGGCTCGCCCCCAGCGCGCGGGCGGCCTCCTCGTAGCGGCGGTCCATGGAGCGCAGGCCCGCCTCGACGGTGAGGATGAGGAACGGCATCGCGACGAACGTCTCCGCCATCACCACGCCGGCGGTCGTGAACGGGAGCGTGATGCCGAAGGTCGAGTCGAGCCACGATCCGAAAAGTCCGCGCCTGCCAAAAGCGAGCAAAAGGGCGATTCCGCCGACAACCGGCGGAAGAACCATCGGAAGCGTGGTCAACGCGCGAAGCAGATCGCGGCCGGGAAACTCCACCCGAGCGCAGATCCAGGCCAGGGGCACACCGAGCACCAGCGCTACCGCGGTTGCAGACAGCGACGCGAGCAAAGAAAGTTTGAGCGCGTCGACCGTTTCCGGCGCCGTCAACGCGGTGACCGCGTCACGCCACGGAGATCGGACGATGAGACCGAGCAGAGGCAGGATGACGAAGGCCGCCCCGATCGTCGCTGGGACGAGGACGACGATCGGGACGCGCTCGCGACTCACGTGCGATCAGGAGGCCGCGAGGAAGCCGAAGCTCGCCAGCGTCGACTGCCCCGGGGCTGACAGTACGTATGCAATGAATGCACTTGCGGCCTCAGGGTGCTTCGTTCCTTTGACTGCGACCAGTGGGTACTTCGCGATCACACTGTTGGCGGCGGGAATTGGGACGCCCTGCACCTTGTTGCCGGCTGCGGAGACGTCCGTCGTGTAGACAATGCCCGCATCGGCCTCGCCAAGCTCGATCTTGCTGATGACCGCCGTGACGCTGGTCTCGAGGCTCTTCGGCATGACCTTGACGCCCGCGGCGGCCAGCGCTTGCAGCGAGTACTTCCCGGCCGGCACCGTAGGTCCTTCCGAGATGTAGATCACGCCCGACTTGGCGAGGTCGGCAAGCCCGGTGATTCCTTTGGGGTTTCCGGGCGCGACAACGATCTCGAGGTGGTTGCGAGCGAAGACCCTGGGGCTGCCAGATGTGAAGCCGTCCGCCGTCAACTTGTCCATGTTGGTGGTATCCGCAGAGGCGAAAACGTCTGCCGGGGCACCCTGCTCGATCTGTCTCACCAGGGTCGGAGTGCCCGCGTAGTTGAAGTTCACGCCGACTCCCGGGTTGGCCCTGTGAAACGCGACGCCTAGAGCGTTGAACGATAAGGTCAACGACGCGGCCGCAAACACATTGACGTGTCCGTTCATGGATGTCGACGGCGGCGAACTCGACGCGGTGCCCCCGCTGCCTCCGCAAGCAGCCAGCACAAGGGGGGCGACCAGCACAACTACCCGATTGCGCATCGACCCTCCATCAGCTGCGCGGCAGCTCGATCCCTACGTTGGTTGCCTTCACGGACGCGACCGCCACCACCCCTGGTTTCAAACCGAGCTCGTCAGCCGACTCGCGCGTGATCAGCGACACGATCCGGTAGGGGCCTGCCTGAATCTCAACCTGGGCGGCCACACCGTCCTTGATCACGCGCGTCACGATGCCGGCGAAGCGATTGCGGGCCGACTCGCTTGCCGCCGCCGGAGGATCTTGGCGCGGCAGTGCTGCCATGTAACGCGCGAGTCCGGGTCCGTCGATCTGCCGCTGGCCGCCGGCCGACCGGGCCGTCTTGATCTGACCGGCATCCACGAGGCGCCTCACCGTGTCGGGGCTTACCCGCAGGAGCTCGGCGGCCTGGCCGATCCTGAGGTGCGTTCTCACACACATACCATAGCAAATGCGGTGTTTGGAGCTGGGTCTGGTCTCAATTTCAGGTGTTGATCAGCATTACCTCCTATTTGCCAGAGTCGTAGATGCCGAACCCTCAGGGCCGGCTTGTACATCCGTGGCGGGACATGGCGAGGCATCGAGCCCGGCCGGCCAGGCGCAGCGTCTCCCAGCGCTCTGGACTCGTATGGAGCAGCTCCAAAACGTCGCCGAGGTCACGCACCTCGAGGAGCCTGACTCGATTGGCGGAGGGGCAGGGATTTGAACCCTGGATAGGCTTGCACCTATAACAGTTTTCAAGACTGTCGCCATCAACCGGACTCGGCCACCCCTCCGCGAGGCAACTGCGATTCTAGAGGCGTGGCTGAAAACCTTCGACGAGAGATCCGCCGGCAGCTTTCGGCCGCGCCTCTAGCTATCGAGCGCCGATCAGCTCGATGCCGCCCATGTAAGGCTTCAGCACCTCCGGCACCCTGATCAACCCATCAGCGCGCTGATAAGTCTCAATGATGGCGTCGATCGTGCGCGGAAGCGCGAGCCCGCTGCCATTGATCGTGTGCGCGAACTTCGGGGGCGCCCCCTTGGCCGGCCGGTAGCGGATGTTGGCCCGCATGGCCTGGAAGTCGTTGAACACGGAGCACGACGACACCTCCAGGTATCGATCGAGTCCCGGAGCCCACGCCTCCAGGTCGAGTTTCTTGTACTGAGCGAAACCCATGTCGCCCGTGCACATCGCAAGCACGTGGTACTGCAGACCCAGGCGTCGGAGAATGTCCTCAGCATCCTCGACCAGCTGCTCGAACTCTTCCATCGACGTCTCGGCGGTCGTCACCTTGACCAGCTCGACCTTGGAAAACTGATGCATGCGGATGAATCCCCGCGTGTCCGATCCGGCAGCTCCGGCCTCGGTCCGCCAGGAGGGCGCATAGGCGACGTATTTCATGGGAAGCAGGTCGCCGTCGAGGATCTCTTCACGGTGAAAATTGGTGACGGGAACCTCGGCAGTCGGGATCAGCCATAAATCTCTGTCGTCGACCTTGAACGCCTGGTCGGCGAACTTCGGCAGGTTGGCGGTTCCCACCATAGAGGCGGTGTTGACGAGCATGGGCGCCCACACCTCGGTGTAGCCGTGCTCGCGGGTGTGCACGTCCAGCATGAACTGGACCAGCGCCCGCTCGAGTCGGGCGCCATCTCCAAGCAGAAATGCAAAGCGAGATCCGGCGACTCGAGCCGCCCGCTCGAAGTCCATGATGCCCAGTGTCTCGCCGAGGTCATAGTGCGTCCGAGGCGTGAAGTCGAAGTCCGGCTTGTCCCCCCATTCCCGCGTGACCACGTTGTCTTGGTCGGTTTCACCAATGGGAACCGATTCGTGGAAGAGATTCGGCACCTCCAGCAGCAGCTGATCCAGCTTCGCCTTCTCAGCGCCGGCCATCTCGAGTTCGGCCTTGGCTTCGGAGGACATCTGGCGAAGCTTCTCCTTCAGTGCTTCATCGCGCGACTTCGCGAACTCCTTGGAGAGCCGGTTCTGCTCCGCCCTGATGGTCTCGGCCCTGTGCAGGTGTGCGCGCCACTCCTCGTCAAGCTTCAGAATCTCATCGACGGGCGCCGGTTCCCCTTTGAGCTCGGCGGCCCGCTTCACCCGCTCGGGATCGTGGCGGATCAGCTCCAGCGGAAGCACTACGTTTCGGCCTTCATGACCGGGAACAGGATCACGTCCCTCACCGACGGCTGGTCCGTCAGCAGCATGACCAGGCGATCGATGCCCACGCCGAGTCCTCCACATGGCGGCAGTCCGTACTCGACCGCTCGCAAGAAATCCTCGTCCATCGGATGCGCTTCGACATCCCCCGCGGCGCGGCGCGCGGCCTGAGCCTCGAAACGCGCGCGCTGATCGATCGGGTCGGTCAGCTCGGTGAACGCGTTCGCGTACTCGCGCCCGAGGATGATCAGCTCGAACCGTTCCACAAAGCGCGGGTCGTCCTCGCGAGGCCGTGCCAGCGGCGAGATCTCGACCGGGTAGTCGATCACGAATGTCGGCTGGCGCAGCCTCGGCTCGATATGCTCTTCGAAGAGGTCATTCAACTCCTGGCCCACCGCGTGCCTTCCCGTGTGCTCCAGCACGAGGTCTGCCATCCGCTCGCGCCGGAAGGGCGGTGTCAGATTGACGGTCTCGCCCTGGTAGCTCGTCTCCAGAGGCCGGCCGGCGGCCATCGCCGACACCACCATCAGGTCCTCGACCAACCTCATCACGTCGTCGTAGTCCGCGTACGCCTGGTAGCACTCGAGCAGTGTGAATTCCGGGTTGTGCCGCGGCGAGAGCCCCTCGTTGCGAAACACGCGGCCGATCTCGTAGACGCGCTCGAAGCCACCGACGAGCAACCTCTTGAGGTGCAGCTCGAGAGCGATACGCAAAAAGAGGTCTCGATCGAGCGAGTTGTGGTGTGTCACGAAAGGCCGCGCGTGCCCGCCCCCCGGAACCTCCTGCAGCACCGGCGTGTCGACGTCGAGAAAGTTGCGCTCGTCGAGCAGGCCGCGCATCGCGGTGATGATCTTGGTGCGCGCCCGGAACACCTCGCGCACGGCCGGGTTGGCGATCAGGTCGACGTAGCGCTGCCTGTAGCGGATCTCCACGTCCTTCAGCCCGTGCCACTTCTCGGGAAGCGGGCGCAGCGACTTGGTGAGCAGCTGGAACGACTGGACCTCCAGGGTGATCTCCCCGCGGCGCGTCCGGAAGATCGGCCCGACGGCACCGATGATGTCGCCAGGGTCGAGATCGGCGAAGCGGTTGAACTCTTCCTCGCCGAGCTTGTCGCGATTCGCCATGAGCTGAATGCGGCCCTCGCCGTCCTGCAGGTCGGCGAAAACCACGCCCCCCTGGAGGCGCTTCACCATCAGCCTGCCGGCCACCGCGACCGGCTCGGTGCGCTCGCTGTCGCCCAGCAACGCCTTCGCGGCCTGGCTCGTCTGGGTCGGCCGGAACCCGCGCGAATATGGATCGATCCCGGATGCGCGCAATCGCTCCAGCTTCTCGCGCCGATCGCGCATGACAGCCGGAAGGTCGGGCTCCAGATCTTCCGCCACGATCGGAAAAGACTAACGGCGCAGGGCGCGTGCAGGGCGCACGGTCGAATTAGAGAGCCAGCTCCTGTTCTTCGGCTGCCGGGAAAGCGTTCACGTCCGCCCCGCCCGATTGGCGGTGATTGCCGAGCGCCTCCTCGATCAACGCGTCGACCTCGGCGTCCGAATGGACCGGGTCGTGGTGAAAGAAAGCGAGCTCCTTGACGCCTGCCTGTTCGGCCAGGGACAGCGCCTCCTCATACGTCGAATGCCCGAAGCCCGCGTGGGTCTTGTACTCCTCGGTGCTGTACTGCGCGTCGTGCACCAGCAGGTCCGCGTCCCGGCACCAGTTCGCCATATCCTTCAAAGTGCCGTTCTCCTGGTTCGCGAACATCGCGATCTCGTTGTCAGTCGCAAAGCAGAAGCGGGACGATCCCTCGTCGATGCGGTAGCCGAATGTCGGGATCGGGTGCATCAGCAGGTGCGGCGTGATGCGAAGGGCGCCGACCTCGAACGTCTCTCCTGGGTTGCGCTCGATGAACTCCATCTCCGCAGGCATGTGGCTCAACCGGATGGGGAAATATGCCGGGTCCATCTGGTCTGCAAACGCCGCCTGGAGTGACTTCGCGGATCCCGCCGGGCCAACGATCGTCAGGTGCGTGCCGGGCACGAACGCCGGCAAGAAGAATGGAAATCCCTGTATGTGGTCCAGGTGGGTGTGGGTGATGAGCAGGTGAGCCTGCAGCGGGTCGGTCGCGCTGAACTCGCTGCCGAGTTCGGCGATGCCTGAGCCCGAGTCGATGATGATGAGGTTGTTCTCCTTGTCCCTCACCTCGACGCAGGTCGTGTTGCCTCCGTAGCGGAGCGTCTTTCGACCTGGGGTCGGCCTCGTGCCACGCGTGCCCCAGAACTTGATCCTCATCGGGCCCTCAGGGGTCCGCGCGAAGTCACGGTCTTGCCTCTGACTTCGCGGGGTTAGCCGCCGCATTCTGATAGATGTCCTTCGCGATGAAGATGTCGAGCAAGTCTTTGTCGAGCTTGCCGTCGTCGGCCTCGGCATGCAGGATGTCGAGCGCCGTTTTCACGGGAACCGCTCGTTTGTAGGGACGGTCCTGTGCGGTGAGCGCATCGAAGATGTCGGAGATCGTCATCATCCGCGCCTGCAGCGGAATCTGCTCGCCCGCGAGCCGCCGCGGATAACCAGTCCCGTCGAGCTTTTCGTGGTGACCGTAGGCGATCTCGGGGATTCCACGCATCAGAGGCGTCCACGGGATCTTCCTCAGGAAGTGAAAGCTGTGGGTCACGTGCGATTCCATTTCGAGGCGCTCTTCTTTATCGAGCGTGCCCTTGCGGATGCTCAGGAATCGGAACTCCTGGGGATCCAGCATGGGGTGCGGCGCGCCCGACATGTCGTGGTAGGTCTGCTTCGCCAGGAATTCGAGCATTGACGCCTTGTCCTCGGGGAGCACGCTCGGCTCGTTGGCGACAGCGATGCTCTGCATCCACTGGTTGAGCTGCGCGACCTCATCCTCCAGCCGTTTGTCGATCTCGCTCAGCACGGTCGCGCTGCCGCGGCCGGCGCGCATCGCCTCGAGCTTTTCCGTCGCGTACTTGACCTGCACCGACCGCTCGACGAATTCGAATCGGGACTGGATCACCTCGAGCTGGCCCGGCATCAGCTTCTTGGCCTTGATCAGGATGTGTTCGCGCACACCGACCTTGCCAAAGTCGTGCAGTAGGCACGCGTAGCGCAGCTCTTTGAACTGGTCCTCGGTCAGGTTCACGTCGCGGTACTTCCCGTCGCCCATTCCGCTCACCGCGCGCGCCAGCGAGGTCGTCAACGCCTCGACACGCCCCGAATGACCGGCCGTGCTGGGGTCCCTCTGCTCGATCGCGGTGACGCTCGCTTGTACGAACCCGTCGAAAAGGGCCTGGATCGAATCGAGCAGGTTCTTGTTGTCCAACGCGACCGCGGCCTGGCTCGCGATCGACTCGATCATCTCGACGTCGTCTGGATGGAAGCTCACGACCTCGCTGTCCACGTTCGCGGCCGTGAGGCGCGTCTCCCACCTGCGCTTGGCGTTGATCAGCTGAACAGCCCCGACCACCTCGTTGTTGTAGTTGCGCATCGGGACGGTGAGCATTGACTTGGTCCTGTATCCGAACTGGGCGTCGAAGCTCTTGCCGCCGACTGGCTTTCCGGGTGGCGGATTGTAGGCGTCGTCATAGATCTGGCTTGCGCCGACTGACACCGCATAACCAACCACCGATTTTTCGTCGACCGGCACCTTGAAAGCGGAGTAGGTGCTCTTGTCGATCGAATGGTTCTGGCTGGAAGCCAGAAAGAGCTTCGCGCCGCCGACATCCTCCGTCTTCAACCAGAGGCTCGCGCCGTCGGCGTGGGTGAGCTGGCGCAAGGAGGTGAGGATGAAAGACTGCAGACGCTCGATGTCCTTCTCCGCAGATAGGGCGATGCCGATCCGATTCAGCTCGCGGAACTGCCGGTGCCTCCGAGCTGCGGCCTCGTCGAGTTGAGAGACCTGCCGCCTGAGCACGACGTTTTGCATGGCGACCCGAAGCAGCTCGCGCAGGGCGGATGGCGACGCATCGGGGGGAGGGGCGATCGTGATGTCGTCGAGCGCGGCGGGCGCCTCCCCGCCTGGGCCCACAAGGATCAGGGCCGGGTGTACCAGCTTGGCCGGGTCGCCGAGCGGTTGGCTCTCGAGGCCGAGCTGGGTGAGGAGGGTGGCGAGGCCAGGCTGCGTGAGGTCGCCGACCGCGTATACGTGGAACGCCGGAGCCGTCTTCATGTGGCTCTAATCTCTAGCATCGCCGTTCGAGTTTTGGGCGTAGATAAGGCGTAAACCCTCGAGGGTCAGAAGCGGGTCGGTTTTCTCGATCACGCTGGTCAGGCTCGCGACCAGCGCCGCCTGGCCACCTGTTGCGATTACCCTGGCCGACCCCCCCAGCTCGGACACCATCCGCTGGACCATCCCTTCCACCTGGGCCACAAAACCCCAGACGAGGCCCGACTGGATCGCGGCAACGGTGTTGCGGCCGATCACCGAGTCCGGCGCTATGGCCTCGACCCGGCGGAGCATCGCCGTATGCGAAACCAGCGCGTCCAGCGAGATCTCGACCCCGGGCGCGATCGCCCCTCCGAGGTAATCGCCCTCGGCGTTGATCGCGTCATACGTGACAGCGGTCCCGAAGTCGATCACCACGACAGGCCCTCCGTACTTCGAGTAGGCACCCAGGGCGTTCGCGATACGGTCCGCGCCGACGTCTTTGGGGTTGTCGTAGAGGATTCGCACGCTCGTCTTCACGCCAGGTCCCACCATCAGCGGCTCGCACTTGAGGTAGCGCCTCGAGGCCTCGACCAGGGCAGTGTTGAGGGTCGGCACGACGCTCGAGATCACGATCCCGTCGACGACTGCGATCTCGAAACCCCGCAGCTCGAAGAGCTGTCTCAATTCGACCGCGATCTCGTCCGCCGTGCGCTCGCGATGCGAGGTGACCCGCCAGTCCGCGACGAGGTGATCGCCGTCGAACAGCGCCAGGGTCACGTTCGTGTTGCCTACGTCCACGGCGAGCAGCATCAGGGAGTCGAACTCTAGCTCGGAAGTCTCGGAGGGTGTCCCTTGGCCCACCGGCGCAGCGCCGCGGCTTCGCGCCTGATGGCCGCCGTCCGCTCGGCGACCCGACGCGGGTGCGGCGCGCCAGGCAGGTCGCGTTTCGAGATCGAAGCCTGGGCCTTCCACGGCGCTTTCAGGCTTCCTTCGAGCACCTGACCGCCGACCCGCACGTGCGCCTTGCGGAACGGCACGCCGGCCTTCACCAGCATCTCGGCCGCATCCGTGGCCAGGAGCCCGGGCTCGCTCGCCGCCGCGGCAAGCCTGGCGCGATCGAACTCGAGATGCTGAACGAGGAGGGCCGCGGCGTCCAGGGAGTCCAGCGCATTGTCGACGGCGGCGAAAAGCGCCGGCTTATCCTCCTGCAGGTCCCGGTCGTACGCGAGAGGCAGGCCCTTCAAGACGGTGGCAAGGCCCACCAGGCTTCCGATCGCACGGCCGGAGCGCCCGCGCAGCAACTCGGCGATATCGGGGTTTTTCTTCTGAGGCATCAGGCTCGAACCGGTCGAGACCTCGTCTGCCAGCCGGATGAAGCCGAACTCCGCGCTGGCCCAGATGACGACGTCTTCCGCCAGCCGGCTCAGGTGAATCGAAGCGCACGTGCACGCGTAGACGAGGTCGAGCGCGAAGTCGCGATCCGAGACGGCGTCGATGCTGTTGGCGGTCAGGCGCTCGAAACCGAGCTCCCGGCGCACACGCTCGCGCTGCAGCGGCAGCGTGGTGGCCGCTAGCGCGCCTGAGCCCAGAGGCATCTCGCCCGCCGCGTCATAGGCGTGACGCACCCGCTGCGCGTCGCGGAGCAGCGGTTCGGCGTGGGCCAGCAGGTGGTGTCCGACGGTCACCGGCTGTGCGCGCTGGAGGTGCGTGTAGCCGGGCATCACCCATCGCGAGTGCGCTCGAGCCTTGGCGGCCAGTGCGTCGACCGCCTCCGCGATCGAAGACGTCAGCACCGAGGCCGCGGCGCGGCAGTAAAGGCGAAGGTCAAGCGCGATCTGGTCGTTGCGCGAGCGACCCGCGTGAAGGGAGGCGCCGGCCGGCGTGAGCTCGCTCAGGCGGCGCTCGATCGCCGTGTGGATGTCTTCGTCGGTCTCTTTGAAGTTGAACTCGCCGGAATCGAGCTCGCGCTTGACCCGCCGGAGGCCACGCTCGATCGCCGTGAGCTTCGCCCTGGACAGAAGGCCTGCCGCAGCAAGGCCGCGCGCGTGGGCGACGCTCCCCGCGATGTCGAACGGATACAGCTCGAAGTCGATCTCCACCGAGGACGAGAAGCTCTCGAGCTCAGGCAGGAGCGGACGGCGAAAGCGTCCGCCCCAGAGCTTGCCTATGTCGTGAGCCTCTTCACTTCTCCCAGCAGGTTGCCCAGCTCGCGCGCGTGCAGCTGCCCCTGGACCCGCGCCGAGGTGCGCACCCCCATTCCCCACAGCTTGATAAAGCCCGCGGCCGCAGACTGGTCGAACGCATCGCCCTTTCCGTACGTCGCGAGCGACAGCTGGTACAGCTGGTGCGGACCTTTGCGACCGACCACCTGCGAGGAACCCTTGAACAGCTTGACCCGCACCTCGCCGGTGACGTGGCGCTGGGTCTCCGCGACGAAGGCATACAGCGCATCGCGCAGCGGACTGAACCAGAGCCCGTCGTAGACCATCTGCGCCCATTGCTGCGCGACGGTGTCCTTGAACCTCGCGACCTCTTTGGGAAGGGTGATGTCCTCGAGCGCCTGGTGGGCCTGCAGCAGCAGCACGGCCGCGGGTGCCTCGTAGATTTCTCGTGACTTGATTCCGATCAGCCGGTTCTCCAGGTGATCGATCCGTCCGACGCCATTCTCGCCGCCGACCCGGTTGAGCTCGGTCACGAGCTCCAGGGCATCGACGGGCTTTCCATCGAGCGATATGGGCAATCCGTGCTTGAAGGCGATTTCCAGGTAGGCCGGCTCGTCCGGGCAGTCGCGCGGATCGCGCGTCCAGCTGTAAACGTCGCGCGGCGGCTCGGCCCACGGGTCCTCCAGCACGCCTGCCTCGATCGACCGTCCCCACAGGTTTTCATCAGTCGAGTACGGGGAGCGCACGGTGGCCGGCACCTCGATGCCGTGCTTGGCGGCGTACTCGATCTCGTCGTCGCGGTTCATGCCCCACTCGCGAACAGGCGCGACCACTTCGAGGTCGGGAGCGAGAGCGGCCGTGGTGACGTCGAATCTCACCTGGTCGTTGCCCTTGCCGGTGCATCCGTGCGCGATGGCGGTCGCCCCTTCCCGGCGCGCCACCTCGACCATCATGGCCGCGATCAGCGGCCTGCCGAGCGCGGTCGCGAGCGGGTACTCCTTCTCGTACACCGCTCCCGCCTGCAAGGAGGGCCAGACGAACAGGTGCAGGAATGGCGCCCGCCCGTCGGCGACGTAGGCCGCCGACGCGCCGGTCTTGAGAGCGCGCGCCTGGATCGCGTCGAGGTCCTTCTTCTCGCCCAGGTCGACGGTGAATGCGATCACGTCCCAACCGAGATCTTTCAACCAGCGGATGGCCACCGACGTGTCCAGTCCCCCCGAATAGGCGAGGACGAGCTTCTTGTTCTTCAGGGCAGAACGCCCCCCTTTTGGGAGGCCGGGCAAAGCCCGCCCACCGCCCCCCTAGCCGCCATGCAGCAAGAGTTCCTTGAGTGCCCTGCCTGCGCCTGGTTTACGCAGCACGGCGACGATCGTGTCGTCGCCCGCCACGGTGCCGGCCACGCCTGGAAGGGCGGCCTCGTCGATGCGCCGGGCCACCAGGTTTGCAGTACCGGGAGGGGTCCTGATCACAGCCATCGGCGTCACGAGCTCGATCGACAGCACGAGCTCTCGCACGAGGGCCACCGAGCTGCGATAGCCGTCGCCTGACCGAACAAGCCCTAGCTCCTGGATGTCGCGGGAGATCGTCGCCTGGGTCGTGCGCATGCCGCGTCGCGCGAGCGCATGCGCGATGTCCTGCTGCGTGTGCGCCGAGCCGCGGTTCACGAGATCGAGGATCGCTGAGTGGCGCTGGGTCTTCGTAGGGGTCACTTTGCCGCCTTGCGCATGGTCGAGTGAGCGCGCTCGATCTGAGCGCTGTCGATGATCAGCGGCGGCACCAGCCGGACAGAGTGGTCGTCGACGGCGTTGACGATCAAGCCCGCCTCGAGGCACTCGTTCTGGAATGCTTTGGCGCGAGGCTCGGCGAACTCGAAAGCTTGCATGAGCCCGAGGCCTCGGACCTCCTTGGCGCCGAGGTCGGCGAGGGCTTCGTGAAGGACCTCGCCCATCTCGGCCGCGTGGCCCACCAGTCCATCGCGCTCGATCACAGAGAGCACAGCGATTGCAGCCGCGCACGCCAGCGGGTTACCGCCGAACGTTGAGCCGTGGTCGCCGGGCTCGAAGACGTCCGCGCGGGGGTTGGCCAGGCAAGCACCGATCGGCACTCCGCCTCCGAGACCCTTGGCCAGCGTCATCACGTCGGGCGCGATGTCGTGGTGCTGGTGCGCAAACCAGCGACCGGTGCGGCCGAGCCCGGTCTGCACCTCGTCGAGGATCAGCAGGAGGTTCTGCGCGTCACACCACTCGCGGACGCCTGCCAGGTAACCGGGGTCTGCCGGGACAATCCCGATCTCGCCCATCACCGGTTCGAGCATCACCGCGACGGTGCGGACGGTGGTTGCGTCCTTGAGCGCATCGAGGTTGTTGTAGGCCACGTGGACGAAGCCCGCCGGCAGCGGCTTGAAAGGGTCCGAGTACCTGTGCTGGCCGCCCGCAGTCACCGCCGCAAGCGTGCGCCCGTGAAAGGAGCCGGCCGTGGTGATGATCTCGAACGCGCCGTCGCGATGTCGGGTTCCCCACTTGCGCGCGATCTTGATCGCCGACTCGTTGGCCTCCGCGCCTGAGTTGCAGAAGAAGACGCGAGACGGGAACGAGAGCTCCACCAACCGCTGAGCCAGCTCGACCTGCGGCTGCGTGTAGTAGAGGTTGGAAGTGTGGATCAGAGCGTTCGCCTGGGAGGTCACCGCGGCGACGACGTCGGGGTGAGAGTGCCCGAGCAGGTTCACGGCGATGCCGGCCACGAGGTCGAGGTACTCGCGACCCGAATCGTCGATCAGAACACAGCCACGGCCGCGCACAAACGTGACAGGCAGGCGCCTACCCGTCTGCATGAGGTAACGATCGGCAAGCTCGGCAGTGGTCACGTCGCGCACCTCGGCCGTAAGAGATCGTCCAATCCATCCTTTGGACCCCGCCCACGGACCCCACCGCCCTCCCTCAGGGGCAACTTTGTGTGGCGGGGCGCAGAGTACGAGCGCGCCGAGCAGGTGTCAACCCAGGTCATTAAGGGCATCACGGCGTGACCATCGTCCCTATACCGGCCTCGGTGAAAAGCTCGAGCAGCAGCGCGTGCGGCGTGCGCCCGTCGACGATGTGCGCGAGCGGGACCACATCAAGCGCGCGAAGGCAGGCCTCGAGCTTCGGGATCATGCCGCCCGTAACCTCACCGGCCTCGATCCGCTGGCGCGCGTCTTCGCGCGACAGCACCGCCACGACCTGGCCGTCCACCCCCAGCACACCCGCCACGTCTGTGAGCAAGATCACCTTGGCCGCGTTCAACGCGACCGCGATCTCAGCGGCGACGGTGTCCGCGTTGATGTTGTACGCGTGACCGTCGTAACCCAGCCCGATCGAGGCGATCACCGGGATGTAGCCGCGGCCGAGCAGTGCGGTGATCGGTTCCTTGTTGACCTGCGTGACGCGCCCGACGAATCCCATCGACTCGTCGAGAGGCTCCGCGATGATCGTCGGCCCGTCCTCGCCGCTCATTCCAACCGCCTGCCCGCCGAGCCGATGTATGGCGGCCACCAGGTCAGGGCTGACCTTGCCCGTCAGCACCATCTTCACCACCTCCATGGTCTTGTCATCGGTCACGCGCAGACCATTCTTGAAAGTCGGCTTCAAACCGAGCCGCTCGCTCATGGCCGAGATCTCGGGCCCGCCGCCGTGGACCAAGATCGGCTGCATTCCAACGTACCGGAGCAGCACCACGTCGAGCAGCGTCTCGTCACGCGCCGAATCGATGGCATTGCCGCCGACCTTGATCACGAGCACCTGCCCGTGGAACCGCTTGATGTAAGGCAGCGCCTCGACCAGAACCTTCGCCCGTTCCTCAACCGACAGCGTCATGTGGTGTAGTCCGCGTTGATTCGCACGTATTCCTCCGAAAGGTCACATCCCCAGGCTTCCGCGTGCCCGTCCGCCAGCCCGAGTGTGGCCACGATCTCAATCTCCGGTTGCTCAAACGCGTGGCGAACGGCCGAAAGGTCCACATCGACACCGGCGCCGCGCTCGAAAACGACCGCTCCACCTACCGTGAGGTGAAGCTTGTCGAGCGCCAGTTCGGCGCCACTGTAACCGAGGGCGCACACGATCCGCCCCCAGTTCGGGTCGCCGCCGTGGATCGCCGTCTTGACCAGGCTCGACGCGGCGACGGCGCGGGCCGCGAGGCGGGCATCGGCGTCGGATACGGCATCGCCCACCTTGACGGTGATGAGTTTGGTGGCGCCTTCGCCGTCGCGGGCGATCGCCCGGGCCAGCCGCTGGGCGACCTCCAGCAGCGCCTGTTCTAGCTGCTCGGCTTCGACGCTGCCGCCCCGGATCGGCGCATTTCCAGCAGCTCCGTTCGCGAGGATGAGAAAGGTGTCATTGGTCGAGCTGTCCCCATCGACGGTGACCTGGTTGAAGCTGCGGTCGGCGATCGATTTGACGAGAGCTGCCATCAGGCCGGGCTCGACTGCCGCGTCGGTGGTGACGTACGCGAGCATGGTGGCCATGTTGGGGTGGATCATCCCGGACCCCTTGCACATGCCCCCCAGGCGCACGGTCGTACCGGCCAGCTCGAGCTCCAGCTGGGCGGTTTTGGGCACCGTGTCCGTGGTCAGGATCGCTCGGGCCGCGGCGGCGCCCCCGTCAGCACTGAGCTTGCCGCACGCCTCGCCGATACCCGGTTTGATCGCATCCATCGGCAGGTAGCGGCCGATCACGCCCGTCGAGCTGACGAGCACCTGGTCCGGGTCCAGGTCGAGCCGGTCGGCCGAGAGCTTCGCAATCAGCAGGGCATCCTTGAAGCCCTGCGCGCCGGTGCACGCGTTGGCGTTGCCGGACGTGATCGTCAGGGCCTGCACACGGTTGTGCTGCAGGTGAAGCTGGTCGATGACCACCGACGCGGACTTGATCTTGTTCGTGGTGAAGACTCCGCCGGTGTCGCACATGAGCGAGGAATGGATCACGCAGAGGTCGTCTGTCTGGCCGGTCGGCATCGCGGAGGCGCCCGCCGTGAAAGCCTTGATACCGCACGCCGCGGTGCCGGCGCGAAAACCGCGAGGGAACGTCAGGGCCACTGGGCCGGGCCCTCCAGCGCGGTGGTGCGGTCGAAGCCAAAGGCGATGTTGAAGCACTCCACGCCCTGGCCCGAGGCGCCCTTGAGCAGGTTGTCCAGCGCCGCGGTGACCACGGCTTTCTTGCCCTGGGCGGCGACGTTGACAAGGCACAGGTTCGTGTGGCTCGCGAGCTTGGTCGCCGGCGGTTGGTTGAGGATCCGCGTGAACGGCTGGCCCGCGTAGAACTCGCGATACGCTCCTTCGAGCTCTCCCACGGATCCTTTGAGATCGAAGTAACAGGTGGCCAGAATGCCGCGGGTCATCGGAATGAGATGCGGCACGAACGTGACTTGGACGTCTCCGTTCCGGCTGAGCTTGCTGAGCTCCTGGGTCAGTTCCGGGAGGTGGCGGTGTCCGCCGATCGCATAGGCGCCCACCGACTCATTGACCTCGCTGAAGTGCACGCCGATCCCAGGCGACCGGCCGGCGCCGCTGACGCCTGATTTGGCATCCACGACGATGTCGGAAGCCGCGAGCCCCGCCGCGACGGCCGGCGCCAGGGCGAGGATCGACGCGGTCGAGTAGCAGCCCGGCACGGCGATGAGAGCCGCGTCTTTGAGGTCGTGTTCGTGAAGCTCCGGAAGCCCGAACACCGCTCTGTTGAGCAAGCTTGGCTCGGGATGCTCCTGGCGGTACCAGACGGGGTACTGCTTCGCGTCGCGCAGCCGGAAATCCGCGCTCATATCGATCACGCGGGCACCCGCATCGATCCAGCCGGCAGCTTTTCCCGCGCCGACGTTGTGCGGCAGGCAGCTGAACACGACGTCGAGACCATCGGGATCCGGCTCGGGCCGGAACTCACCCTCGAGGTCGAGCAGCGGAAAGACCTCCGAGTAGGGTTTACCCGCGTGCGACCGGCTGGTCAGCTGGCTGAGCCGCACGCCGGGGTGGCGGGCCAGCAGGTTCACCAGCGTCATCCCGGCATAGCCGTTGGCCCCGGCCACCGCCGCCTTCACCGTCTTGGGCATGGACGCATGAGTATACAGAAGCGTGCATAAACATCCGGCCTAGTTCCCCTCACCCTCAGGGGACGGCAGGGCAGGGGATGGTTCGTTGAAGAAGCAGGACTCGGCGCCGGTGTGGCATGCCGGGCCGGCCGGCTTCACCCTCAGCAGCACAGCGTCGAGGTCACAGTCGAGCCGCACCTCGAGCACCTCCATCGTGTTGCCCGACGTCTCACCCTTTCGCCACAGCCCCCGCTCCCGCGAGTGAAACCACGCCTGGCGGGTCTCGCGCGTCCGCTTCCACGATTCCTCGTCCATGTACGCAAGCATCAACACCTTGCCGGAGTCCACGTCCTGGACGACGGCCGGCACGAGGCCCTTCGAAAAGTCGGGTTTCATGGCCTGATCTCCAAACCCCTGGCCGCCAGCTCTTGTTTCACTGCCACGATCGACAGCTCGCCGAAGTGGAAGACAGACGCGGCGAGCATCGCCTCTGCGCCTCCCTCGGTGAGCGCGCTGTACATGTGGTCGACCGTGCCTGCGCCTCCGGACGCGATGACCGGCAGGCGCACCGCCGATGAGATGGCCTGGAGCAGTTCGAGGTCATAGCCCTCGTGGGTCCCGTCCTTGTCCATCGACGTGAGCAGGATCTCTCCCGCTCCCCGCTGCTCTCCAAGCACGGCCCATTCCACGGCGTCGCGGCCAGTCATGCGCCGGCCGCCATGACTGAACACCGCCCAGCCGTCGCGTTCGGCGCGCCGGCGCGCGTCGATCGCGAGCACGACACATTGGGAGCCGAAAACCTCCGCGCATTCGCCGATCAGGTCGGGATTCTCGAGCGCCGCGGTGTTGACGGACACCTTGTCTGCCCCATGGGTCAGCAGCTCGGCCATGTCTCCGACGCTGCGCACCCCACCACCCACAGTCAACGGGATGAAGACCTGGTCGGCGGTCCGCGCCACCACGTCCAGCAGGATTTTTCGCGCATCGGATGACGCCGTGATGTCGAGGAACACGATCTCGTCAGCGCCTTCCCTGTCATACGTGGCCGCCAGCTCCACCGGGTCGCCGGCGTCGCGCAGGTCCTTGAACTTCACGCCCTTCACGACGCGGCCGTCGGTCACGTCCAGGCACGGGATGATGCGCTTGGCGGGCATCAGCTGCAGTACGTCACGAAGTTCTTGTACACGCGCAGGCCGTCCGCGCCGCTCTTTTCAGGGTGGAACTGCGTCCCCATGACATTGCTGCGCGCCCCAGCCGCCGCGGGTGAGTGTTCCGTCCACGCGATGGCCGCGACCGACGACGAGGGCGTGTAGGAGTGGACGAAGTAGAAATAGGAGCGGTCCTTGATCCCCTGCCACAGTACCGAGTCGTCGCTCTGCTGCAGGCGGCACCATCCGATCACAGGAAGGCGCGCGCTGTTCGCAACCTCGACCACCTTTCCAGGCAGCAGCCCCAGGCCCTGGTGGCGCCCACGCTCCTCTGACTCCTCGAACAGCAATTGGTAGCCGAGGCACACTCCAAGCAGCGGCTTGCCCTTGCGGGCCATGTCGACAATGCACCGGCCGAGGCCGTTTTCGGAGAGCTTTTCCAGCGCGGGAGCGAATGCCCCAACTCCTGGAAGGACGACTCCTTCCGCTTGCTCGAGCTCGTCCGGATCCGAGGTGAGCTTCGGCTCGGCGCCCACGTGCGCAAGCGCCCGCTCGACGGAGCGGATGTTGCCCACGCCGTAGTCCACGATTGCGATCACGTATCCCTCCCCCTTGGGAGAGGGCTGGGAGGGCGAGGGACCGAATCTTCGATCGTCATCCCAGCAGGCCTTTCGATGACGGCAGGCCCGCTGCGCCGCCGGGCGCCATCGCCTCGCGCAGCGCCAGGCCGAGGGCTTTGAACGTCGCCTCCGCGATGTGGTGGCGGTTTCGCCCGCGGATCACATCGACGTGGACGGTCGCGCCCAGGTGGATCGAGAGCGCCTTCCAGAACTCCTCGATCACCTCCGATTCGAGCGTGCCGATGCGGCCGCGCAACTGCACGTTGTAAGAGAGAAAGGGACGCTTGCCGAGGTCGATGACCACGCGGGCGAGCGATTCATCGAGAGGCGCGTAAGCCGCCGCGAACCGGGTGATGCCAATCCGATCGCCGAGGGCCGCCGAGAGCGCCTGGCCAACCACGATGCCCGCGTCCTCGATCAGGTGGTGAGCATCGACGTGAAGGTCGCCGGAGCCGCGAAGGGAGAGGTCGAAGCCGCCATAACGTGCGACCTGCTCGATCATGTGGTCCAGAAACGGCAAGCCGGTCGCGACCTTGATGCGCCCGTGACCCTGAAGATCTACCTTGGCCGCCAACCGTGTTTCCTTGCTCTTGCGTGCGATCTCGCTCTTCCTGCTACTCAAGCCTCACCTCCACCGCGTGCGCATGTGCTCCAAGCCCCTCCAGCTGCGCGAGTCGCACGCACGCGTCGCGCAGCATTTCGAGGTCGCCTTGATTGAGGCTCAGGACGCTTGTTCGCTTCAAGAAGGTGTGGACGCCGAGCGGCGAGCCGAATCTCGCGGCTCCCGCGGTCGGCAGGGTGTGGTTTGGGCCCGCGACGTAGTCGCCCAGTGGCACAGTCGCGTATGGCCCGACAAAGACCGCGCCCGCGTTTTCGACCTGAGTCGCGCGGTGGCTTGCATCCTCAGTGACGATCAGCAGATGCTCTGGCGCGAAGTCGTTGGCAAGCTGCATCGCCTGGTCGAGGTCGTCGGCGACCACGATGCAGCAGTTGGCCTTGCGGATGATCTCCTTGCGCTCGAGGCCGCCGACCAGGTTCTCCATCTCCTCCTCCACCCGATCGGCCAGGCGCGACGAGTCGGTGATGAGCACCGCCCACGCAAGAGGGTCGTGTTCCAGCTGGGCGGCCAGGTCCGCCGCCACGAAATCCGGGCGGGACTTGTCGTCCGCGATGACCATCACCTCGGTCGGGCCCGCGATGCCGTCCACACCGACGGCGCCGAATACCTCTCGTTTCGCAAGCGTGACGTAGATGTTCCCGGGCCCCGCCACGACGTCGACGCGGGGGATCGTCGCCGTCCCATAGGCGAGCGCGGCGATCGCCTGAGCGCCCCCCACCCGATAGACAGCGTCCACCCCGGCGATGTGCGCGGCGGCGAGGATGGCCGACGGCACTGTACCGTCGGCTCGAGGCGGCGTGGCAAGCACGACCTCGGGCACCTTCGCGATCCGAGCCGGTATCGCGGTCATCAAAACCGTCGAGGGATATGCCGCGCGACCTCCAGGCGCATAGAGGCCGGCGCGCCGGACTGGGCGGGAGAGGAGCTTGAGCCCCGGCAGCCCGCTCGACACCGGCAGCAGCTGCCGCTCGTGGAACGCGCTGATGCGCTCGGCGGCGAACTCCAGGGCGGCACGGTCCGCCGGGTGGAGCTTGCCGGCAGCCTCGGCCAGCTCGCGCGCCGGCACTTCAAACGTTTCGCCGGCCTTTGGCGCCCAGCCGTCGAACTTCGTTCCGAGCTCTCGCAGCGCATCGTCACCCTCGGCCGCCACGCGAGCGCAAATGCCGGCCACCACCGCTCGCTCCGGTCCGAATTGCGAGAGGTCGAGTCGCCGCCGCGACATCGGCGAGTCGAGCCACGAGCCGACGTCGAAGCGCTCAACGGTCATGCGCCGCCTCCCGAAGCCTGCCGACCGCCGCCTGGACTTCGTCGGTCCGCGTTTTGAGGCTGGCCTGGTTGGCGATCAACCGCGCCGTCGAAGACCCCAGGATCGCTGTCACCCGCAGCCGGTTCTCCTTCAGAGTTCGGCCGGTCGCGGTGAGGTCGACGATCGCGTCGACCAGGCCGACCTGCGGCGCCAGCTCGACCGAGCCGTGCAGCTGCACGACCTCGACGGCCTGACCGCGCGCTTCAAACCAGGAGCCGGCGGTGCGCGGGTATTTCGTAGCCACCCTCAGCTGCGGCGGCCACGTTTCCGGCCCGTTGAGACGCGACGAGAGCGGCACCGCGAGCACGAGCCGGCATCCGCCGAACTCGAGGTCCACGAGCTCGTAGTGCTCCCCCGGCGTCTCCCAGAGGATGTCCTTGCCCACAATTCCGAGATCGGCCGCTCCGTGATCCACGTATGCCGGGACGTCGGCCGGCCGCACAAGGATGACCCGGACGCCAGCGCGATCGACCATGAGCTGGCGACCAAGCTCCTCCGCGCTGAGCCGCGCCACTCCCGCGCGCACCAGCAGGCGCAACGCACCCGGCATCAATGCCCCGGTCGGCACCGCGATCGAAACCTTCCCGCCCACGGCCCTGCGCGGCGTCACGCGAGCCCTCCGGCGAGACGCGCGGCCACCTGCTCGGGAGGAAGCCGGCGCGTGCGCTGTCCACGCGCCGTCCACGACACGTTCGCCTCGCTCCGGCAATGGATGAGGTTGACGGCGCCGACGGTGCGCCACCAGGTTTTCGACGCGGCCTGGTCTCGCGCCTGGGTGTCGACGACCGCGCGCATGCCGAACAGCCGCAGCGTCGAGCCAAGCCTGAGGGCGGTCTCGAGTCCTGAGCCGCTCCATGCCACCGCCGCGTCGATCCGCGGCAGCGCCGGCGGCCGCACGGCTCGCGTCAGCATCTCCCAGACGAGGTCGAGCTGGACGACGAAACCAGTCGCCGGTGCCGGACGGCCGAAGCGTGCTAGAAG
>JBOHUQ010000005.1:0-6297 GCA_050734495.1 Candidatus Dormibacteraceae bacterium
CGCGAAGAGCTGCGGGCGCTCCATCGCCGTTATCGCGAGACCACGGACCCGGCCGAGAGGGAGCGCATCCGTGAGCAGCTCGTCAACGCGTACCACGACTTCGTCTATTTCCTGGCGCGCAAGTTCCAGAACCGCGGCGAGCCTCTGGACGACATCGTGCAGGTCGGCTACCTTGGGCTCATCAAGGCGATCGAGCGCTTCGACCCCGACCTCGGGTTCGAGTTCACGACTTTCGCGACGCTGACTGTCGCGGGAGAGATCAAGCGTCACTTCCGGGACAAGGGCACGGCGATCCGCTTTCCGCGCCGCTTGCAGGAGCTCCACGCGTCGGTGGTGCGCGTCAACGAGCAGATGAAGAACGAGCTCGGGCGCGAGCCCACCGTCGCGGAGCTCGCGGAACGGCTGGGCGTGTCTCCGGACGATGTGACCGAGGCGATTGAAATCGGCCCCGCCTACTTTCCGCTGTCCCTCGACCAGCCCGTGGGCTCAGGCGATGGCCAGGACAGCAGGGCCGTCGCCGACCAGATAGGCAGCCCGGACCCCGAGCTCGACCGCGTGGAAATGCGCGACGTCCTGGACCGGGCCATGGAGCACCTCACTCCTCGCGAGCGGTCGATCATGGCCATGAGGTTCTACGAGCAGATGTCCCAATCCGAGATCGCGCGCCGGCTGGGCATCAGCCAGATGCACGTCTCGCGACTGCAGCGAGCCGCTCTGGAGCAGCTGCGGAAGTACGTGCCGCAAGAAGCCGCGTCCCCTTAGATCTCGATGCCGCTCCAAGAGCCGGACGCGCCGCGCGATCCACTCAGGCTGTTCCGCCGCTGGTATCGCGAGGCCCAGGCAGCGGGCGCGCAGCAGCCGGAGGCCGTCGCCCTTGCCACCTCTGGATCGGCGGGCCCTTCCGCCCGCATGGTCCTGTTCAAAGGCCTGCGCGACGGATCCTTTCTGTTCTATTCGAACTACGGGAGCCGCAAGGGTCGGGATGTGGCGGAGGACAATCGCGCGGCGATCGTCTTCTACTGGTTCCCCACCCGCCATCAGGTTCGCGTCTCGGGAACGGTGACGCGCCTGGATCGCAAGTCATCCCTGGCGTACTTCAGGAGCCGGCCGCGCGGCGCGCAGCTGTCGGCGCTGGCCTCGAGGCAGAGCCGCGTGATCCCCTCGCGCGAAGTGCTCGAGCGCGCGGTCCTGGAGCTGGCGGAGAAGCATCCGCGCGGTGTGCCGCTTCCCGCGGATTGGGGGGGCTACGCGCTGCGTCCGCGCTGGATCGAGTTCTGGGAGAGCCGCGAGGATCGCCTCCACGATCGCCTGCGCTACGTCCGCCGGCCGGGAGGAGTTTGGCGGCTGGAGCGGCTCGCCCCCTAAACTGAATCGACCCCGTGACCGGGAATGAGATCCGCAGACGTTTTCTAGAGCATTTCGCGAGCCGGGAGCACAAGGTCCTGCCCAGCGCGTCGCTGGTGCCGCACGCGGACCCGAGCACGCTCTTCATCTCGGCCGGAATGCAGCCGCTCAAGCCGTACTACCTGGGCTTGAGCGATCCGCCCGCGCCCAGGCTCGCGAGCTGCCAGAAATGCCTGCGCACAGGCGACATCGACGAGGTGGGAAGGACCGACCGGCACAACACGTTCTTCGAGATGCTCGGCAACTTCGCGCCGGCCGGTGACTATTTCAAGGAGACGGCGATCCCGCTGGCCTGGGACCTGGTCACGGAAGTTTTCGAGATGCCGGTCGACCGCCTTCGCGTGACCATCCATCCCACCGACGACGAGGCGCACGAGATCTGGCTCCGGCAGCCCGGGATGACCGCGGAGCGCGTGACACGTCTCGAAGACAACTGGTGGGGCCTGGGCGCGGGACCATGCGGCCCGGACTCGGAGATCTGGTGGGATCGCGGCCGCGAGCATGGCTGCGGTCAGGAGGACTGTGTTCCCGACCACTGCGATCGCTTCACAGAGTTCTGGAACCTCGTCTTTCCCCAGTACGACCAGCGCGGTCCTATCGAAGGTACTTCGGGTGATGCGGTTCGGCGTGGCGTGGCCGAGGGAAGCCTGGTGCCCCTGAAGCATCCGGCGATCGACACCGGCATGGGCCTCGAGCGGATCAGCTACATCCTCCAGGGCAAGACCAACATATTCGAAGCCGACATCCTCGAACCTCTCGTCGCGTTCGTACGAGGCGCGAGTCCGCGGCCGGCGACTCTGTCAGAACGCATCGTCGCGGACCACTTACGCGCGGCGACCTTCGTCATCGCCGACGGTGTGACTCCGTCAAACGAGGGCAGGGGATACGTCCTGCGGCGCCTCATCCGCCGCGCTGCGATTCACGGCCGGAAGATGGGACTGACGGCCAGTCTCAGCGCCGGGGTGGCCGTCGCCGTTGCGATGTTCAAAGCTCACTATCCGGAGCTCCAACAGAGCGAGAAGCACATCATCGAGGTCGTCCGGACGGAGTCGGATCGGTTCAACCGGACGCTCGAACAGGGCATGGAGCAGTTCGAAAAGATCGCCACGCAACACGCGAAGACGATCCCTGGTGTCGATGCGTTTCGCCTCCACGACACGTACGGCTTTCCACTCGAGCTCACGCGCGAGCTGGCGGCTGAGCGCAGCATCGAGGTCGACGAGGAGGGCTTCCGCGCCGCGATGGAAGAGCAGCGCGCGAGATCTCGACGCGGAACGCCGCAGGGCTGGGCCCTGGCCAAGGACCTGCCGAGGTCGGAGTTCACAGGCTATCGAGAGCTGACGACGGCGAGCAAGGTGGTTGCGCTGCGCAGGCAGGACGAGCCCGCCGAGGTCGCCGGCGAGGGCGATCCGGTCGAGGTGTTCCTCGAGCGCACTCCTTTCTATGCGGAGTCCGGCGGACAGGTGGGCGACACGGGAACAATCACGACGCCCAACGGGCAGGTTCGGATCGAGGACACGCAGAAGCCGGTCGAGGGCGCGATCGCCCACCTGGGCACTGTCGTCACCGGCGAGGTCAGAGTGGGTGAGAGCGCGGTCGCCGCGGTTGACCCGACACGCAGGCGCCAGATCGCCCGCCACCACTCGGCCACGCACCTGCTCCATAGAGCCCTCCGGGAGACGCTCGGTGAGGCCGTCATGCAGAAGGGATCGTGGGTCGGGCCCGACCACACGACGTTCGACATTCCCTTGAACCGAGCGCTCACGAAGGACGAGATCGCTCGCGTCAACCGGCGCGTCATGGAAAAGGTGCGCGCGGCGCTGCCCTTTCATGAGAGCCACAAACCGCTCAAAGAAGCGGTGGCGCAGGGCGCCATGCACCTGTTCGAGGAGAAGTACGGCGACATCGTGCGGGTCGTGTGCTTCGGCGATTGGACGTGCGAGCTGTGCGGAGGCACACACGTCACCAACAGCGCGGACGTCGGCACCGCGGTCATCGTCTCCGAGTCGAGCATCGGCTCGGGCTTGAGGCGGATCGACATGGTGGTCGGCGAGGCCGCCGATGACCTGGTGCGCCGGGACCGCGACCTGCTGGTCGAGCTCGCGCGCTCATTCAACGCCGGTCCTGAGCAGCTGACCGAGCGGGTCCAGGCCCTCCGCGGGCAGCTCAAGGAAGCCGAACGCCGGCTGAAGGCGCTTTCGGAAGAGCTGCGGTCGGCGCGGGTGACGGGTCAGGGCGCCGGCGGCCTGCAGGTCAAACAGGGCAAAGTACAGTTTGTGATCGAGACAGTGAGCGCCTCGAGCCCAGAGGAGCTGGCGGCCTACGCCGACCGCTACCTGGACCTCGTGAAGTCGGGCGTCGTAACCGTAGTGGCCGGAGACATGTTTGTCATCAAGGTGTCCAAGGACCTCACTTCGGAATACGACGCCGCGCGCCTTGCTTCCCTCCTCGGCACCGGGGGAGGCCAGAAGCACCTTGCCCGCGGAAAGCTGAAAGGCCCAGCGGCCGAGGCGTTCGAGCGGCTCGAGCAGGAGCTCGCCTCGGAGTGACGAAGTTCAAGTTCCTGCGCAAGCGCAGCGAGTACTACCGCCACTTCACGGTGCTCGACATCGGGACCGACCTCATCAAGGTCCTGGTCGTGCGCCGCGAAGGCCCCGATGGCGAGGTGCTCGGGGTGGGCCGCGAGCCGCAGGCTCCGGCCGCCATGTCGGGTGGCGCGATCGCGGATCTCGAGTCCGTTATCCAGTCCTGCAACCGCGCTCTGGAGGCGGCGGAGGACATGGCCAAGACGGTGCCGGGCCAGGTCGTCGTGGGCATCGCGGGTGAGCTCATCAAGGGCTTTTCGTCGACGATCGCCTACCCGCGCGAGAACTCCAATGCGCGCGTGCGGTCGGGAGAGATCTCGACCATGCTCCAGATGGTCCAGCGGCGCGCGCTGCGCGAAGCGCAGCACCTCCTGGAGATGGAGCGCAGCTACGGGCAGCTCGAAGCACGGCTGGTTCACTCCGCGATCACGAACGTGCGCGTCGACGGCTACCCGGTCACGAACCCGGTCGGGTTCACCGGAAAGAACCTCGAGGTGACCGTGTTCAACACTTTCGCCCCGATGACGCACATCGACGCGATCGAAACAGTCGTGCGTGAGCTGGATCTCGAGCTGGCCGCGGCCGTGGCGCAGCCGTACGCCCTTGCGCGGGCCTGCGCCAGTGAAGAGACTTGGGCCGAGGGCGGCATCTTCGTCGACATCGGCGGCGGCACGACCGACGTCGCGCTGATTCGCGATGGCGGCGTCGAAGGGACGCGAATGTTCAACCTCGGCGGCCGGGCCTTCACGCGCCGCCTGGCGCTCGCGTTCGGCCTGAGCTACGAGGAGGCCGAAGCCCGCAAGCTCCGCCACTCCGAAGGCCTCCTGTCGGCCGACCAGCACCGCCAGGTGTCCGAGCTTCTGAGCGCGGACGCCGAGGTGCTGTTGCAGGGCCTGGCCCTCAGCGTCAGGGAGCTGTCACGCGGGGAGCGCCTCCCGACGAGCATCTACCTGTGTGGCGGTGGCAGCCTGCTCCCCGAGCTCACCCTCGAGATGGTGAAGAACAACTGGGCCGCCGGTCTTCCCTTCCCGCGCGAGCCGCGAATCCGGCACCTGGTACCGCCCGACGTGCGTAACCTGACCGATTCCACGGGCCAACTTTCGAGCCCGCAGGACATCGCCCCGATGGGTCTGGCGAACCACGCTCTCCGCACCGAAGCCGAGGAGCGGGACACCGTCAACACCGTCATGCGGCGGGTCCTAGGCGGTATAAAGGTCTGAACAGACCCTCAGGAGACTTGTAAACGCCATGGCAACGAACCCGATTTACGTTGAAACCGAGGAGGAGATTCCCGAGGTCGTCGAGCGCCTGCGCCGCTTCAACGGCGAGGACACGATGCTCGTGCTGCCGATGCGGTCGCGCATCGGACAGAGCCGTTTCAACTTCCAGCTGCTGCGCAACTATGCGGCGCGCCTGGGCAAGCGGGTGACCGTCGTATGCGACGACCCCGCGGTGCAGAAGATGGCGTCGGAAAGCGGATTCCCCGTGTTCGGCGCCGTGGGGCCGCTCGGTGAAGGCATTCCGTCCGAGGCCGAGCCGCCGCCGCCGGTCAAGCGCTGGTGGAGTCGCGTGCGCACGTCGCCCACGACTCACGTGGGCATCGCCACCCCGACCAGGCTCCTGACCAAGACCGCCACCGAGCTCAAGCCAGGACGCTTCCTGCTGTACATCACGGCGGCCACGCTGCTGCTGGTCGGATTGTTCGGGGCCGCGATCTACGTCCCGTCGGCGTCGGTCACCTTGATCGCGCAGGCCGCGCCCTTCACCCAGAAGGACGTGGAGATCCAGGCCACCCCGACCAGCAAGAACATCCATGTCCGCATGGACGTAATCTCAAAGTCGAGCTCGCAGGGCTTCAAAACGACCGGCTCGATTGTGGTCCCTCTCGCGCCCGCTGTCGGGCAGGTCACTTACACGAACAAATGCTCCGCGCCCGGCCAGGGCCTTGTGGTGCCCAACGGTCAGCGTTTGCAGAACACGAACGGGATCGAATTCGCACAGAAATCCGGACCCACACTTGTGCCCTGGGGCAAGGCAGTGACGGGAGTGAACGTTCAGGCGGTTATTCCGGGTACAACCGGGAATGTCGGTGACAGCACGATAACGACATTTGTTCCCACCCACTACGACTGCATTTTCGTCACAAATCCCCAAGCCACGGGTGGTGGCACAGATGCATCTACCACTCCCCAGATGACAGTGGCTGACTTCGATGCCGGACGGGCCCAGCTCGAGCAGGAGTTGCACCAGGCCATCGCGCAAACCCTGGTCGGCGCAGGGCAGCCGGGCGAAAAGCTGAGCGAGACGA
>JBOHUQ010000006.1:0-6390 GCA_050734495.1 Candidatus Dormibacteraceae bacterium
CGCGAGTAGGGTCGGGACCAGGGCGCGGTATGAGCCTCTCGGCTCGCCCGTCTCCCTGGCCCGCCCTCCGAACCCGACGTGCGACTTTCACCGCATCGGGCTCTCCACAAAACCATGTCGCCGGTCATCGACCAGCCCCTTGCCTGCCCGACTCCCACGGCGAGGGTATGGCTGCACCGCGGAATCGGTAGCGTGTGATCGCCACCTTTGCCGGGTCGAACAGCGTCACCTCTCCGTCCGTTGGCCACCACCTTGGCAGATGGCGCCGCCGAAGCTCCTTCCAGTTGGCCCGATGGTACTTACGGCGTAACCAGCAGATGACCCGCCGCCAAGTGAACTGGCGTAGGTATGCGAAAGTTGCCGCAGACACCCCGTGCCGGAAGTAGTTGGTCCACCCCCGAAGAGCCAAGGTGAGCTGATTCAGGATGTGGGCGAGCGGGTGATTCGAGCCCTGCCTTGTGATCTCGCGCACTCTGGCTTTGATCGAGGCGAGTGCCTTCTTCGACGGCCACGTGTACACGAAACGCTTTTCCTTCGTCCCTCGCTTGATCTGTCGCTGGATGCGCCAGCCAAGGAAGGCGAAGCCCTCGTCGATGTGGCATATCCCCGTCTTCTCCTCCGATAGGCGAAGGCCCATCGGCGATAGGACAGCCGCTACCTCATCCCGCAGCTTTTCGGCATGTTGCCGGGTGCCCGCCACCAGGACCACGAAATCGTCCGCATAGCGGACGAGCCGGTAGGTGGGAAGGCCTTTCCCACGATGGTGCTGCCGGGCTGAGCCACTCTTACCGAACTTCGTCCAAGCCTCGGCGAAATGATCATCGAGGACTGACAGAGCGATGTTGGCAAGCAGCGGCGAGAGAATGCCGCCTTGAGGCGTGCCGGTGGACGTAACCCTTGTGACGCCATCCTCGGAGAGGATGCCCGCCTTCAGGAACGCCTTGACCAGCGCCAGGACTCGCTTGTCCCCGACTCGTCTCCGCAGCCGGTCCATGAGGGCCGGATGTGAGATTTCGTCGAAGCACGCCTCGATGTCCGCCTCCACAACCCACTCGTATTCGTTGGTCGCGAAGTTGAAAATCTCAGCGATCGCGTCCTGCGCCCGCCGGTTGGGACGGAAGCCATAAGAGAAAGGACGGAAGTCCGCTTCCCAAATCGGCTCGAGGATCAGCTTGAGCGCTGCTTGCACGGTGCGGTCCCGCGCGGTTGCGATTCCCAGCCTTCGGGACTTCCCGTTGGCTTTCGGGATGTATCGCTCGCGAACGGGCAGAGGCCTGAAGCTTCGCGCCTTGAGCTCGTCTCGCAGCGCTGGCAGGAGGCTCTCCGTTGCCGACGCAATGGCACGCGGTGCTACCTTGTCGACGCCGGCTGACCGTGCTCCCCGATTACTCCGAACCCTTGACCAGGCCACCACGAGGACGGCCCGGTCACAAACGAGGTTGTACAGGTCATCGAATCGACGACCAGGGGCGTCCTTCGCCCATTGGTGCAGCTTGGTCTGGATCTCCAGTACCCGCGCCTCGGCCTCCGCGAGGCCCGGCCACGATGCGCCGGTGTTCACCGGCGACCTCCCAGCATTCCAGAAACCGCACTGCGGTTTTGCTGGGTCCCTTCGCCATGTGGCTGGCTTTCCCAACCTCGGACTACTACGGACCCTCCGTCCCATCTCGGCGTCATCAGCCGACAGCGGGCCTGCCCGTCTTCGCTCTGGCCGAGCGGTAGCGAGGGCGGCGCCGAGATGGTTCCCATGTTCAACGTGTGCCGGTTGACGGGGGCGGTGTCCAGCTTTTCCCCTACAGCCTCGCCACAGTTACGCCGCAGGCATTCTCTGTGGCCCTCGTCCCTGCCAATTCCGCAAGGATCAGAGGTCGTCTCCTCTGCTTCAGAAGTCGACGCGCGCGCTGTTGACCAGCCCATATCCACCAGGTTTGAGCTGGGTCCACCCTTGAGGGGGTTCCACCACTGGTTTCTACGTTCGTACACCTTCCCGTCTTGCTTGCCGGGCCCAGTCCGTCTGGTAGTGCCGGTCCGTCCCGTCGTTGTCAGGGCTGCTCCCACCCGGACCTTGCGCTTCCAAGGCCAGGCTGCCCTCAGCTTCCGCGACCTGCTGCGACAGGCCGTGGGCGGGTTATTGCAACCCACCCGGAACACACGCCGCTTCCATGGCGGCACGAAACAGGTGTAGTAGCGATACGGTCCCTTGCGCCCGTGAGCGACGGTGCCCAAGAAACGATTTCCGCATTTTCCGCAGCGAACAACGCCGCTGAGCAGGTAATCGCTCGTGTTGCTTCGACGCTTCCAAGCAACCTCTTTCCGAGAGGCGAGCGTCTTCTGGGCTGCATCGAAGGCGTCCTGGCTCACGACGGCGACATGTGGGGCTGCGTACGATGCGCCTCGGAATTCGATTCGTCCGACGTGGACGGGATTACAGAGGATGTCGAAGACAGTGACGGCACTCCATGGCCGACCGGCTCGTGTCTTATAGCCATGACTGTTGAGCCAGTTGGCGACAGCCCTGGTTCCGAGTTTCTTGGGGACGTATAGGTCGAAGATGGTCCGGACAGTCGCCGCTTCGGACTCGTCCGGTTCCAGCATGGCAACGGCAGGGTTGTAGCGGTAGCCGTACGGGTTGGGACCTCCTAACCATCCGCCGGTCGCCGCTTTGCGTTCCATGCCGGCGATCACGCGGTCGACGAGCGTGGCGCGTTCGAACTCGGCGAAGACGCCGAGCATCTGAACCATCATTCGACCTGCCGGCGTCCCCGTGTCGAAGGGCTCAGTTGCCGAACGGAATACGACCCGCGCCTGATCCAGTTCTTCGAGGATTTGCGCCAAACCGCGCACTGATCGCGAGAGCCGGTCGACGCGGTAGACGAGCAGGAGGTCGAAGCGGCCAAGGCGAGCATCGGCAAGAGCGCGCTGAAGCTCCGGCCTATCCACCGTGCTGCCGGTCATCCGGTCGCTGTAGCGGCGTGTGAGCTCCCAGCCGTCTTGGCTCGCGATGTATGCACCAAGCCGTGTGCCTTGGGCCTCCAGCGAGTAGGGCTGGTGCTCCTCGTCAGTCGAAATCCGTGTGTAGGTCGCGACTCTCACTTCGTCTCCTTTGCCTTGACCGTCGGGCGCTTGCGCGGCAAGCGCAGCGTCGCATAGCGATCCTGGCGATACTCCTCGACCCATTGCTTGCTGCTTCGCCATGAACCATCGTCTGCTCGGATCGCCTTCAGGCGAGAGCGTTGGGCGGCATTGCGTAGAGCCCTGAGTGACAGATCCTTGTTTGCCAACGCCTCCAGGGGCACCAGCTTCGCAGGCCCTGCCACAGCGGGCAAGACGAATCGGCTCAGGTTGTCGAGGACTGCTCGCGCGATGATCTCGCCCATCGGTCCTGGATCGCCACGATCGGCACGATTCAACGCCTCGAGATATCGGTCTCGAAGGCGCTTCTGGATGATCGCGGGCGCGTAACCCAGACGAACCAACAGAAGGTTCATGAGCAACCGGCCGATGCGTCCATTGCCGTCGATGAAGGGATGGATGCGCTCAAACGCGGCGTGCCGCACGGCGACCGCCTCTGCGATTGGCAACGAGTCGCGAGGCAAACCGGACACGTCGTCGACCCAGTCCCGCATGAGGGCTGCCACCTGCGGGTGGCTCGGCGGTTTCATTCCGTGCTTGAAGGCATGGATATCGTGGCGCCGCCAATTGCCAGGACCCTCGTCAGCTGTTGCGTCCGGGTGCGGAGCCACCTCCCAGACCGGCGTTATGGCCAGCCGGTGAACTTGACGCACCTCAGTAAGCGTGAGCAGCTTGCCGCTGGTCCAGGGGCCTGAACCCAACGCCTGGCTGTAAACCCAACGGGCTGCGCCGGCGTAGCCGCTGACCTCCAGGTAGTCCTTGAGTTCCTTGCTCCCGACTGCCTTGCCTTCGCGGAGAAGCGCCTCCACCTCCCGTAAGACCAGGGTGTTGCCCTCTAACGCTGTCGAGCTGTGAGCCTCCTGGTACCAGATGTCAGTCCATATACCCTCAGCCTCTTCTGGGGACGGCAAGCCACCGAGCCGGCTCTTGAGTTCCGCGACCATGAAGGCGAGTCGCGAGTGCAGCGCTTCCCTGGTAGGACGTCCACGCGCTGGAGCCGCTCGGGTCTTGCTTAGGTTGCGCATAGATAGGCTAGTCAATTGTACAACCCAACCTAGTTAGGTTGCGACATCTTGCTCGAACTAAATTACCAACCCAACCTGATCTGGTCACGCAGCCTTGCTTTCATCCGGTCGCCGCTCGAAGGCGGATGCGACTAGATCAGCCAACAGGTCGATCGCAGCCTGCCAGTGCTCCACTGTGCAAACCTCGATGCGGGGCGGTGCGATCACCACCGCGTCCTCCTCGCGCAGATCCGTGACTCGCCTTCTACGACGAGGTCCCCTCAACTCAGTCACAGCAGCCGTGGCAGGGGGGTCAAGCGCTTGACCCCGGTTGGGGAGCCGGGGGTCCGAGTTGGACTCTCCTTGGTGGACGGGGTCAGATTCTGGCCCCTCTGGAATTCGAAGGTGGTGGTTGCTCAAGCCCCGGCACCGCCGGCCGGCCTGCGCATCCACCATGTGGGCTTGCCGATACAGTCCTCGATGCGCCGGTGAGTCCGATCCAGGCCCCGCATGGAGGCGAGTTCACGTCTGGCGCCGTTCGTGCCGTCGGACCAGATCCTTGCTCCCGGACCTTCTGTTGCGAGCAGGTCGGCCGTGGTGGTCCAGCAGCGGCAGCACTCACGATTTGTATCGACGTCTCGCACGATGCGGGCCAGCTGCTCTTCTCGGGCTCGAGTCGGGACCACCCAGAGCACCTGGTTGGCGGAGGCGTGGGGTCGATCGACGAAGTAGCGGACGTAGGCCTGGACCTTGGCCCGAAGGCGTCGCGATTGCTCAGTGCCGCGATCCCATTCCAGGTGAATGAGGAGCTCGCGGTCGGGTGTAAGGAGCCGGCCCCATCCATCCGGAATCGGCCCATGCTCGTCGGACTCGGCGTAGGCGGCGACGATCTCGTGCTCGCCCACCCAGTGGTAGAGGCCACGGTCGCGCGAGTCGCGGCTGGCGACCGCGAGGCGGACAAAGAACTGGTTGGCCTCCAGCTGGTGGATCAAGTGGAAGCGTCGTTCCAGGGCATGCTCGGCCCGCTTGATGAAAGGCTCTGGATTCTGGTCGCGCCATTCTGCGAGCCGCGCCGCCCCCCGCTGAGCCAGCAGATAGATCGAGGCGCGGCATATCCGGCCAGGACGTGTGGCAGCCCGCCAGCGTACGAGCAGACCGTGCTCGAGCAGCCACTGCAGCCGGTACTGGCAGTTTCTTGGTCCGGGGAAGAAGAGGGCCTGAATTTGGTCACGGTCCAAGTAGCGGTGTGAGTCCAGCTCTTGCAGGATGCCCAGATCTCGGAGGGTGAGCTCCGCGTTGTGCCTTGTGCTGTGTGCTTCTTCACGATGGAGCTCGAGGATCCGGATAGGTCGGGTGCTTCTGAGATAAGACAGTCCCGGGGGGAAATCTGTTCGGCTTGAATTGCTTGGGGGGTTCACGCCACGGCGTGAAGGACCGCGTGAAGGGTGCTCGAACTCAGGGCGTGAAGGGGCGCGCGAAGCCAACTCTGTCACGCGATGTCCTTGAAGTCGCCGCGGTACCCGGCGTTGGTCAGGCGCTGCTGAATCGCAGCTTCGACCTGAAGTCGGGGCCGGCCATGTCGTCCAACGCTCTTCGCCGCGAGGGCAGCAGCGTGCGCTTCGCCCACGCTGGGTGGCGCGGGCAAGGTGACGGCGGTGAACGGAGTTTCCTCGTGACTCTGCACGCAGAGCCGGATCGCGACCTGGCGAGCGCTCAGGGTTTGCAGGTGAGACTCCGTGAGCGGAGCGAACTCGCGAGCCAGGTGCCGGGCGTCCTCTTGGCTCAGCTGGAAGACGACCTTGCTTCGTGCGTTTGCCTCGACCGCCTGACGGGTCGCGTCGCGCAACTGGCTCAGGTGTTGGTTGGCTAGGGTCAGGTTTAGCCGGTAGGCGCGGGACTCCGCCAGTACGTCGTCCAGCGATTGCGGCAGGTGGAGGTAGCTCTGGAATTCGTCCAGATAGAGGTTGAAGTCCGGCCGCCAGCTTTCCGGTCTAGATGCTCGCCGCATCGCGGTCTGCCACAGGCGAGAAACGATGAACGAGCCTAGAAGTTGGCTCGATTCTTCGCCCAGCGCGCCCTTACTGAGGTTGACGAGAAGGATGCCGCCTCGATCCATGAGCTCGACTAAGTACCCGTCACAGTAAATACAATGTTGTATAGATCCGGGGCAATTAGTATGCTTTTGAGATGCCGAGACGCAGTCCTTTCGAACTCCACCTGTCGGCCTCTGAACGCTTCACCCTAGAGTCAATCC
>JBOHUQ010000007.1:0-6770 GCA_050734495.1 Candidatus Dormibacteraceae bacterium
GTCGCGCACCTCGAGCAAAGGACGCTCGTCCGCATCCGTTCCGGTGTGCGCGTCGTCCGTGCGTAGCTCAGTCATCGTCGACCCTCCCTGCCCCGTCTGCCCCGGTTTCCGTCGCGTGCACCAGGTCGGGCAGGTCGGCGGGATATTTCGGCGTCTCGTTGCGTACGACCTCTTCGGCGTCGGCCAGGTGGCACCGCTTCAGGTGGTCCGGTCCGCGCGCCCCCGGTTCGAGCACCGGCAGCTCTCGTCCGCACAGCTCACCGGGAACGACGTGGGAGAAGCCACAGCGTGGCTCGAACGGACATCCCGGGGGCGGCGCGAGCAGGCTCGGCGGCGTGCCCGGGATCGGGTTCAGGCGTTCTTCGGGGTCGCCGGCCAGGTCCGGGACGCTGTTCAGCAGGCCCCAGGTGTACGGCATCTCCGGGTGCATCAGGACCTCGTGGCCGGCGGCGTACTCGACGCACCGTCCGCCGTACATGACCAGGATGTCGTCCGCCATCTCCGCGACCACGCCGAGGTCGTGCGTGATGATGATGATCGCCGACCCGAAGTCGCGCTGCAGCTCCTGTAGAAGGTCCAGGATCTGCGCCTGCACCGTGACGTCGAGCGCGGTGGTCGGTTCGTCGGCGATCAAGACCTTCGGCGTTGTGGTGAGACCCATGGCGATCATTGCCCGCTGACGCATTCCACCCGAGAACTGGTGCGGATAGTCCCGCGCGCGGGTTTCAGGTGTCGGGATGCCCACCTTGCCCAACATCGACACCGCAACGGCCATCGCCTTGGCCTTGTCCCAGCCGTGGTGGAGGCGCACGGGCTCCCCAACCTGCCAGCCGGTCCGAAACACCGGGTTCATGGACGTCATCGGGTCCTGAAAGATCATCGCGATGTCCTGCCCGCGGATCTCGCGCATCTCTGCCTCGGATACCTCGGTGAGGTTGCGGCCCTGGAACAGGACCTCGCCGCTCAGGATCTTGCCCGGGCGCTGGAGGCGCATGACGCTGAGTGCGGTCACCGACTTGCCACTTCCCGACTCACCGACGATGCCGAGCGTCTCGCCCGGGTTGATCTCAAACGTCACGCCGTCGACCGCCTTGACATTGCCGTTCTTGGTGGCGAAGACGGTGTGCAGGTCGCGCACCTCGAGCAGGGGCTGCGCCATCGTCAGTGAGTCCTCAACCTGGGATCGAAGGCATCTCGCACCGCGTTGCCGAAGAGGTTGGAGGCGAGCACGGTCACAAAGATCGTCACCCCCGGGAACACGACCAGCCAGCCGGTGAACTGGGCAGCAGCTGACGGAAGATCAGGCGCAGATCGCGGTCCCCGATCGATCGCGCGGCCAGGATGAACTTCACTCCCTCCAGCTGGTCCCGGCTTCCCCGGCCGGCTCACTCCAGCTCAGCGGCCATCATATTGGGCAGCACAGCCGATGGTCAAAAACTAACTGTGATAGCCCATTCGGTGTCGGTCGGCGTCGCCAAGGTTGTCCTTCACCTGCCCGAAAGCCGGTCCTTGAAGGCGAAGCGGCAGGTTGTCCACGGCCTCCTCCGCCGGGTGCGGGCGGAATTCCAGGTCTCGGCCGCGGAGGTCGGCGAGCTCGACCGCTGGCAGCTGGCTGAGCTCGCCATCGCGACCGTCAGCGGGGACGGCCGCCATGCTCAAGAGGTGCTTGCCGCGGTTCTCACCTATATCGAGTCGCACAGCGAGGGCGCTCGAATTACGAACGTGTCCACCGAGCTGGTCCGGTTGTGAGAGCCATAGATTCGCTCGTCGACGAATTCGAGGCGGGCCTGCCTTTCAAGCTCGACGCCTTCCAGCGCGAGGCGATGGACAAGCTGGAGCGGAGCCGCGGCGGAGTGCTGGTCAGCGCGCCGACCTCCAGCGGCAAGACGATGGTCGCCGAGTACGCGATCTTCCGAGCGCTTCAGGACGGTATGAAGACTCTCTACACGACCCCCCTCAAGGCGCTGTCCAACCAGAAGTACCACGACTTCGTGCGGCAGTACGGAGAATCACAGGTCGGCCTCGTCACCGGCGAGAACACCATCAACGACGAGGCGGCGGTCGTCGTGATGACGACCGAGATCCTGCGCAACCTGATCTATGAGGACCCCAAGCGCCTGGACCTCGTCCGCTACGTGATCCTCGACGAAGTCCACTACATCGACGACTTCCCACGGGGCTCGGTATGGGAGGAGATCGTCATCCAGGCTCCGGCCACGATCAAGCTGGTCGGTCTCTCCGCAACCATCGGCAACTACCAGGAAATCGCCGACTGGATGGCCGAGAACCGCGGCGGGATGGAGACTGTTTTCCACGACGTCAGGCCCGTCGAGCTGAAGATGTGGCTCGCGATCAACAACCACTTCCTGCCTTTGTTCAAGGACGACGGCGGCATCGACCAGCGGACCTGGAGCAAAGGCGCGCAGGAGGAGGAGGCGTCCTATCGAATCGGCAGCTACCGCTCGCTCCCCTCGAACGACCTCCTGCACGTGGTGCCCGAGCTGCGAAACCTCGACATGCTGCCCGCCATCTATTTCATCTTCTCGCGCCGCGGCTGCAGGGAAGCGCTGCAGCGATGTTCGTATCACGAGATCGACCTCACCACCGCGGCCGAGAAGGAGGCGATCGACCGCGTCGCAGCCGAACGGCTGCAAGCTCTGACCGATCATGACGAGGAAGCGCTGTTCAGGCGCATGGTCGACGCGCGGCTGTTGCGCCGCGGCCTGGCCGAGCATCACGCCGGCCTCCTGCCCTACCACAAGGAGATGGTCGAGGAGCTCTTCCAGCAAGGCCTCATCAAGGTCGTCTTCGCGACCGAAACGCTGTCGCTCGGTATCAACATGCCGGCGCGCGCGGTGGTTGTCTCGTCATTCACCAAGTTCGACGGCGTCAACTTCTCCCACCTCACCACGGGCGAGCTCACTCAGCTGATGGGTCGAGCAGGCCGTCGCGGGATCGACGTGATCGGACATGGCGTGATCCTCAAGGAATCCGATGTCGAGATCGGAACCATCTATGAGGTCGCGATGGGGCCGACGCTGGTGGTGGAATCCAAGTTCCTACCCAGCTACAACATGGCCCTGAACCTCCTGCGCGTGTACACGCCCGAGGAGGCGGAGGCACTGATGCAGCGGTCGTTTGGCCAGTTCCAGAAACGTCTGGCAGCAGAGCAGACGAAGGAGCGGCTCGTCAACGTGCGCGATCAGCTCTCCGACATTCGACGCATCTGGGACGACCCTGAGGTCTCGATCGAGGACGTCGCTCAGTACTTCAAGCTCGAAGACCGCCGCCGGGCGATCCGCATCGAGCTCAGGCGCCTTCGGCGCGACGCGGGCTCAGAGCGGAGGGGCCGCCGCGGGCGCAACACGCGGGCGATGGGACCCACGGGGCGCATCGTGCAGCGCCTCGAGGTGGAGGCGAAGGGCCTGCTCGAGCGGCAGCGGAAGCTGAAGGTCGTCCGCTCGCCACGGTTTGGCGAGCTGCTCCAGAAATACGCCGAGATCCGCACCCTCCAGAAGGAGCTGGAAGGTGGGCAGCGCGAGGTGAGCGGCCAGATGGACGAGTACCCGCGCAAGCTGCGCCGTCTGTGCAAGATCCTGACCGAGACGGGTTTTCTCGCTCATGACCGGCCGACCGACAAGGGTTTGTTCGCTTCGCGCGTGTACGGCGAGAACACGCTGCTGGTCGCCGAGGCGGTCTGGCTGGAGTGGTTCGAGGGCTTGACGCCTGAAGAGCTTTGCGCCGTGCTGGTGATGCTGACCGCGGAGGACAGGGAGCGCGGCCGGGACCGGCAGGCGCGCGGGCCGCGGCGCTATCCAACGCCTGCGATCGCACAGACCGCTCGCCTGGTCCGCTCGCTGTACTTTCGCTTCGCTGACATGGAGAGTGAGCTCGATGAGCCGAACCTTCGCGCACCGTCTCACGACTACATCGATTTCGCCTACCGCTGGGCGGCCGGCGAGGCACTTGACAAGATCCCGCTCCCGCCCAACGTGGACATCGGCGACGCGATCAAGGCGATGAAGGGGCTGTACTCGATGCTCCGCCAGCTCGAATGGGCGGTGCGGACATCTAAATCACCCTTGCAGGACACGATGTCGCGGGCCGTCGCGCAGATGGAACGAGACGTCATCAAGCGCACCTAAAGTATGAAAAGTATGAGAGGAACCTAGGTTTCCTCTCATGGCTCTTTTTCCTGCAGGTTTGGACTTTTCTAGAAGGCTTCGCTTTGCACCGCGTGGCAGGTGAGAGGGAATGATTGGCGGACGGCCTGGCGAAGCCAGGCCTACGGGCCACGCAAGTAATCCGGGGATAGACTGAATTCCAGTGAAGGCCTCTAAGACGAGACGCATTCTGGTGACCGGCGTCGCGCGCTGGTGGGGCGCTCTCGTCGTGCAAAAGCTGGTCGAGGATCCTGATGTTGCCGAGGTGATCGGCATCGACACCCGCGAGCCGCGCTATGACCTCGGTCGCGCCGACTACCTCAAGCTCGACGTGCGCCACTCGCTGATCGGCAAGCTGGTGCGATCCGTCGGCATCGACACCGTCGTGCATACGCTGACCCGCGTCGACTCCTTCGACATGGATCCACGGCGCGCCCACGAGATGAACGTCATCGGCACGCTCAACCTCCTCGCCGGTTGTGCGGGGGAAGGCAGCCCCGTGCGCCGATTCGTGCTCAAGTCGTCCGGACATGTGTACGGATCACGCTTCGACCTGCCCGCCGGACTGCGCGAGGATCACCGCCTCGACGGCAATTCCCACCACCAGTTCGTACGCGACATCGTCGAGGTCGAGTCGTACGTCAGCGACTTCGGACTTCGCAATCCAAAGATCGACATCCTGGCGCTCCGATTTGCCAACAGCCTCAACCCCGACGAGCCACAACCGCTTGCCCGATACCTCGACCTCGAGGTGGTGCCCACGATCATCGGTTACGACCCATCGCTGCAGCTCATCCACCGCGACGACTGCGTGGCCGCTTTGGTCCTGGCGACCAAGCGCGGCCCTGCCGGCGCGTACAACATCGGCTCACAAGGTCCGGAGCCGCTGTCCAAGCTCCTCGATGCCGCGGGCAAGCTGCATGCTCCGCTGCTCCCCCCCATCGGCCTGGGACTGGCGGCGCTCGCTGTCCGGAAGGCGGGTGTCGCTTTCCTGTCGCCCCAGCTGCTCGATCTGCTGCGCTGGGGACGTTCCATTTCGACGGCCAAAGCCGCGCGCGAGCTTGGGTTCCGGGCGGCTCGTGACACGCGCGCCGCCTTTGAGGACTTCACGCAGCAGCGCCGAGTGTTGCGCTACGCGCCAGACCGCAACGCGTACCAGTACGAGAAGGAGCTGGAGGACTTCATCCACACGCGCCAGGGGGCATCTGAAAATGGAGACGGGGAGTCGAACGGGGAGGCCGCGCCCGCGGCCAAGCCAACCGCTAAGGCTCGCCCCCGCCCCCGTCTATGACGATCGTCTCGCCGTTGACGTAGCCGGCGGCGTCCGAGGCCAGGAAGGCCACAACGCCTGCCACCTCGTCGGGCACGCCGATCCGGCCCATCGGATTCGATGCGAGCACCCGGTCGAGTATGGCCTCATTGCCCCACAGCGCCTCTGCAAAGCGGGTCTTGATCAGGCCGGGCGCTACCGCGTTGACGCGAACCTTCCCACCCAGCTCGCGCGCGAGCTGCCGCGTGAGCATGATCACGCCGGCCTTGGTGACGTTGTAGACCCCGAGGCCGAACCCGGGTCGCAGCCCACCGACGCTGGCGACGTTCACCACAGCTCCGCCGTGCCCCTCCATCCACGCCTCATAGACGAGCTTGGTCAGCACGAAGAGGCCTCGCAGGTTGACCTCGAAGGTCTTGTCCCAGGCAGCCAGCTCGGCACCGATCACCGGTCCGAAGTAGGGGTTGGTGGCAGCGTTGTTGACCAGGATGTCGATATGGCCGTGGCTCTCCATCACCGACTTGACGAGCCGCTCGAGGTCTTCCGGCCGCCCGGTGTGGGCGGCGACCGCGGTCGCCCGCTCCGGGTATTTCGCGTTGATTCGCGCAGCCTCGTTGTCGAGGTCTTTCTGTTTGCGGCTGGAAAGGACGACCTGGGCGCCTTGCTCCACGAGCGCCGCGGCGATGGCGCTTCCGATTCCCCGGCTCGCGCCCGTGATCAAGGCGACTCTGCCGGTGAGGTCGAACCTGGAGCCTTCGGGCACGACTGATACGATAGGCCGTCGCATGGCAGTCTCGGGGAAGGCGGCCGACGACATTCTCGAGCGGATCTTTCAACCCACCACCAAGCCGAGCGCTCGGGACCAGGCCGAAGAGACATTGCGGCATCCCAAGCGACTGGTCTACGTCGCCATGTCAAACAAGGTGTTCCACTGGCGTGCGCACATCCAGAAATTCGTTCTCGACTCGGGCCTGGTCCCGGTCAGCCCCTTCATGCTGTTCGACTACTACCTGATGCACACCGTGTCAAAGGAAATCGTTCGCGAGGCGATGAACAACCTGCTGGCGCGCTGCGACGAGGTCTGGGTGTTCGGCCGTCTCTCTCTGGGCGTCAAGGTTCAGGTCGGCATCGCCAAGCGGATGAACAAGACCGTGCGCTACTTCGACATCGGCGACCTGCCGGTGACGGTAATGCCAATCACCGAAGAAACAGCGCAGGAAGAGCTGAAGGACTAGTGGACTGTAACGGCCAGAGCTGGAGCAGGCCGCAGGCTCGAAGACCGGCGTTCCAGGCGGCCGGTGCCAAGGCGCGGGTGGCGAGAGGAGGATGGCATCTAT
>JBOHUQ010000008.1:0-2697 GCA_050734495.1 Candidatus Dormibacteraceae bacterium
CGTGCCGGCCGCGACATCACCCCAACACGAGGAGATCGTCCATGACCGTTGCCCCCACTGGCGTCCGCAGCGACGAGTCGGGCCTGGTCGCCCGGCTCACCCTGGAGCAGAAGGTCCGTCTGTTGACGGGCGCTGACTCCTGGGCGCTGCACGGCGAGAGCGCGGTCGGACTGCGTCCGCTGATCATGTCCGACGGTCCGGCCGGAGTCAGAGGCATGCGCTTCGACCCTTCCAACCCATCGACATCGCTGCCCTGCCCGATCGCCATCGCGGCCACATGGGACGTCGACCTCGTCGAAGAGCTCGCGGCCGCGCTCGCGCACGAAGCCCGCAGCAAGGGCGTGGACGTGCTCCTTGCTCCCACCATGAACATCATTCGAACCCCACTGAGCGGGCGCGGTTTCGAATGCTTCTCCGAAGACCCCCTGCTGACCTCTCGCATCGCCGTGGCTTACGTGCGTGGCGTTCAGCGGGCGGGCGTCGGCGCCACGGCGAAGCACTACGTGGCCAACGACTCGGAGACCGAAAGGCGATCCTACGTCGCGCGAATTTCCGAGGGCGTGCTGAGGGAGATGTACCTTCCGCCGTTCGAAGCGTGCGTAGGAGAAGCCGGCGTCTTTCTCGTCATGGCCGCTTACAACGCCGTCAACGGACCGACCATGACGGCCAACGCGATCCTCCTCCATGACGTCCTGAAGTCGGACTGGGGATTCACCGGTGTGGTGATCTCCGACTGGTCGGCCACGACGACGACCGTGCCGAGCGCGCTGGCCGGGCTCGATCTCGTGATGCCAGGGCCGAACGGGCCATGGGGAGACAAGCTCGTGGCCGCGGTTCGCAACGGCGCCGTGCCCGAGGCTGAGATCGACGACAAGGTGTCGCGCATCTTCTCTCTCGCGCGCCGGCTGGGCGGCTTCAACGGAAGCCTCGCCGCGCCGGCTCCGCAGCTGGTCGATTCCGACCTGCTGTCCAGGGTCACGTCGCGCTCGTTTGTCCTGCTCAGCAACCAGCGCGGACTGCTGCCGCTCAAGCAGGCCAACCTGCGGAGTGTTGCCCTGATCGGTCCCAACGCGATCGAGCCTCAGACCCAGGGGGGCGGCAGCGTCCGAGTGCTGCCATCGGTTCGCGTCAACCTGGCTGAATCGCTCCGGCGGGCCTTCGGAAATGCGACAACGGTCAGCGTGCACCAGGGATGCGTGACCAGCGCGACCGTTCCGACCCCGCTGGACGGAACGCTGCGCGACCCCGTCAGCGGAAAGTCGGGCGCCCGTCTCGAGATTCGCAACCCGGCCGGCGAAGTTGTGTACGACGCTCCCATCCCAAGCGGCGTCGCCACGTGGTGGGACGGCCTTCCCGAGGCGGTGCACCAACCCGGCTCGGAGGTCGTGATGCGGGCGGTGTTCCGTCCCGATGCCGACGGACCGCACGTGCTCGGCGCCGCGGGAGCGGGGCGCATGCGCATGACGGTCGACGGAACCGTCCTTGCCGAGTCATCAAGCCTCTTTCCCGGCGAGGTCGTGGAGGCTCTGGGGCGTCCCCCCGAGCTGCGTGTGCCGATCAGCCTCGAGGCCGGCCGCGAGCTGGACGTGCGCATCGACTACCGGCCGGAGAAACGATTCGTGACGCTGCGGCTCGGCATCGCGCCGCGGCTCGACGACGACGAGCTGATCGAAGAAGCGGCCCGCGCCGCGGACGATTCCGACGTTGCAGTGGTCGTGGTCGGCTCGGCCGAAGGGACCGAGAGCGAGGGTTACGACAAGGACACGATGGTCCTCGCCGGCCGGCAGGACGAGCTGGTGAGAAGAGTCGCCGCCGCCAATCCAAACACGATCGTGCTGGTCAATTCCGGCATGCCGGTCCTGATGCCGTGGGCGGACCAGGTCGCGGCCGTCATCCAGGTGTGGTTTCCGGGCCAGGGGTTTGGCGAGGCGCTGGCGGAGACGCTGCTCGGTATCGCCGAGCCGGCCGGCCGGCTCCCGGTCAGCGTGCCGCGCGAAGAGGTGGATTCGCCCGTGCTCCGAGCCCGCCCGGAGGCAGGCGACCTCGTTTACGGCGAGGGCTTGCTGGTCGGCTATCGGGGGTACGACCGGTCCCGCACCGAGCCGCATTTCTCCTTCGGCCATGGCCTCGGCTACACGGACTGGACGTACGAGTCGCTCGCTCCGGACGCCGAATCGATCTCCGCGGGCGAAGACCTGGACTGCTCGGTGACTATCAGCAACTCAGGGAAGCGCGCCGGACGCGAGGTCGTGCAGGTCTACCTCGAGGCGCCTGACGATGACCCGCGCCGCCCCGTCCGCATCCTGGCGGGGTTTGGCATAGTTGACGCCGAGGCGGGAGCGGCGGCTGTGGTGCGCGTGAGCTTGCCTCGGCGCGCGTTCGCCCGCTTCGACGAGGCGACCCGCGCCTGGTCATGGCGACCGGGAACGTACACCGTGCGAGCCGGCCGGTCCTCGAGGGACCTCAGATTGAGCCACGAGGTGGTGATGCGATGAGGTAGACGCGTACTGCTCCAGGTGGGGGACCGCCGGTCACGCGGCAACGACGAACGCGGCAACGGCGAGGGCGCCACATCGGATCCTGCGGCGCTCATCGATATCTTCTTCCAGGGCGAGATGCCCTACGACGGGCCGAGCCAGGCCGCCTGGGGTCAACGCGCTCCGCCGGAGCCGGCTACCCGGCGGCGCGCGCGAGATG
>JBOHUQ010000009.1:0-12464 GCA_050734495.1 Candidatus Dormibacteraceae bacterium
GTCGACGACGTGTCAATGACTAAGATCACGCTTCGTCCTGATCAGGCGGCGGTCGCCACCGAGATGCTCGATTTCGATCAGCGCCGAGCCCGATACCTCCAAACGGTCGCCCCATTCGATGACAACCGCGCCCTGGCCGGCCAGCTCTTCCAGGCCGAGGTCGGACAGCTCGGCGTCGCGCTCTACCCGATACAGGTCCACGTGCGCGAGCAGCAAGCGGCCTGGGTAGACGCGCACCAGCTGGAAGGTGGGACTGGCCACCGAGGCGGCCGACCCCACCCCCCGGGCGACGCCGCGCACGAAGGTCGTCTTGCCCGCGCCCAGCTCGCCTGTCAGCAGAACCACGTCGCCGATCCGCAGGCGCTTTCCCAGGCGCTCGCCGACCACCTCCGTTTCGGCGGCAGAGTTCGTGACCCTGTCAGGCAAAATGGTCGTAGCCCGTTTGATCGAGCTGCAGCGGCTTTCCGTCGTGGCCCAGGACCTGAACGGATCCGTCGTCGGTGAGGAAGCCGAGCGGACGCAAGCCGGCGCCACGGATCAGCCCTTCCGGCCCGACGCAGACCAGCTCCGCTTCCTCCCCACCCGTCAGCGCTTCTTCCAGAGTCGCTCCGTCCGCCACGGGAACCTCGGGCGCGCGGATGACGCAGCCACAGCCTGAGAAGGCGACGAACTTGTCCATCTCGCGCAGCAGCCCGTCCGAGATGTCACCGCAGCACAGCCCGGCCTCGTTGAGCCGGCGGCCTTCATCGAGCAGAGGGACGAGCCGGATCGGGCGCCGCTCGCGCAGCGCGGTCGCGGAAGCCCCGAGCGGACCTGTCACAGCCACAGCCCACCCGGGTTGGGCTTCGCTCCGCGCCAGCGGTCGCTTGCCGGCGCGGCCGACGACTGTGATCGAGAGCACAGCCGGTCCGCCGGTCGAGCTCATGTCGCCGCCCGCGATGAGCACCTTCGTGTGCTGCGCGAGCTCGGCCATCCCGGCATAGAGACCGGCCAGGCTCTCGACGGTCCAGGAGTTGGGGATGGCAATCGAGGTCAGCGCCCACCATGGAGTAGCACCCTTGGCGGCGAGGTCGCCCAGGGCCAGAGCGAGAGATCGCCATCCCGCATCCTCCGCACCCATCCAGCCGAGGTCGAAATGCACACCCTCGACGAACATGTCGCAGCTCGCGACGATCAAACCCGCCGCGTCTTCGAGCACCGCGGCGTCGTCTTGTCCGGCGTGCGCGGAGAGATAGGGCTTGATCCGCTCGAGCAGCCCGAACTCGCCGAGACCTTCGACCTTCATTCAGCCATTGAGCATGGCACGCAGGCGCCGCACGGCCTGTTCGGGGTCAGGTGCGCTCGAGACCGCTCGGATGACGCACGCGCGCCGCAGACCTTCCGCGATCAGCTGGCCGACGTTCGACTCGTCGATGCCGCCGATCGCGAACACAGGCACCCCCGGCCCAACTTCCGCGGCGATGGCGGCCACGCCCTGGGCCCCGATGACCTTCTTCTCGGTTTTGATCGGAGTGGCGAAGGCCGGCCCGCTCCCCAGGTAATCGGCGCCGCCGGCGATCGCCGCGCGCGCCGCCTCAGGGCTCGACGCCGACGCGCCGATGACAAGCCGGATTCCGGCCACGCGGCGTGCGGAAGCGATGGAGAGATCGTCCGGCCCCAGGTGCACGCCATCGGCCTCGCTCAGCAGCGCGATGTCGAGGTGGTCGTTGACGACGAACAGAACGCCGGCGGCTACGGTAACCGTTCGGACCCGCCGCGCGAGCTGCAGAAGCTCGCCGCGCGCAAGGCTCTTGTGGCGCAGCTGCACGATGTCGGCGCCCCCGCGCGCCGCCGCGGTCGCGATGCCGACGACCTGGTCCGGCGGCTGGTCCGGAGTGATGACGTACAGGCGAGCGGCCTGCCACCGCTGGGCGGGGTTATGCAGGGGCTGCGACGCGGGTCAGGTTCTCAGCCGGGTGTTGACGACGAACGCCCCGATCAACCACCACGGCGCCCTGGAGGCCGGTGGCGGTTGCGCCGGGGTGCTCAACCTAGGTCAGGAGCTGGCGCATTTTTTCGCGAAACGCGGGCGGCGTGTCGCAATCGCACGAGTGACGCACCAGCCGCTTGAGCTCGGCCTCGAACTCGTAGTGCTCCTGGCAGTCGGGGCAGCTTTCGAGGTGCAGCTGGAGCTCGAGGACCTCCGTCGAGTTCAGCTCGCGGTCGACGAAGCGATCCAGCTTGTCCGCACACTCCTTGCAGTTCATCGGCTTCCCTTTCCTTTCACGACTGCGCCACCGGGTGCCCGTCGCTGCCGCGGACGATACCGGATTCGACCGCATAGTCATAGAGGGATTTTTGGAGCTGCTGGCGGGCGCGGTGCAGCCGGGACATCACTGTCCCAATCGGCACGCCCAGCGCCTGCGCAGCGTCCTTGTAGGAGAAGCCTTCCACGTCGACCAGCAGGACGACTTCTCGGTGCAGGGGAGGGAGGGTCTCGACTGCTTTCACGACCTCCGAGGCGGCGAGCTTATCGAGGACGTCGGCCTCCGGCCGGGCTCCCTCGTCGCGCAGCTTCTCGTAAAGGACGAACTCGCCCACGTCGTCCAGGCTCACGTCTTCCTTGCGCGATCCCTTGAAGCGGTCCCAGAACAGGTTTCGCATGATCGCGAAGAGCCAGGCCTTCATGTTCGTGCCCTGCTGGTAGCTGTGCTGGTAGCGCAGGGCGCGCAGGTACGCCTCCTGTACCAGGTCCTGCGCCTGGTCCGGGTCACGGGTGAGCCGGAGCGCGCCTCGGTACAGGGTGTCGAGATGTGTCAATGCCTCTTCCGCGAAGGCAGTTTGTGCGGGACTCTCCGCCATCAGTAGTGCCAGTTTAGGGTCACCTGCCTTGCGCCATCTGGAATCGCAAGGGGGTGGTGGCTATTCCGAATAGCGCCTCTCGACGCGTGGGCCGAGGCTGGTCAGCACCTCGTAGGAGATGGTGCCGGACCACCCGGCCACCTCTTCGGCGGTGATCCGCTCCTCGCCGTCGGCCCCAATCAGCGTCGCGACATCGCCCACTTGGACGCCCGGGATGTCGGTGACGTCGAGGGTGATCGCGTCCATGCTGACCACTCCGATGAGCGGCGCGCGCCGGCCTCGGACGAGCACCTGGCCGTGGTTCGAGCGCGCCCGGTGCACCCCGTCCGCATATCCGATCGCAACCGTCGCCACCCTCGTTTTGCCGGTGGCTTTCCACGTCGCGCCATACCCGACGGTAGCGCCGGCCCCGACTGTCTTGACGAGAGTGACCACGGAGCGCAAGGCCAGGACGGGTTCGGTGCCCGGCCATTCACAACCGTATGTGCCGATTCCGCAGCGCACCGCGTCAAGGGCGAAGTCCGGGTGGTGGTAGGCGCCCATCGAGTTGCAGGCATGGCGCAGGCCGGGATCGACGTCGAAGCTCTCGAGGGTCTGGGTGAAGAGATCGAACTGACGCCTCGTCATCGCGTCGTCGGAATCCGACGATGCGAAATGAGTCCACGTGCCGGCGAGGCGCAGCCCTGGGGTCTGATCGATGAACCGGGCCAGCGCCGGCGCATCCTCCGGCGGGCACCCGAAGCGGCCCATCCCCGTGTCGATCTTCAAGTGGACCGCCACCTTCTCGTCAGCGTCGCCGAGCGCGGACGCCAGGTCGCGGGTTGAGACCGCCACGCACCAGCCGCCAGTGGCCGCCGCACGCGCCTGTTCGACCGTGAGCCCGCCCATCACCAGGATGTCCTCGGGTGGCACGAGCGCGCCGAGCTCGCGGGCCTCTTCGATCGTGGCGACCGCGAGGCCGGTCGCTCCGCTGCTCAGCGCCGCCTTCGCCGCGGGAAGCGCGCCGTGGCCGTAGCCACCCGCCTTGACGACAGCCACCAGGCGCGTTCCCTTCGGCAGGTGCGCGAGGATGCGCGCGCAGTTGCCTGCGAGAGCGCCGAGGTCGATGTCGGCCCACCGCAGCGAAGGTGAGGTCGTCAGAGGCCGCCCTGGCGAAGCACGTTCATGACGATCGGGATCTCCATCAGCAGGTCGCTCGCCAGGAGGCCCGAGTCGCCGAGGCGCTGCGAGATGCGCCTGCCGGCGGCGGCGTGGATGTACACGGCCGTGACCGCGGCCGAGAAGGGGTCGGAGCCCTGCGCGATCAGCCCGCCGATGATGCCGGCAAGCACGTCGCCGGTTCCGCCGGTGGCGAGTGCCGGAACCTCGTGTGGATCCTCGCTGAGCCTTCCGTCCGGGTGCGCGACCACGGTGTGCGCGCCTTTCAGCACCACCACTGCGCCCCATTCCTTCGCAGCTTTGCGCGCCGACGCATGGCGGTCCGCCTCCAGGGCTTCGACGGTCTTGCCTGTGAGTCTGGCCAGCTCGCCAGGATGCGGTGTGAGGACGCGGTTCTTCGCCAGCCTGCCCTTCGATCGTGGGGAGTCCGCGAGGGCGTTCAGTCCGTCGGCGTCGATCACGAGCGGGCACCTCGCGTGCAACGCCAGGTCGAGCACGAGGCGCCAGGTCGAGCTGTCCCTCCCCAGGCCGGGCCCGACCACGCCGACCTCGGCGCTCGACATCTGGCGAAGGATCGAGTCGGAGGCCGCGTGGCCGACCGCGCCCGGTGCGACCTCCTGCACCGGCGTCGCCATGACCTCGGTGCACTTCGCGGCAAGGATGGGGTAGATCGTGTCGGCGACGAGCAGCTTGACGAGGCCGGCGCCGGTCCTCGCCGCCGCCGTCGAGGCGAGGTAGGCCGCGCCTGTGAATCCCAGGCTGCCCGCCAGCACGATCGCGGTCCCGAACGTGCCCTTGTGAGCGGCGCGGGGGCGCTCTGGCAGCGAGACGGCCTCCGGGGCGGGCAGGAGATCACCGACCAGGTCCGGCATCTCAAGGTGCGCGGTGGCGACGGCGAGGCGGCTGTGGTGAGTGATGCTCACCTCGAGGCGGGCGCCGCGGTGGTCGCCGAGGAGCCGGGCGCGTGGGGCCCCGTGGGAGCCGGGGAGCACCTCGATACGCTTGCGTGGGAAGCAGATTCCGGTGCCGTCGAAGCACTTGATGACGGCTTCTTTGGCGGCCCAGCGGCCGGCCAGGCGGTCGGGGTTGCCGGCGCAGTAGGCCTGCTCGGCGGGCGTGTACACCTTGTTCAGGAAGCCGGCGCCGGAGCGGCGGACGGCGAGCTCGACACGGTCCACCGAGACGGCGTCAACGCCAATTCGTTGCACTCACACCATTGTGGCGTTCTTCCACCGCCCTCTCCCCCCGACCCTGCGCGGAGAGGGGGACTACTCGACCGTGACGCTCTTGGCCAGGTTTCTTGGTTGGTCCACGTCTTGGCCCAGTTCGGTTGCCACGTGGTAGGCGAAGAGTTGGAGCATCACCGTGTTCAGGATGGCTGCCATTGATTCTTCTGCCTCCGGCATCTCGAAGACGTCAGCGGCGACGCCGTCGAGCGAGTGGTCGCCTTTGGTCACGAGGGCCAGCACCGGCGCGTTGCGGGCCGCGATCTCGTGGACGTTGCTGACCATCTTGTCCTTGGTCGGGCTCGCCGTGCAGATCGCGACCACTGGAAACTCCTCGTCGAGCAGGGCGATGGGGCCGTGTTTCAGCTCGCCCCCGGTCGTGCCCTCCGCGTGCAGGTACGAGATCTCCTTCAACTTCAATGCGCCTTCGAGTGCCACCGGGTAGCTGAGGCCCCGACCGAAGTACATGAAGTTGCGATAGCGGCTGTAGCGCTTCGCGAGCTCCGCGATCTCCTTCTCACGCCCCACGAGCTCGTCGATCTGACCCGGCAGCGCCCTCAGCGACGCCACCAGCTCGCGCCGCCGCTCGAGTGAAACGCGGCCCTTGACAGTCGCGAGCCGGAGAGCGAGCAGGGACAGGCTCACCATGTGGGCGGCGAGCGTCTTGGTCGACGCCACGGAGATCTCGGGCCCGGAATGCAGATAGATGGCGCCGTCGGCGTCGCGTGCGGCCGAGCTTGCGAAGACGTTGGTGACCGCGACCGTAAGGGCGCCGCGCTCCTTGGCGCGATGCAGCCCGACGAGGGTGTCAGCGGTCTCGCCTGATTGCGTCAGCACGACGGCGAGGGTCTTGGGACCGAAGGTGGGCCGGCGGTAGCGAAACTCGGAGGCGTCCTGGGAACGGGCCTGGATGCCGGCCCAGTCCTCGATGAGATATTCGCCCACCATCGCGGCGTGGCGCGACGTTCCCATGCCGAGCAGAAGGACCTCCTCGTATGACCTCAGATGCTCGTCGCTGACGTCGAACTCGCGGAAGGAAACGAGGCCGTCGTCGCTGAGCCGGCCGCGCATCGCGTTGGCGACCGCTTCCGGGGTCTCGTGGATCTCCTTGAGCATGAAGTGCGCGAAGCCGCTCTTCTGGGCCTGGCTCACGTCCCAATCGACCTGGATCAGCTTGGGCTGCACGCTGGTGCCGTCGAGGCTGGAGACCTCGGCGCCGAGCGGAGTGATGGCCGCGACCTCTCCCTCGCCCAGCACGAGCACGCGCTTGGTGTAGGGGATGATCGCGGTGATGTCCGACGCGATGTAGTACTCGTTGTCGCCAAGGCCGACGACGAGCGGCGCATTGAGGCGGGCGCCGATGAGCAGCTCGGGGTCGTCGGTGGAGAACATCGCCAGGGCGTATGCGCCGTGGATTCGTTTCAGGGCGGCGCGCACCGCGGCCAGGAAGTCGCCCTTGTAGTTGGCCTCGATGAGGTGGGGCACGACCTCGGTGTCGGTGTCCGACGTGAACTCGTGGCCCTGCGCCTGGAGCTCTGCCTTCAGCTCGGCGAAGTTTTCGATGATTCCGTTGTGGACCGCAAAGATCTTGCCGTGGCAGTCCGTGTGCGGGTGGGCGTTGATGTAAGTCGGTTTACCGTGGGTGGCCCAACGGGTATGGCCGATCCCCAGGTGCCCGGTGGGCATGTCCGCCTCGAGCTTCTGGATCAGGGTGTCGACCTTTTGCTCCGACTTGGTGAGGCTCGTGTGGACAGCCTGCCCTGCTTTGGGAAGCTCCAGGACGGCCACGCCGGCCGAGTCGTAGCCCCGGTACTCGAGCCGCTTGAGGCTCTCCATCAAGATCGGGGTGGCTTCGCGATCGCCCAGGTAACCGATGATTCCGCACATTTCTTTACTACAACTCCTGGAAGGCGATAAGGATTCGGTCGGTGCTGAGATGAACGGCGGGAAGTGGGGTCAGGTTACAGATCGGGACCGGTTTCTGGGCGGTACCCGCCCCACCCGGCGCTACGCGCCGAACCTTCCCGCAAGCGGGGAGGTGAGTTTTTAGGGGGTGGGGCTTACTACCGGGTTGGCTGAGATCAGGTAGGTGATCTTGGCGACCGCCACGGACCCCGACATGCCGCTGGGGAACGGGATCTGGAGCTTGAACGTGGTGTTCGCGGTCGAGTTGCTCAGGTCGACGGGCGGCAGCGACAGGTTCTCGACCAGGGCAAGCTTGTCGGCCGGGCCCGTCAGGACCACGGTCACCGGGGCGACCACGACCCCGGTCACGTGGTAGCCGGCCGGGGGCGGGTGAGTCGGTGCCGAATCGACCAGCGCGACCGACCGGCTGGTGGTGCCGGTGCGGGCTTCGATGTGCAGGCTGACGCTGCTGACATCGAGGCTCGAGATGGGCTGGGTCTGGAAGAACTTGGACGGGTCGAGCGTGGTGCTGCCCTGCTGCAGCGTGATCCCCCAGGTGGGGATGTCGTAGGTGCTGTTCTCGATCGGGCTGTTGTAAATCGCGACCGCCTTCAGGTTCACCTCCCAGCTGGCCGGGCCGCTGAAGTGCACGACGCACGGGCTCGCCGGGCACAGGGCCTCGGACTTCGTCACCTCCCAACCTGGGGTGGCATGGTCGACCGGCTGGACCGTGAGGGTGTCGACGCTCAGCCGGTCGATGTTCGCCGTGAAGGGCGATGGCTGCTGGGCGGTGACGCCATTCACGAGGGAGGTCGCCACCACGCTGAGCCTGACGTCCCCTCCCGGACTGACCTTGGTCGCGTCAACGTGAGCCTGGATGCGTTCGGCGGTCATCGACCCGACCAGGTCCGCCAGTCCATTCACCGTCACCAAGGTTTTCGTCGGCGCGTCGATGATCACCAGGTCGGGACCTACCGTATAGCTGAGCGGAACACTGAAGGTCCTGGTCTGGGGCGGGTTCTGTGAAAACGCCACAGCCGCGAGCATCAGGACGGCGAGCCCGACAGCGAGGAGCTTGAGTCGCCAGTCGTCGGTGATCAGGTTCACCTGCGGAACCTCAGGAACCCGTTCCCGTTCGAGGTCGACGGAATTTTTAAGCTGACGCGGCGGCGGAGCCCGTCAGCGTCGAGGTTGCGGGTGATCTTTCCTTCCTCTATCACCGAGATGTTGCCACTCTCTTCTGAGACTACGAGGACCAGGGCGTCGGATGCCAGCGACAGCCCCAGCGCGGCGCGATGGCGAGTGCCCAGCCTTTCCCGGACCACCCCTTCCTCAGGCAGAGGCAGGAGGCAGCCCGCAGCGATGATCTTGTTGCCTCGCACGATGACCGCTCCGTCGTGGAGAGGGGAGTTGGGATAGAAGATCGACTGCAGCATCTCGGCGGAAATCTCGCCATTGATGCGAACTCCGGTCGCGGCGTAATCTTCCAGCCCCACCTCGCGCTCCAGCGCGATCAGTGCGCCGATCTTCTTCATGCTGAGGCGCTCGGTGGCGCGAATCGCCTCGGAGATGGCCTGGCTGTACAACCGCGTGTTGTAGCCCGAGAGCGGGCGGCCGAGGTGCCCGATGCGGCCAAGCTGGTCGAGCACTCGGCGCAGCTCTGGCTGGAACATGACGATGATCGCGATGATGATGTAGGAGGTGGCGTTCCGGAAAAGCCACGACAGGAGGATGAGGTTGAACTGCGTGGCGACTACGCCGATGACCGCGAGCAGGATGAGCCCGACCACGATCTGCGTGCCCTGCGTCCCGCGGAGCAGGCGCAGCAGCAGGTAGAGGATCACCGCGACGACCGCGACGTCCAGCACCTCGACGATGCTCAGGTGCCGGAGGACCAGGTTCAGCTGCTGGAGGAACTGGTTCACTGCTCGCCTCCGAACAGCTCCGCCATGATCGCCATCTGCGCGTAGAGCCGGTTTTCCGCCTGGTCGAAGACGACCGAGCGCGGGCCGTCGATGACTTCATCGGTGACCTCCTCGCCGCGATGCGCCGGCAGGCAGTGCATGAATACCGCGCCGGGCGCGGCATCCATCACGGCCTGGTTCACCTGGTAGGGCGCGAACGCCTTGGCCCGTTCCTCCCTCTCGCTCTCTTGTCCCATCGAAGTCCAAACGTCGGTGTAGATCGCCGTTGCATCGTCGAGTCCGGCCAGACGGCTCGTGAGCTCGACCTGGAGCGGCTGTTGGCTGATGCTACGCGCCCGCTCGAGCACATCGCCTTTCGGCTGGTAGCCGTCCGGCGACACCACGGTGAGCCGGAAGCCGGCGAGCGCCGAGGCTTCGATCAGCGAGGCGGCGATGTTGTTGCCGTCGCCGACGTAGACGACGTGCTGTCCGAACAGCCGGCCTCTTTTTTCTTCGAGTGTGACCAGGTCCGCGAGCACCTGGCAGGGGTGTGACCGGTCGGTGAGGCCGTTGATGACGGGCTTGGCGGAAGATGCCGCGAGCTCGAGCAGGTCGGCGTGAGTGCGGAGTCGGGCGACGACCCCATCCACGTAGCGATCGAGCACACACGCGGCGTCCGCAACCGTCTCCCTGACGCCGAGTTGGACGTCCTGCTCGGACAGCGTCGTGGAGGTCCCGCCCAGGCGCGCGATGCCCACCTCGAAGGAAACGCGGGTGCGGTGAGATGGCTTCTGGAAGAGCATGGCGATGTGCCGGCCCTGCAAGGGTCTTTGCGACCACCGGCCGCCCTTGATCCCCCGGGCAAACTCCAGCACATGACGCAGCTCCTCGGCGCTCAGGTCTGCTATGTCGAGGAAGTCCCGGCCGGCGAGAGCTTTCACCGAAGCGATCATGATCGCTGGCGCTCCGCTAGAGTCGCGGTTCGATCAGCTCACCTGCCACGACCGGCGAGATGGCCAGGTCGCGCACCGAGTCGAACTCCGGGAGGCGGGCCCGCAGCCGGGAGTCGTCGCGCAGCCGGATCATGAGATCCCGGCAGGCCGGCGGGTCCAGGCCGAACTGGGCGGGCTTGAAGGTGAGGGGAGGCTCGTTCGTGAAGCTGAACGTGAGGCGGTCGGTGAGGCGCACGTGCGGCCACGCGCCCGGCTCAGAGAGGGTGACCGTCTCCATGAGCGACCACACAGCGCGCATCTCGTGCCGGCCCTGGATCACCACGAGGCGGTCGCGGAACAGTCCGAGCTTTCCCGCGGGCCAGGTCGCCAGGCCCCAGCCGGCCCAGGCTCCGAGCGCGGCCCCGCCCAGTGCGCCCACGCCAAGGGCAAGGCCCGCGGGCCACACCTGCGCGACCACGGCGAGCGCCGCCAGGACCCCAAAGGTCAGCGCGCATGCAAGCCCCGCAGCTCCCAGCGTCACAATCGACCGGCGCGATCTCACGTAGATCAAACGCGCCCCACCAACGCGTAGTGTATTCCCAGCCATGGACGCCATCGCCGAACGCGCCGACATCGACAAAACAGTCTCCGGAAAGACCGTCTGCACCCTGTTCGCGGACGCCGTCGCGAGGTGGGGTGACCGGACGGCTTTTCACTGGAAAGAGAACGGAGACTGGCGCACCCTGACGTGGAAGGGCTACCGGGACGAGGTTGCGGCGGTGACCCTTGGGCTACGTTCTCTGGGCTTCGGCCCGGGACAGTTCGGCCTCATCATGGCCCGCAACGTCCCGGAGCATGTGATCGCCGACCTGGGCATCGTGCACGCTGGCGGAGCGGCGATCAGCGTCTACAACACACTCGCGCCTGAGCAGGTCGAGTACGTCGCCAATCACTCGGAGGCCACGGTTGCGTTCTTGGAAGACGAGGGTTTCCTCGAGAAATTCCAATCCGTCCGGGCGTCAACGCCGCACCTGAAGCACATCATCCTGATCAAGGGCGAGGCACCGGAGGGCGTGTTGTCGTGGTCTTCGCTCGTGGCTCATGGGCGCGAGATGTACGCGAAGTCGCCGGATGATTTCGTGTCATCCTGGAAAGCGGTCGGGCCAGAGGACACTATCAGCCTCATCTACACGTCGGGTACCACGGGGCCGCCGAAAGGTGTCGTCTACTCGCACTACAACATCGCATGGACGCTCGAATCCATCGGACGTTTTTGGACGCTCGCCGACCAGACGCTGGTGAGCTATCTGCCCCTTGCGCACGTATCGGAACGGTTCACCTCGCAGTGGGGCGGCATCTTTTTCGGACACGAGGTCTGGTTCTGCCCAGACATCAACCAGCTCCTCTCCTGTATGGTGGCGGCCCGTCCGACCGAGTTCGTCGGCGTGCCTCGGGTATGGGAAAAATTGATGGCGGGTCTGCAGACCGGGATTGCGGCCGAGCCTGATGAGGCGAAGCGGCAGATGGCGCAGGGAGCCCTCTCGGCCGCCATCTCGGCGTCCCGGCTGGGGCGAGAGGGCAAGCCGGTGCCGGAAGAGCTCGCCTCGCTGGTCGAGCGTGCCCAGCCACTGTTCACGATGCTGCGCTCCAAGATCGGCCTGGATCGATGCACGCTGGCCGTCACGTCGACCGCGCCTTGCCGGCCCGAGGTGCACGAGTTCTGGGCAGCGATCGGCATGCCGCTCTACGAGGTGTGGGGAATGAGCGAGCTGACCGGGCCGGCTTCCGCGGTTCCGCACGACGACCATCAGGCGCCGTCGATCGGGAGGGCGATCGCAGGCGTCGAGATCCGGCTGGGCGAGGACGGCGAGCTGCTGGTGAGAGGCGGCAACGTGATGATGGGTTACTACCGCGAGCCCGCGAAAACCGCGGAGATGGTCGACGCTGACGGCTGGGTGCACAGCGGGGACATCGCGGAGGCGGGGCCGAAAGGTCAGTACAGGATCATCGACCGCAAGAAGGAGCTGATCATCAACTCGGCCGGGAAGAACATCTCGCCGGCCAACCTCGAATCCCTGGCCAAGTCGAGCCCGATCATCGGGCAGGCGGTGGCGATCGGGGACGGGCAGAAGTTCATCTCCGTCCTGGTGGTGCTGGATCCGCAGGTCGCGCCGGCCTGGGCGAGGGCGCACGGGATCGCCGCAGCGTCGATGGCGGAGCTCGTCGAGGACGCGGCGGTCGTGGATGAGGTGCGGCGCGCCCTGACCGTCGCCAACACCCACCTTTCGCGTGTCGAGCAGTTCAAGCGGTTCACGATCCTTCCGAGCGAGTGGTCGTCCGAGTCGGAAGAGCTGACGCCGACCATGAAGCTCAAGCGGCGGGTGATCCACGCGAAGTACAAGCCTCAGATCGATGCGATGTACGCCGAGCCGCCGCGCGGGCACTCGGTTGACCCCGCGCGAGAGACGGCCGATTACGCGGCGGGCTGAGCCTCCGCC
>JBOHUQ010000010.1:0-12052 GCA_050734495.1 Candidatus Dormibacteraceae bacterium
GTCGCCAACCCCCTTGTAGCACCGTCGGGAGCCGTGTAGAATCCGGTGCGCCATCGTCAAAAAGGACGGCGGCGCGGCGGATTGAAATCCGCTGCTAATAAGGCCGTTTTGGGGCTAATTCGAGCTCAAAGCCGGAGCGCGAGATTAAAAGACCGCTGCTCTAACCAAGCTGAGCTACGCCGGCTCCGTCAGGAGGTTAGCGGAAGACTTTCTGGCAGGGGGGTCCGAGAGTAGTCTGAACTCGGAACCGGCCACTAAAAGGCCAGTTCCGGCGTCTTCGGGGGACCAAAAGTAGGGGCCCGGCGGGCGCCAGCTGTCTACCCTGCGGCCCGCACCCCATGATCGACTCTCACGGACTGCGGCACCTATGTCACGTGCTTCAGTCGGACGTACCCGTTTGAATACAGGGGGCGCCCGGCGGGCCGGTAGACCTGGATCGTCACCCCCTTCGGGGTGGACCGGGAATCGACCAGTTCAAGCGCCCTGTCCCGGCCGATGTCAGGGAACAGCCGCATGCCCTGGCCGACGACCACGGGGAAGATGAACAGGGTGACCTCGTCCACAACGTCGTGGTCGAGCAACCACCGGAACAGGGCGCCCGCTGCCGTGCACCTGCAGCTCCCCTCCCCGCTTGGCTGTCGATCATCCCACGTTCCCCAGGAGCCGCAAAGCTCACGTACGTCCTGCGGCCGAACAAGAACGCCTCGGCGCGCTGGTAGATCTCGTCCATGACCGTGCTGGCTTCGTTGTCGAAGTGCGCCCATCCGCCGCGCTCGAATCTGCCACGCACGTCCTCGTCCGGCCCGCCCGGCCCCTCCATCACTCCGTCAACGGAGACCTGCGCGGTGGTCGTCAGTTTCACGGTCGCAGGCCCAGCCTTCAGTCGGGCGTGCCCGTCGCATACCGCGGGCGCCCGGCGGGGCGGTAGGCCTGGATGGTCACCCCGCCGGGGGTGGCGCGCGACTCGACCAGTTCAAGCGCGGTGTCCGGGCCGGTGTCGCGAAATAGGCGCGTGCCCTGGCCGACGGCCACGGGATAGGTGAGCAGGGATGATCTCGTCGACAAGCTGGTTGTCGAACAGCCAGCGGACCAGGCTGCCGCTGCCGTGCACCTGCAGCTCACCCTCCGGCTTGGCTTTCAGCTCGCCGATGGCCGCGGCGAGGTCACCGGAGAGAACGGTCGTGTCCGCCCAGCGCGGGTCGGTGAGTGTCGTCGATGCCACGTACTTGGGCTTCGTGTTCAACGCCGTCCAAATCGGGCTGTCGCCCGGATCAGCCCACACTCCCCAGGCCGGCGAAGCTCGAGCTTGCGCGGATCAGCCCACAGCTGCCAAATGCGCTCGACCGATGCATCGAATTCGGCCTCAACGGTCAGCGTGAGCCTCTGGGGATCCTTGCGGACCGCGGTGACGGTCATCGTTTGCTCTCCTTGTCTCCACGCCGTGGATGGCGCCGGCGGTCTCGGCGATCAGCTCGTTCATGCGGTCGATCCGAGCCCGCCACAGCTCTTCGTACTGGTCGAGCAGGCAGCGCGCGACGAGCAACGCCTCGAGGTTGGTGCGGACGACCTTGCGGCGGCCGATGCGCTGCTTCGTGATCAGGCCTGCACGCTCGAGAACCGCGACGTGCTTCTGGACCGCCGCGAAGCTCATCGGGTAATGGCTGGCCAGCTCGAGGACGCCCTCCTCGCCGCTGATCGCGCGGCGGACGATGTCGCGACGTGTGTGGTCGGCGAGGGCGGCGAACTCGCGGTCGAAGTCCGGCGGCGCGATCTGCACTGTCACCTCGATACAACTATACGGTTGTATCAGCTCCGCGTCTACCGGTGAGCCAGCGGTCGCAGGACATCCGGGAGATCGGCTCGCGAATGCCCGGCCCCAAGCTGCCTAGGGATCACGTCGAACGAGGCCTTCGCGCCACGCGTAGACCGCAGCTTGAGTGCGATCGAGCATATGCAGCTTGGCGAGGATGTTGCTGACATGACCCTTGACCGTCCTTTCGCTGATGAACAGCTTCTCGGCGATCGCGGCATTGGACATCCCCCCTGCTATGAGGCGCAGCACCTCCAGCTCCCGCTCGGTCAGCTCGAGGAACAGGCTCGCATCCTCTTGAGCGCTGCCGCGAAGACCCTGCACTACTCGGGCAGCCACACGGGGATGCAGGACGGATTCTCCTCTCGCCGCCTGGCGAACGGTATCCGCCAGCTCCTCAGGACGGATGTCCTTGAGGACATACGACAATGCGCCGGCTCGGAGCGCCGGAAAGATGTGCTCGTCCTCGTGGTAGGAGGTCAGGGCGATCACCTGGGTGTGGGGACTGACCCGTTTCACCTGCCGCATCGCCTCCACCCCATCCATGCCTGGCATCACGAGGTCGATCAGCGCCACGTCCGGGGCCAGCTCAGCCGCCAACCGGACGGTTTCGTCTCCCGACTCCGCCTCGCCAATAACGACCAGGTCTTCTTTAGTCTCCAGGAACGCACGCACACCCTGGCGCACGATCGCGTGGTCGTCGGCGATGAGGATGCTGATCGGGTCTGTCATCGGCGACGACGGACCGTGATAGTCGTGCCCTTTCCGCCAACGCTCTCGATTACCAGGTCCCCACCGATGGCCTCGGCGCGCTCTCGCATCGATTGGAGGCCAACGCCGGGGCCGTTACCACTCGCCGGATCGTACCCGCTGCCGTCATCGGCGATGGTCAGGGTCACAAGCCGTCGGCCAGACTGCAGGTGCAGGCGAACATGGGAGGCGCCACTGTGCCGAGCCACGTTGGAGAGTCCCTCTTGCACGATCCGAAACAGAGCCTGCTCAATGTCCGGAGACGGCGGCTCTTCCATCTCCAGGCGAACATCAACCGGGATGCCCGTCTGCCTCGACCAATCGTCGGCGTAGTCACTTAGTGAGCGGACCTTTTCCGCGCCGGCGAGGACGGCTGGTCGGAGCTGCCGCACCAGCATTGTCAGCTCACCCTTCACCTCGTCAACGAGGCGTGCTGCCTCGGCCAGATGTTTTGCCGCAGCTTCACGATCGCTCGTCAGCAGCACCTTCGCGGTGCTCAGCTGCATGGAGACCGCAAAGATCTCCTGCTTCACGCTGTCGTGTAGGTCACGGGCGAGGCGGTTGCGCTCGTCGACGGCAGCCATCTCCTGCCGAACGTCGAGCAGGTCGCGCAGGCGCTCTGCCATACGGTCGAGTTGGGCTGCGAGCTGGCCAATCTCGTCAGGAGAACGATCCTCGACAAGCTTTGAGAAGTCGCCCCGGCTCCAGCCGTCAACCGCCGTCGACAGTCTCGTGAGCCGGCGGCTGAGTCTCCTCGCCGTCATCAACCCGAAAATGGTGCCGGCGATGGCCGCGAATACGACGACGATGAGTGCTGTCGGCAAGATCACCCCGAGCCCGTAGACGCCGATCCAAAAGCGATTGGACGCTCCCAGGTCGCTGACCATCTGGATCAGCGCACCCTCTATGTGCCCGTCGGCAGCCTTGATCGGCACGATCACGATCAGCGATCCGTCCGATTGATGGCCCACCATCACCTGATCGCCCGTGCCTCCAGCCAGAACCCGACGCAGATCAGACGCCGGAGTTGAGGACAGCCGGTCGGCGAGCTGGAGACCTGTTGGCACCGGCGCCTTGCCAACGGAGGTGATGACGGTTCCCTGTGCGTCAGTGATGGTCAGATAGCCCGCATCGCTCGTGCCGCCTGCGGCGAAGTTGGGCAGGTGGGCCCAGCGGTCGATGGCCAGCCGATCAGGTGCGCCGTGCACGAAGAACGGCGACACCTGAATCGCTTGCTGTTGTAGGCCATAGCCGATAAAGCTGGGCAGCTCAAGATTGACCACAACGAACAGAATCGTGATCGCGACGACCTCCATTAGCAGGAGCGCGATCACAGTCGTGACTGCGTAGGAGATGGCGAGCTGCCTTACGAGCCCACTGAACCGCTCCGTGACAGGCCTCCTCTAAGCCTGGGTCAGATCCTGGCGCTCGAAGACCAGAAGCGCGAGGCCGCAGAGTATCACCGTATAGATCCCGATGCCGATCGCAGCCACAAGGGCCGATGGCTGGTCACCGGCGGTGATCGGCGCGGCCCCTGCGATCGCGGCATTCTGACCGTTGAGAGCCGACGACAGCCCACTCGGTAGAAACTGCACGACCCTGTCTAGGGTACCGCCGAGGTGAGGGAGTGTCTGAAGTAGCGCGGTCTCGATCACGGCGACGAATCCGACACCGCCGGCGACCGCCAGGACTGTGGACCGCGTCACCACCGCGATGAGGAAAGTCAATGCCGCGTAAGGGAGCATGGAGAAAAGGGTGCGAAGTGCGCTCAGCAGCAGGGCGTCGACGTGGACCTTGCCGACCGCTACTGTGCCGTGATCCGCCAGCGAATACACGGCGCTGACTGCACCCACCACCACGAGGCATGCCACCACGATCGCAACGGCCGGGATCAGCGAAACCGCGAACTTCGCACAGAGCACGGTACGCCGGCCGATCCCGTGTCCGAGCCAGAGTTGAAGGGTCCGCCAGCTGTACTCCTGGGCGGTGCCGACGCCGACTAGCACGATCAGAAGATAGGTGCCATAGGAGGTCCAGGATGCGTATCCGGAGGCGTAGCCCAAACCGTAGATGAGGCTGTCAGGCCAGTAGAGGAACCTCGTGCCCGAGGCGGGGATATTGCTTCGAAACAGGAAGAACAGCAGGTAGAAGAGGGCCATGACCACAGCGAGGACGACCAGACCGACGCTGAACAGCGGTCGGCCGAACAGCTTCGCAACCTCCATGCGCGCCATCCTCGGGAACGTACTCATCCGTCTGACTCCGAACGGGTTAGCTGCAGGAACGTCGCCTCGAGGTCTGGTTGCACCACGGAGACCTCCTTTGGCGTCACTCCCTGAGTGACCAGGTGCTGGAGCACAATCTCGCTCGGGACACCGGCGACTTCGACGCGGTCGCCGACGCTGGTGATGTCGTGAGCGCCGGAGAGCAGCCGAAGCAGCTCAACTGTTTTGCCAGGCTCGGATGTGGTGATCGCCACGCGCGCGCTGGTGTGTCTGCCAAGGTCGGCGACCGAGCCCTCGGCAACCAATCGCCCGCGGTTCAGTACGGCGACCCGGCTGCAGAGCAACTCCACCTCGTGCAGCTGGTGGCTGCTCAGAAAGATGGTCACGCCACTGGCTGCCAGCGAGTGGAACAGCGTTCTCAGCTCGTGAACGCCCGCTGGATCGAGACCATTCGCCGGCTCGTCGAGGATCAGCAACTCCGGCTCGGTGAGGAGGGCCAGAGCCAAGCCGAGGCGTTGCCTCATTCCGGTCGAGAGGGTTCGCGCCGGCCGGTCAGCCGCTTCGGCCAACCCGACTTCTCCGAGCACGTCGTCAACCCGACGCGCCGAAAGCTCTGGGTAAAGAAGGGCTAGGCAGCACAGATTCTGCCGAGCAGAGAACGGCATCAGGAGCGCAGGCGTCCCGACCAGAGTGCCAACGCGTCGCAGCACGTTGTTGCGGGCAGGCGACACACTCTCCCCAAGAACTTGCACCGTGCCGCCGCTGGGGTGGGTCAGCCCGAGAACCATGCTGATCGTGGTCGTCTTGCCCGCACCGTTGGGACCCAGAAAACCGAAGATCTCCCCCTGGTGGATGTCGAGCGAGACGTCATCCACGGCTAAGACCGAGCCGAATTCCTTTCGGAGGTGCTGCGCCTGCAGGACGGATCCGCTCGCCATAGAACTGACGTTACGACCTGGTTCACCGGTTGCCACCGGACCCAAGACTCGATTCAAGCAGCACCAGAGAACTGTTCTGCCGCCGGCACAGGGTCGAGGTTAAGGATGCGGTCGCCTTCGGCGCACTCGCATGAAAGTCATGCGGCCGAATGGTCATGCCTCATGCTCCGGGGGACGTGGCGAGTTGAACGACTTTGATCAGCTCGCCACCCCAGGCGTCGAGATCCAGGCCACGCTGTTGCGAAGGGCCAGGAGGAATGCGGCCATGGCCTCCGCGTGCATCATTCTGAACTCGCCCTACCGTTGTCCTCGCTTCAGGATCGCGACCACCACGTGGCGCCTTCGATTGGACGGGCAAGCCGTGTGATGAACCCGGAGCCATCTGGAGCCTGGGTCAGGTAAACCCCCTGGTCGCTTATCGGAGCCGCAAGCTTTGCGTGCTGCGGGACCCCGACGAAGCCCGCGACGCCGTGCAGGAGGCTGCCTTCAAAGCCTGGCGCCGGCTGGGTCAGCTGCACGAGACGCACGCTCAGGAATGGGCGTCCCCAGGCGATCGAATGACTGCGACGAAGTGCCTTTCGCGAGAGATGCGTAGAGGGCCAGCCAGGCCGGTAGGTCAGTTCGGCGAGCAGCCCGGCTAAGGCTTGCTGAAGGCGACCGGTATGTGGCCAGCGCCGTTCGGAAGCCGGCCTCGAATTGCGGGCCGATCAGCGAATCGAAGTCCGCCTCGCGTGGGTCTGCCCTGCTCAATGCCAACTGTTGCATCTGCCCTCGTAATAAGGACGCAGTCGAAGGCGGTTTGGTTTCACGCCGTCTTCGGCGAGACGATTCTCTGGGAAACCTGCAAAGGTGGCGCTACCCGACGGCTTGTACGGTTGCGCCTTGGCAACGTAAAGGCCGGATGCTGCCGATAGGGATTCCTTTCGTCTAATCGGCGCCGACGGCGGGCCCGGTAGTTCCTAAAGGAGTACGGAACTGAAGTTCAGGGACACTCCGGCACGTTGCTCCATCGGCGACCGTGCAGTAATTTTGAGGAACACGTGTTTCGAATCAAGAGCGGGGCGCCTCCGAATGAGCGTTATCGACACGTTCCTCCGAGGGAAAGGACATGCAATCCACTTTGAAGGTTGACCAACTCCAGCGAGCCTGCCCCTGAAGACCGGTAAAGCTCGCCGTCGGTCGTCGTCACCCAAGTCCCCTTACTTCCGCTGGTGGCGTCCGAGGGCCAAAACAAGGAAGGAGTCATTTCGTCGCCGCTGCTCACATATAGAGGTATAGCGGTGTCCTTTGACCGGATGACGTATACGGCAGATTGGGAATCTGTCTTCAACTGCGGAACGATGGGATAACCGTCGGAGGTCACGCCCAGAATCGGCCCGCCCCCGCTGTCGTTGAATGAATCAAGCGGCATCGCGTACCAGTTCGTGACAGTTCTGGTCAAGAGGTCGAGCCTGACCACCACCCGCTCCGGATGAGCGTCAGGGTATGGCAGCGCGACTCCCCAAACGTACTGGAAGGCGGCGAAGCTCCACATCGTAGTTGCGTTCGAGAGCGGGTCGATCCAATCGGTGCGGCCGTCTCGATTGATTCTCAAAAGACGGGCGGGGGCGTCGACGGTCGTTACAAGCAAGCTGCCATCCGACGACCAACCCAGGATCCGCATGACCAGGTCACGCGAATACAAGAGTTTGCCGCTGGACGTCTCCAGCCGCAGCGTCTGCTTGTGACCCTTCTTGTTGTCAAGCAGCGCGACCAACTTCCCATCCGGCGAAATCCCCTGAGGTTCGGTGGCCAGCCAACTGTGCGTGGCCGGGTTGTACGCAGTTGCTGCTGCGGCTGGCAAACTGGCCGGACGGAACGAACCGGACGGATACATGAGGAGACCCGGACCCTGATCTGTGCGCACAGGCAGCTCGCAGGTGGCGGAGCCGGCTTGGACCGATCGGGAGGAACCTGCCGTATTGGCGTTCCGAAAGGACGCCACTGCGAACAGTGCTGAAACCACACCGATCGTCAGCACGACTGCAATGGCAGTTGCGATTCGAGGCGCCTTTGAGTTGCTGTGTTCTAAGTGGATGGCGGCGATGACAGCTGGAATCACGGCTGTTGGCGGCTTCCGGATCTCATCGATTGCATCGACGACGTCCTTCCTGATCAGTGACTCGCTCATACCGTCACCGGAGCCTGTTCCCTAGGTCGAATCTTTGCAAGGGCCCGATAAAAGCGGGTGCGGGCGCCAGCCTCCGTCAGTCCTGTGACGACCGCCACCTCTGGCCAAGGCAGCTCGAGGTAGACATGGAGCACCACGACCAAGCGGTCATGGCGATTCAATCGCTCCAGGGCTCGCCTGACCTCTATGCGACGAAGGGCCTCCTCGTCGGGAGGATCAACGCGCAGATCTACATCGGCCTTTGTGATCAACCGGCCCCAGTGTCCCCGTCTGAAGTCCCGACATTGATTGGCAACGATTCCCAGAAACCACGGGCGCATTGATGCTCCCGATCTCAGGTTGCCGAGCCTGCGCCAAGCTTTCACAGCTGCCTCCTGGACCGCATCTTCGGCAAGGTGCGAGTCATGCAACAAGCCACAGGCGAGTCTGTGGGCGGGCTCGACCACGGAAACGAGAAGTTGCTCATAAGCGATCTCATCGCCCTGCCGTGCCCTTTCAAGAAGAACATGCTCGTCCCATATCTCCATGTGCCTGATACCCGCTATACGGAACGCGGGAGGGTGGGTGTTTCACATTTCGTCAATTGCGGCCAGGTACCGGACCTTCAACGTATTCAAGCGCCGCCGCCAAGCTCGAGTCAGCGTGAGGCGTGTGAGTGTTCGGAGCTGACCGCTTTCGTGGCCCCCCGGCCCTTTGGCCGGAGCGATCACGGACATTCACCACCCGCGCTCGAGGGCCGCGTCGAGACGCCGATCCGGCGGACCTCGTCGACCGCGCTACCGCACTCAGCCAATCCCTGGTCCGCCGGCCGGCTCCAGCCCTGCCTGCAGCTTGCGGAGCAGACGGCCCAACGTCTTGAGCTCGTCGCGGCTGAGGCTGGAAACCATCCGTGCGCTCGCCTCCGCGCCCGCCACCACCGCCTCGTCGGCGGCCTTGGAGCCCTGCTCGGTGAGCTCGACCAGGATGCCTCGGCGATCGTCCGGATCGGTGCGCCGCGCAACCAGATGGCGGCGCTCGAGCCGGTCGAGCCGGCTGGTGATGCCCGCCGAGGAGAGCATCAAGGCGCGCGAGAGCTGGGTCGGCGAGAGCCGCTGAGGGGTCGCGACCCCCCGGAGCGCGTAGAGCACGCCCACCTCGCCTCGGTTCAAGCCGTGGCGGCCGAAGACCTCGTCGTGCCAGCGTCCGAATTGAAGCGCGATGCGGCCGATCCGCTCCACCACCTCAGAAGACTCGATGTCTAGCTTGGGGCTGAGCGTCGCCCACCGGTCGAGGACCTCAGCGGTCCAGTCGCGATCCACACCGCGAGTATATGGAATAGATGACTCACTTCCCGATTTGTAGCAGATCTCTCATCATGAAGCTAGTATCGATCTAGTCAGGCAAGGAGGGTCCTCGATGAAGCCGTCGCTCATGTCGCTGCTGGCGCCGTCCAGGCGATCTTCGCTTGGGCCCCCGGTCCAGACACCGGGCCGATGGTCGGCGTTCGAGCGCAAAACGCCTCGTTGATAACGGCGTCCGCGGAAACCACCTCGCAGAAGACGGCAACCGCGGCCGCCTCCACCCCGCAACACAGAGGAGAGCAGCATGTCAAACCGGCCCGGCAGCAGCGGCACCCTGTTAGAACAAGCTCCCGTGAATGACGTTTTGACGGGCAACCATCCGGATACGCAAGCGACCCCGGAAAGGCCTTCGGGCATCTGGTACGACCGTCTGGCGATCCTGCTGGCCGGCTGGCTCACAGGTGGTGTCTATCTGGACGGCTGGGCGCACAACCACATTGCCAGCCTGGAGACGATCTTCACGCCCTGGCACGCAGTCTTGTACTCCGGTTACGCCAGCTTGGCCCTGTTCTTGGTTATCACCGCGCTCAGAAACCGAGCACCCGGCCTGCCCTGGAGGCTGACGGTTCCCGCCGGCTATGCACTCTCGTTGGTGGGCACAGGCATCTTCGCCGTCGCGGGTGTCCTCGACCTCACCTGGCATGCCCTGTTCGGCATCGAGCGCTCGATCGAGGCCCTCTTCAGTCCGACCCATCTCATGCTCGGGCTGGGAGCTCTGCTCATGGTTACCGGACCGCTGCGGGCAGCCAGTTTCAAGACGCCATCTGACGTGCGGAGAGGCTGGGTCGTGATGGCGCCGGCCATCCTGTCGCTCACCTATCTCATGGCCTTCCTCGTCTTCTTCACCCAGTACGCCCATCCCATCGTTCATTCCCTTGCTGACCTCCCGAACAGCGACGACTTCATCCGGGGCTCGGGAGTGGCGGACATCCTGATCCAGTCCGCCATCCTGATGGGCGTCGTCCTGGTTGCGGTCAAGCGCTGGCGGCTTCCATTCGGAACCTTCGCGGTGCTCCTGGGCGTCACCGATGGTCTCGGCGCCGTGCTCGCCGCGAACTCTCCAGTCCTCTCGGTGGTGGTGCTCGGCGCACTGACCGGGTTGCTGGTCGATCTGCTCAACCTCGGGCTGCGGCCGCGAGCTGGAGACCTTGCCTCGCTGCGGATCTTCGCTTTCGTCATGCCGGTGGTCACCTACTCTGTCTACTTCGCCGCGCTCGCTTCTCTGAAGGGCGTGCACTGGTCTCTACCGATCTGGACCGGGGCAATCGTCGAGGCGGGCGTGGTCGGGCTCCTATTGAGCTACGTACTGGTTTCCCCTCTGCTGGTTGGTCCTGGACGCCCATCCCCGATGCCTCGTGGGCTCGTCGATTGATTCGAGTCGCGTCATGAGCCTGCGGTTTTGCCGCCTTCACCACGCCCAGGGGAGGCAATTCTTTCACGACGACAACGGATTCAGGCCGGTCCGTCGAAACGTCGATCCGGGCCACGCCAGGCGGGAAAGGCGCACTGCAGGTCCTACCGCGATATCGGCGTGGTGTCGTCGTGCCGGCGGCGATGTTGACACTCGGTGCGGCTGCGATCCACTTCTCTGGCAACCGATCACCTGCGGGAGTACCTGCCCTTCGGCGTTCTATTCCTCCTGACCGCAGCGGCGCAGGCGGCGCTTGCTGTGACCGCTGTCGTCCGACCAAGGCGCTCTGTGTTGGCGGCGATGATCGTCGTCGCTCGGCTGCATCGCGGTCTGGGCATTGAGTCGGACCGTTGGGCTGCCCTTTGGGCCGGATGAAAGAAACGTCGCGATCCAGGGCACCAATCCGACGGTCATCATCCTTCAGCTCCTGACTTCGAGTGGGTTGGCGGGTGTCGTCACGTCGGTGCTCGAGGTGGTCTCAGCATTGCTGCTTGGGATCGCCCTGGTGGCGAGGCCCGCGGTCCTCGTCCCCGTCGAAACGGTGGCTGGCCGGCAGTATCCCCCCCGCCCTGCCGATCGCCCTACTTACCTTCGTCGGCGTCGGGTCAGGGCTCAACCCGCTGCCCGAGGCCATCAACATGAGCACCGCCGGACCGCAATCCGGTAGGGCCATGAGCCAGCTCGTCGAGCGACCTGGCCCCCAACCGGTGAGATCTTTCGTTCTGACCGCCGAGGTTGCCCGTGTCAACGGCTTAGACGCTTGGACGTACAACGGTGTCGTCCCGGGTCCGGAGCTCCGTGTCAATCAGGGCGAGCGCCTCCGGGTGACGCTGGTCAATCACCTGCCGGCTGCCACCACCATTCACTGGCACGGCTATCCGCTGCCCAACGCCGAGGATGGCGTCGCGGGGCTCACCAGGACGCGGTCAAGCCCGGAGATTCGTACACCTACGAATAGCGCAAGCTCGTTGTCGACCGGCCAGACGGAGCCACATTGATCGACGGTGAACCGGTGTCTAGCGCCGCTCCGCAGGCCGGGCTACTCGAAGTAGTCGCGAAGTTTCTTCGCGCGTGAGGGTTGGCGGAGCTTGCGCAGGGCTTTGGCCTCGATCTGGCGGATCCGCTCCCGAGTCACCCCAAAGCGCTTGCCGACCTCCTCCAGCGTTCGCTGGTGGCCGTCGATGAGCCCAAAACGGAGCTGCAGCACGCGCCGCTCGCGGGGCGTGAGCGTGTCGAGCACGTCCTCCACCTCGGAGTGGAGCATCGTCAGCGAAGCTGCGTCGGAAGGCGATACCGCCTCGCGGTCCTCGACGAAGTCCCTGAGGTGCGAGTCCTCCTCCTCGCCGATCGGGGTCTCCAGCGAGATTGGGGTCTGCGCGACCTTGACGATCTCGCGCACCTTCTCCGG
>JBOHUQ010000011.1:0-14853 GCA_050734495.1 Candidatus Dormibacteraceae bacterium
CGAACCCTGCCTTCGGTCGGTTGATATAGGCCGCTGATCAGCTTGACCAAGGTTGTCTTGCCGGCTCCGTTCTCCCCGATGAGCGCCACGACTGCGCCAGCTGGCAGCAGGAGATTGACGTTGCGCAGCGCAAAGTCATCGCTGCCCGGGTAGCGGAAACCCAGGTTCTCAAGAGCCAAGCCTTTGCTGAGCGTTGACGGCGGGCGGGACACAGCGCCGCGGGCAGCTCCGTTCATTGCGCGCGCCTCGAGGGCTCGGAAGCGCTTTCCACCATTCACCATCCGGCCGAAGGTGCGCAGCATGAATACGCCTCGCGCGGCAACCGTGCTGGCCTGGGTGCCCAGGACGACAATCATCAGTACGTCGCCTGGACGGATCGCACCGCGCACCGCACTTTGGACTACAAGGACTATCGCAATCGCGTATGCAACGGCGAAGATTGCCCAGCCTAGTGCGGCAAAGGCGGCATCGCGGTGTTCCGAGCGCTCACGAATCTGGTTGGCTCTGGTGGCGGCCTCAGAGTGTCTGCGCAGTAGGTCGTCCGCCATGCCGAAGAGGCGGATCTCCTTGCCGGCTGCAGCGGTGGTGGTCAGGCGGACCCACTCACGGGCTAGGCGGATATCTTCGGATGTGGCTCTGCGGGCCTTCTCGTCGCTATGGATGGACCGCCAGCTGAACCACAGACTCGGCGCTACGAAGACGGGCAAGAGCAACACTAGCGGCTCGACCGAGAACATCAGCACACCCATGCCGACCAACTGTAGAAAGCCGAAGACGACCCCGATGGTCGCCTCGGTCTCCCAGGTCATCCAGAAGCGGGCTTCCTGGAGAGCGTGGAGATCGGCCTGGAGGGCCGGGTCCTCGTGGGCCTGGAGATCGGGTATGGACGACTTGAGCTCCACAATCCGGCGATCCATCAGCATTGCGTGCTTGTCGCCGAGCGTTATACCGTCCACCTGCCATCGGACCATGTGGAAGACCATGGCCGCGGCGAGAAGCGCCAGAGTCCAGGCACCGACCGCGGAGGCCGAAGGGTCGTGCAGCTCGGCACCGTTCACCAGCTCGCGCAGGCCTAGCGCGAAGGCGAAGATGCCAAGTGGCTGAACGATAGCCAAGGAGGTCCACCAAATAGTGGCCTTCCAATCGGCCTCGAGCGACATCCGATAGAGAACCCAGATCGATTGGGCGGCGTCGATCACGGCTCGCCCGTCTGGTCCACAGACTCGAAGCGCGCGGCTTGGAGTCGGAACATGGTCGCGTAGCGGGCACCGAGCTCCATCAGCTCGTCATGAGATCCCTCTTCAACCAGGGCTCCGTCGGATACCACGCATATGTGCTGAGCCTGGCGAACAGTCGAAAAGCGATGCGAAATTACAATCGAGGTCAAGCCCGAAGTCAGGGAGAGGAATCGCTCGTAGAGCTCGGCCTCGGCTCGCACGTCGAGGGCTGCGGTCGGCTCATCCAGGATCAGCACGCCAGCTCCTTGCTCGGCGCGAAGCAGGGCTCGGGCCAGGGCGATGCGTTGCCATTGGCCGCCTGAGAGGTCGACTCCGGAGCTGAACTCCTTTGAAAGCAGGGTCGCCCAGCCTCGAGGCAACTCATCGATGAGATCTGTGGCCATCGCTCGCTCGGCGACCCTGGCGAGCATTGCATCGTTGGCAGTGACTGGCCGCGAACCGAGAGTGACGTTGTCGTAAGCCGTCATCGGGTAATGGACGAAGTCCTGGAACACGGCCGTCATGCGATGCCGCCACCCGGCAAGGTCCAGTTCCGCGAGGTCATGGCCGTCAATCGTTATCCGTCCCGACGTCGGCTCGTAGAAGCGGCAGAGGAGCTTTATCAGGGTCGTCTTACCGGCGCCGTTGGCCCCCACGATGGCCAACGAGCGGCCAGCGGGAATGGTCAGACTGAGGCCGCTGAGAACCTCTGGATGGTCGGCCGAATAGCGAAAGCGGACATCCTCGAACCGAATCGCATCGCGTGGCAGTGCTTCAGAGTTCTGTCCGGCCGCTTTGGGTTCGACGGTTACAGACCGTATGGCCGCATCAGCGGCTTCGAAACCTTCGGCCGCATAGGCCGAGAGGGTGGCGTCGGCCGGGCCGACGGCGTTGGCGAATCCAAGAACGACGCCGTAGATGGCTTGGGCGTAGACGGCGATCTCGCCCAATCCGACCAGGCCACGAGATGATTCCCAGCCCAGGAGCAGGTAGGCACCCATGGCAGCCAGCATCAGGCCAGCTGTCGAGCCGTACATTCTGCGGGCTTGGGTGGCAAGGCTGTGGGCGTATCCGGACGCAACCTGCTCCCACTGTCCGGCGAACTGGACGCCCAGCCAGCGACCCAGGTCGAAGACTTGGATCTCCTTGGCCGGCTCGGGACTCAACGCCAACTCGCGATAGTAGTTGGCACGGCTGAAGCCTTTGGTCAACGAGGTCTGCTGATCGGCCAGCTTTCGGGCGACATACTGGTACTCCCAGCCATACCAGCACGCCATTGCCAACAAGCCCAGGGCCAGCCACCAGTGGTAGGCGAGAAGCAAAACCGTCGCTCCCGCGATGCGCAGTGCGGTCGCGATCCGGCCGGACAGGGCACCCGCCGCGCTTCCTGGCGTGAACATGCCAGCGGCCAGCCCCGGCGCCGCGATTCCGATCCGGTTCTGCAGCACTGGATCCTCCAGATGGGCGATGCCTGGCGGCGACATCACCGCCGCCATCACCCGCTGCTGGAGCAAGCTATCGACCCTCCGCGCCAGCGACTGACCCATTGACATGCGGACGGTTGGGGCGAGTTGTTGCAAACCGAACAACACAGCCAACGCGGCAACAGAGGCGGTTACGGCGTGCCCGCTGCTCGAACCGAGCCCATGTGTGACCGCGTTGGGCAAAGACCCGATCAGGGTGCCACTGGCGACGATGAATCCGGTGGGCGCCAAACCGCTGACCAAAATGACCCCGACGAGCGTCAGGCTTTCCAGGCGACCGGCATTCCAGAAGGTCAGGAGTAAGCCCGCGTACCAGCGAGCACGCTTATTGCTGCGGGTCCATATCGCACGCAGATGGCCGGCCATCGAATGATTCTGCCACCGTCAGACGAGCCCCTTATCTGGCGGGGGTCAGCCGAGAGCGATCAGGCGATGATTGCGACGGTGGCGGCTGCGAGCCCGAGGGCAACGAGACAAAGTTGTCGCCAACAGACTTGACCCAGCGGACTTCTCAAGGACCACTGATCGAGGTCAGAATGACTCCCCAGTTTTGTGGCCAATGCATCTGACCATAGTCAGACCCCTGAAGCATCGTGACTTTCGCCTGCTCTTCATCGGGCAGTCTGTATCACTGCTTGGCAACCAGCTCTACTTCGTGGCGCTGCCGTTCCAGATTCTTGCCCTGCACGGTTCGCCTCTTCAGCTCGGCACCGGGTTTGCCATCTTCTCCGGCGCGCAACTGCTGACGGTTCTCTTTGGCGGAGCACTGGTGGATCGCTTGCACAGGCGGAACGTCGTTCTCGCCGTCGATCTAATCAGCGCGGTCGTTGTCGGCTTCGTCGCGGCTCTCGGCTTGGCCCATCGACTCGAAATTCCGTATCTGTACGCGCTGTCCGCATTCTTCGGAGCGACATTCTCCTTTTACCAACCCGCAATGAGCGCGATCATGCCCGAGCTCATTCCGTCGGATGTGCTCGTTCCTGGCAATGCACTATTGGGTCTGTCTCGCCGGACTGGCTCAATCATCGGCCCCGTATTGGGCGGTGTGATCGTCTCAACCGCCGGACCGCCATGGGCTTTCGCAGTGGACGCTTTTAGTTTCGCTTTCAGCTTCGCCGTCTTCTTCTTTTCAACCCCGCCGAGGCGCGAAGCGGCTCCGCGCAAACACTTGCTGGCGGAGATTCGTGACGGTGTGACATTCACGTTCTCGGTTACGTGGATCTGGGTGGCGATCATTGGCTTTGCCCTAAGCAACGGCTTCTATTTTGCAGGCTTCACGGTGGCTCTACCTCTGTTGGTTCTCAAGGTACTAATGGGAAATGCCGCGACCTATGGCCTCATTGGCGCGTCCGCGGGCGTCGGTGAGTTGGTCGGAGGCCTCATCGTCGGAAGCATTCATGTCCGACGAGTTGGCGTTGGCATATACATGTGCAGCGGGCTGCTCGGCCTGGCGTTTGCCGCTTACGGGATTGCTCCCAAGCTTCCGGTGGTCTTAATCGCCGCCTTTGCCTTCGCCATGATGATCGTCGTTGCAAACACCCTCTGGGAAGCAACGATGCAAAGCCAAGTCCCAGGCCACTTGATTGGACGGGTCAGCAGCGTGGACGAGTTCGGCTCGTTCCTGATCGGTCCCGTGGCACCGGTCTTGTCTGCTGTGGCCATCACACAGATAGGCCCAGGACCCATCTTCATCATTGGCGGACTGATCAGCTTCGCCATCTGGATGGTGGCGCTGGCCCTGGTTCGACAGGTTCGCGAACTGCGCGTTCCGTGAGCGCATTGAGAAGCCACCTCGTCAAGAATCGCAACGATTTCGGCAACGGTTGCTCTCCTCAACCATTCGCTTATCAGATCAGGTGGCGGCGCAAGGCCTCGACATCAACGAGGAGCATCTCCTCCTTGACTGGCGGTGGTTCGGCGATGGGGAAGGGAAACGGCCAGCCGGGCTTTGGGTCGATGGCGTAGCGGGGGATGAGGTGCGTATGCAAATGCGGGACCGAATTTCCCAGCAGGTTGTAGTTCATCTTCACCGGCCGGAGGTGCGATTCGAGCGCCCGGGCGACGCGAAGGACTTCGAGCCAGTACCCAGTAGCCTCGTCGGGCGAGAGTTCGGTAGGCTCGGCCACATGGCGACCGCGCCATATCACGATCGTGTAGCCGCGCTGAATCTCTGCTCGCTGGAGGTAGGCATCCGACCTTTCGCCGGCAAATATCCGGACCCCGGAAGGCAGCTCGTCGGGCCGGCCCTCTCGGCATATAGGGCACCCGTTTCCTTGCCGCCACTCGTAGAAGGGCGGTGGCCACTCCACGTCGGCCCAACGCTAGCATGTCGAGGCAAGCCCGATGCCCGAAAGTCCTGAAGAGCTGTACGCCCGCGTGGCTAATGCGCTGCGAATGCCGCCCGTGGGGGAGTGGGACACATTTCCGTTCGAAGGAAACCTGAAGCCACGCCCGCTTCGACTGCCAATCGAGGATGAGGTGCCACGCCAGGGAGCAGGCGGGATTGATTGCCGAGCGTGCGCCGCGCCGGATGATCGATTCATCTGGACCACAGAACGCTGGAGGCTTGGTCCTTTTGAACGACCGTCAGGCCTGCCAGTCGTTCTGATCCTGGAGCCTCGAGCCCACTATGGCGAGCCAGGCGATCTCCCGGACGACCTGGCAGCAGAACTGGGCGTGACGCTGGCGCGGGTCGAACGTGCTGTTCGAGCCGTCCCCCATGTTGGCCGCGTCCACGTCTGCCGATGGGGCGACGGCGGCGAGCACCTGCACTGGTGGTTCATGGCTCGCCCTTCGCGCTTGCCGCAGCTGATTGGCAGCTTTGCCGCGATCTGGGATGACATCCTCCCTCCCATTCCGGAAGAGATCTGGCGCGAAAATCTGGCCGTGGTCGCGCGCGAACTTTCCCGGTGACAGCAGCGCCCGCAGGCCAACCGGCGCCAATCAGGCGATGACTAAACCGGGAAACGCTGACCTGGGGGAGATCCACCTTTGCGCCGCGAACGTCGGGTTTAAGCGGTGGCGGTCAAGTCGAGTAGGTGCGAGTTGATCGGTTTCCGCCGAATGACAGAGGCCGATCTGTCGTTAATGGAACGGTGGCTGACAGCCGACCACATCGTGCCTTGGTGGGGGCCAGCGCCGACGAGCCAACAGGTTGCGACGCATTACCTGCCCTACATCCGCCGCGAGCAGCCTACGGACCCGTATCTAATCGTGGACGACGGCACCACCGTCGGTTACATACAAGCATTCCGCGTTGCAGATTGGCCAGCCTACTGGCCACCAGGCGGGCCTTACGCCTCTGAGCCAGAGGCCGCGGGTATCGACTTGCTGATCGGGGACAAGGAGCTGACTGGACGCCGCCTCGGGAGACGGGTGATCCACGAATTCGTACGCGACATTGTGTTCATTCGGCCCGATGTTCCCGCCTGCTACGCGGACCCGGCGGCCGCCAATCTTGCGTCCCTTGGCGCCTTCCGGAAAGCTGGATTCGTCGATATAGGACCGATCGCAGCACCGGGCGATGCGACGCCTCGTCGGCTGCTGCGGCTGGTTCGCGAGGGGCGCGCCACCTGAGCCCGTAGGCTTTAGTTCGGCCAGATGAGAGTTCGCGCCAACCTCCCCGGTTGGTACACCTTAAGAAAATACGGGGCACGCTGGCGGGTCCTGCTCCGCTTTCCCGTGATCTGGCCCCCGAGAACGGTCCATGGACCCCCCTGGACCGAACGTCCGCGTCAGATATCCGAAGGTTTGCCAAACCGTCTCGCGGGTCCGAGGTGATGATGCTGTCGCCCCGGCGTTGGGCACCTTCCACCACGGTCACGTCGATGACTCGGTCGTCGTTAGAGGGCCATGTTCCAGCGTGGACACGCTTCCGGGAACCGCCCACGGGTTCGCGATGGCCGATATCCCTGTCCTCCTGATATCGCCAGTTACTCGCCCACGGGTTCGCGATGGCCGATCTCCCTGTCTACCTGATATCGCCAGTTACTCACGTCATGAGCAAGGCCGCCCAGCATTCGGAGGAATCGCACTCAAGAGGTCAGGGGTTCGAATCCCCTCGGGTCCACCAAATTCTGTATTCAAAATCGCCTGCTGAATGCCTGCGTCATCCGACCGATTTGACAGGTTATTTGACAGGTTAGCTGACAGGTTATTCCCCACCGAAGCGGCTCTCTTCTGGCCGATTCGCGGTTTCAGATCCTCCCGCTCCGCTCTTGGGATGCACTTCTGCCGCTGCCGCGAGAAGTTCGACCAACTCAGTTGCGGAATCGACTCGCGGTGTGTTGACAAATGTCGAGCCTCTCCGAAATGCAGCTTCTCGACGAGCGCGACAAGCAGCTCGCGACGCATGGTCGGAGTCACCGCCGCGCCACGTTGCCAGGACCCTTTTCGAGGCGGATGGTAGGGCTGCCGCAAGCGCTCACCTCGAGCTCAGCCCGAAGCTAGAAGAATCTGATGGGCAGGGGCAAAGGGGCTATTCGACAGTGATCGGATCGCCGGGGTACGCCTGCACGATCGGGATAATGGTCGTCGCCGGAGGTGGTTGGGCGCCTCAGGCACTAGACACTTCGAGATGCCGAAGCGAAAGGAGCCCGCCGGCCATCGACCGGGGGCTCCTTTGAGGCTGTCAGCCGACCGATTCTGGACGTTTCAAGCGATCGAGTCGAGATCGGCCGGTCCGCCGATCCTTACCTGATCGTGGTCGGCGCCGATCTCAAGGTCCTTGCCATCTCGTCCGAGCTCGATGGCGGCCCGATTGTGCCGCCGCCGGGCGTTTTCGATTTCGTGCGCGCCCACGGTGAAGATGTGATCACCTGGCAGCCGGCGACCGGGGTGCGCAGCGCCATCGTGGTCGACTCGTTCCGCGGCGGTTACGTCGTCGCGGGTCGATTGCTGTCCGCCACCGAGCAGATGGAAAGCCTGGTCGAGACGCTCACCCTCGTCGCCTGGGCGGTCGCCCTGTTCGTGTTGGCCGCGGGCGCCGTGGTGCGCGGCCGAACGAGCCGGCCCTAGTCCGCTCGAACAGTTCGAGCCCGTGCAGCATCGCAGGCTGGATCAGGGAGCAGAGACCCTCGTGTAAGTGCCCGCGAGGAAGGGCCAGAAGGAGGCACCTGTCGTCCACGAGCAGTTGGACTGGCCCGGGCCCGGCGCCTTTGCGATGACGAGGATGTTGCCGTTCAACGTGTAGGTGAACCTCTCGAATCCGAAGTCAGCCTTGGCTGTGCAGATGTCGCTGACGAAGTCGATTTCGGAGCCAAGGACGACGACGTTTCCCCACAGAGGGGGACCGATGGTCCCGTTACTTGCCGTCCCGTTGGGATACTCCTCGCCCACCTGGAACGTATCGCCGCCCAGATGGAGGATGCAGCCCGACATGCCCGCCGTCTTGCACATTGCGGAGGACAAGGGAGGCTGCCAGGCACCGGCCAGCTGGGCGGGCACCGGACCTCCGGAAGGCCAGTTCCCGGCTCGAACTGCCGGTGACGGGGTGAACGGGACGATCGGATTCGGCGATGGCGTCTGAGCGACCGTGGATCGGCCGCCCGGTGTCGTCGAATTGTGGAGCAAATGCGCGCTCATCAGCAGCGCCGCCACGGCGCCGACAGCGATGAGAATCGCAGCGACCCCCGCGGGGAACCGCACGCCCGAACCGAATCCCCTGAGCGCGAGGAAAACAACCGAACCCCGGCGGGGTCTCGCGCGCCGGAGCACGACGTCGAGGACCTGATCCTCGAGCCACGGCGCCGCGGGGACGACCTCGTCGGTCGCCCGAACGAACATCTGCCGCAGCTGACTCTCGTTCGATTTCATGCGTTTCCGTCTCCAAGGAGGTTCCGGAGCTGGCCGACCGCGCGCGACAGCTCGCTCTTGACGGCGTCTTCGCTCGAACCGGTGATGGTGGCGACTTCGGCCACCGGCAGGTCGAGATACCAATGCAGCACGAGCAGAAGTCGCCGGCGGTGGCTGAGCCGGCGAATTGCGCGACGAAGGTCTGCAAAAGCGGCGGCGGCGTCACCCACGGCCGCAGCCGGCAGCTGCGGGTCGGGTTGCTTGAGCACCGACCACCAACGCCCGCGACGCACCTCTCGGCACTCGTTCGCGACTATGCCAAGGAACCAGGGTTTCATCTCAGCGCCCGGCCGTATTTGATGGAGCTTGCGCCAGGCCTTCAACGACGCCTGCTGGACGACGTCCTCGGCCGCTTGCGGGTCGTGGAGCATCGCGCCCGCGAGCCGATACGCAGAGGCGACCATGGGCCGCAGCAATGCGGTGAACGCTCCCTCGTCACCGCCCTGTGCCCGCCTGACCAGGTCGACGTCAAACACGCGCTCCATCACATGCGCGGAATAAACCACGGTCTGACCTGGATACGGGCCGATCCATGGGGTTGGTGGCAAATTTCTTTCCACACCCGGCCGCCAACAGATTCTTGCCACCTGCCCCCAGGTCGGCACGTATTCAGAGCACAAGTCACCGGCCAAACACACCTGAAGGCGGTCAACCATGGAAACCAGGACGGCGGTTCGCGCAACTGTGCTGTCGAGGAGCGTGGCGCTCGTCATCATCGTGCTGACGGCGCTGATGCTTGCGGCCGGAGCGATCGCGGCCTCAGGCAACGTGAAGAACGCAAGGGCGGCCACGATCGTCGAGCTCACGTACACCGTGTGGTTCTCGCCGGCCATGACGGGAGTGGTCGGAGGCGATTTCACCGGCACCTTTGGGGGAGCGGTTCTGAGCCGCACCCCGATCCCCAACACCCCGATTGCCCATCTGAAGGTTCTGTATGTGATCAGCGACACCAATGACCCAGCGCACTCCTTCACCGCAATCGTCGAGGGCGATCACAACAAGATGACCAACTCGACCGTGCTCAACGGCGTCGTCACCGGCGGGTGGCTGACCGGCGAGCAAGCGCATTCGCAGTTTCAAACAATCAGCGGCTGCCCAGGGAAGCCCAGCGGTCCCTGCTCTCAAGGCACTTTGCGCCTGATGTGACCTCGTGACCGCCGAGGGAGGAGGGGCCCGCCGCGGGTCCCTTCTGCCGGCGATTGACCACGTAAACGCATCTGAGGTGAAAAGGATGGAACCGACCTCCCCGTCAAGCGGCTCTGGAGTCTCGCGAAAGGTGGCGACCGTCGTCGTCCTGGCCACGTGTGCGCTCGGCATGCTTACGTCGGCGTGCGGTGGTCCGGTTGTTTCTGCGAAGCCGCCCTCACCGTCGGTCGCGCCGAATCCGATTGCGGCGGCGCCTCCTCCGCCAGGCGGCCCGGTGCCCGCCCAGCTGCTGGGGGCCTGGTTCCTGTCCCCGGCGGCTGTCGACTCTTTGATCAGCTGCCCAAAACCAATAGTTGACGGCCCGGCCTGCCTTCTGAGGCTCGAGCTCACCGCTACGACCTACAGCTTTGTGGGGACACTTCCCCCAGGCCCCGGAGAGGTAGTCGTCAATAACGCTGAAATCGACTTCTTCAACGCGTCCCAGTGTCAGCTCGAGCTGCCCGAAGGCGTTGGGCGCTACACCTGGACACTGACAGCCGGAGTCCTGCACCTGACGCCATTGAATGCAGACCCCTGCGGCCGCAGCGAGTACCTGATCAACCAGAGCTTCTACCGCGCACCCTGACGGGGAGCCGGCGCCTGGTCCGGCTCCCCACCTCGATGCCCCGGGCGTGAGCGGGCGCTCAGGTCTTTGCCGTGCGACTCCGCGAGACCAGGATCCCGATGCCGATCACGATCAGGACGACCGGCGACCACAGGCCTACGTCCCTGATCAACCCCACCTGCTGGCTCGCCAGGCCGCCCGACATCACCAGCATCACTGCGCCGGGTATCACCGGCCACCAGCGGCGGGTCACCTTGGAAACCAGGACGTCGAGGGCGTAGATCGACAGGAAGCCAAGTCCACCCGCGACCCCGACATAGATCTGGTTGTCGCTCGCGCCGGCCAGTGAGGCCGCAAGGATGCCGGCGCCGACGCCCGTGAGAATGCCGCCTGGCACCAGGAAGCCATAGCTGCGTGTCATTGCGTAGGCGAACAGGAAAACCACGCGGAGTCCGAGCACGACCACATCGACCCGCTGAGGTTGGCGACGAGAGTGTCCGGCTCCCCTCTAACTGATATTTGGTCCTGGTCCGACCGGAAACGGTCGTCCGCTGGCACCGCCGAGGCTGGCGCCTCTACTGGCGCTGGCGGTCAGGCATGCATATGGGTCGGCCACGGTTGAGTCCCGAAGTTCGGGAGCTGATTGCCACCATGGCGAGCGAGAACCTGCTTTGGGGCAGCGAGCGAATCCTTGGCGAGCTGCTCAAGCTCGGGATCGTGGTCAGCTCTCGCTCGATCCGCCGCTACCGCCGGCCTCGCTCGTCGCGACCACCAAGCCAGAGCTGGCGTACATTCCTCGCCACTCACGCTCGGACGATCTGGGCGGCTGACCTTTTCGTCGTCGAGACCCTGACCTTTCAGACCCTCTACGTCCTTTTCTTCATCAGGCATGACCGCCGCCAGTTCGTCCACTTCGAGGTGACCGCCCATCCGAGCTCCGCTTGGGTCTGGAGGCAGCTAATCGAGGCCACGCCCTGGGACCGCAAACCCCTGTACCTGATACACGACCGTGACCGAGTCTGGGGCGCCGGCTTCGGCCAGCGCGCATTGGCTATGGACATCAAGAGTGTGCGAATTCCGATACAGGCCCCTCGCGCCAAGGCTTACGCACTGCACTGCACCTCATCAGCACGTTCCTGTAGGACAGCCAGTCGTCGGAAACGGAGTGGCCTGCCCTGCGACTTGCGTGGAGCGCTGTCGCCGGGCGGGTCGTACAAGCACTCACCTTTGTCGTTGTACGCCTGCGCTCGAAGCAGGCCGGCGTAGCGCCATTCCTTCACAGTCTGCACGCACACACCCAGTAGGGCAGCCATCTCTTCTTGAGTCAAGAGTCCGCGCCGTCGCATGCGGGTGAAACGGTCGGCGAGACGATATGCCTGGCGCAGCTTGAACAGAATGAGGCGATTGAACCTGGTGGCATTGCCCGGTCGAAGACCGCGCTGGTTCAAGAGGTCGACGATTTCACCGTCAGTGTGGTGCTCGAGCAAGCGGTCAATCTCTGCGACCACCGCCGGGTCCTGCATCCTCTGTTGCCAGGCATTGAGCGGGAGAGGAAGGTTGAGCGTCTTGGTTGCACCACCGCGAAAGCGGACGTGCGCAACGAGTTGTTCCTGCTTGAGCAGGGTGACGTCCTCGAGGATGAGGCGAACCATGCGCTTACGCTCGCGGTCAGCCGTGGCGCGGTCGCGCCAAAGTCTTGGAAAGTCGGTGGCCAGGGCGAGGATCTCAGCGCGTTTGCTCTCGTCGAGGAGTGCGGACTCGGTCTGACGTCGGCGTTCGTATTCGTCCTGGGCATCGGCCATTGCACGCAGTTTGTGGTTCCAGTCTGCCTCCAACGAATCGGCGACGAGCCGGTTGTCAGGGTCAACGCGAAGGTAGCGGCGCTGAGCGATGTCAGCTTCGTAACGTGCGCGCTCGACATGCTGTCGGCGCAGGCGGTCGACTTCTTCGGCCCGAGTCTCCAGCTCATGCTGCACGGACAGCGCGACCTCCAACGCCAGCGGCGTAACCGCTTCCAACATGAGCTCGCCGATGGCGTCGTCGAGTCCGCTCCCGACGATGTTCTGGCAGATGGGCTTGGCTTCCTGGATTCTTTCCTGCTGGCAAACATAGATCGGTATCAAGCGGCCGTGCAGGCTGCGATATCGAACCGTCATGCGTTCCCCGCAGCGACCGCAAATGAGCAATCCCTGCAGGAGAGCGGGTCCTTCGCGAGGTGGGCTCTGGCGTCGGTCCTGACCATGTGCCTGCGCGTTTTCCCGTAGCCGACGCAGGTTCTCCTCGTGCTCTGCCCAGGAGATGTATCCGGGATGAGCGTCGAGCAACAGGGTGTGCCATTCCTCGCGTGGCAGGTTGGTTACGCGGCTCGGACCATGCGCGGTCTGGCGCGTCCGCGTTCGTCCAAAGGCGAAGGCGCCCGCGTAGCGGGGGTTGTACAGGACGCGCAGTGCACGCCAATGGCGCAGCGGGCCCCAAGCCAGATCTCCCTGGTGCGGGCCGGACCGCAACCGCCGCGGAAAGAGCAAACCGCGTTCGCGGAAGTGGCGTACGGTCGCTGAAGCCGAGCCGGTTCGCCGGTAGGTTTCGAAGAATGAGCGCAGGCTGTCCTGCACCTGCTGGTCAGGGTCCAGAACGACCTTGCCGTCAGGCGCATATGTGAGCCCGACCGGGAGTGCCATTTCGAGTTCGCCACGACTGGCCCGGGCCAGGATTCCGCCCTGCAGCCGTGCCCGCAGCACATGCAGCTCAGCTTCGCTCATGGTTCCCTTGAGGCCGAGCAAAAGTCGGTCGTTGAAGTGGCCAGGGTTGTAGAGCCCGTCCTCGTCCAGGATGAGAGTGTCAGTGAGGGCACAGATCTCGAGCAGGCGGTGCCAGTCGGCGTTGTTGCGCGCCAGCCGCGACACTTCCAGGCCGAGCACGATGCCGACCTGACCCATGCCGACAGCCGCGACCAATTTCTGAAAACCCTCGCGGTCGCTGTTGGCGCCCGACTGTCCGAGGTCAGAGTCGATGACGACGACTTGATCAAGTCGCCAGCCCAGGGCGACGGCTCGTTCACGCAGCGCGTACTGACGCTTGGTGCTCTCGGTGTTTTCGAGGACCTGGCGCAGCGTGCTTTGTCGAACGTACAGATAAGCCTCTCTTTGGAGGTGAGTGGTGCCCACCTTCTGGTGCTGGGACTCAATCACGACGAGATCCTCCTTCGACCGCTTAAGGCCATTTCCGCGAGTACCGCGGCGAGCTCTGGAGCGAAGTGCAATGTGATGACTGGCTGTTCGATTCGGGCGGGTCGCGGCGGTCTCGGTGTCGGACTGATCAGACTCTGCCACGCTTTCATCCAAGCGACCAGTCCGGTGGTCATGAACAGAGCCAGTCCGCGCGGTGCGCTCTGAGCTTCGCCGGTGGCTTGGGCACGCAAAGCTTCGTAGCCATCGCTCACGACGTGTGGCGCGACCGCTTCGCCGGCGGCGTCGGAAGGGCCCCTTTTTTTCGGTGTCGCTCCAACGCCCGCTCGATACTGCGGGGATGGACCACCAGCGACCAGCGCTCCTCGACCAGCTGCGCCAACTGCGCTGGCCGAAGAGAGGAATCCTCGGCGAGCGCCTGCTCCAAAAAGTCGACCACCTCCTCGGAGAGCTTGTGGGCTCGGCGCGGCCCCGGCCGCTGGGGTACCAATCCGGGCAGCCCGCTCTTTTCGAAGACGTCGCGGGCGGCATAGAAGGAAGGACGCGAGAAGCCGAAGGAAGCGGCGGCCTCGGTCACCGGCTGGCCCTCTTGGCGGGCGCGCCGCAGCATCTCGTACTTGACCTGGACCAGATCGCGGGAGTCGAAGAAGCGGTTGCCTGAGGTGAAGGCAGGATCGGTCACGGTCTGGGCCCGAGGGTTGAGGGCGTGGTGCAGACGAAGGGCGGCAAGCTTCTCGTCGACCAGGCGGGATCTCGGCAAGGCCAAACTCCTTCAAGCGTGATGGTAAGCTCATTATGCCGTATGGTCCGCCGTTGTCAACCACCATGGCTTGGGGTTGTGAAGCTGAGTCCAACTCGAAATGAATCGCTAAACCTGGCCTCTCGAGCCCGGCCTCAGATTTGCCAACTGACATAATTTGCCTTACATTCACGGCATAATCTCGCTTACAGCTCCACTTTCCAGCTCTCGGACCAGATTCACCAGCGCCCGCAGGTCTTCGAACCGAAGCAGCGAGCGCCCGCTGGCGAGGGCGACGAATGGGTCGACCTCGACTACATCAGTCCAACTCGCCGGCAGCGAACGTACGCGCTCATCCTCGGCCTCTCGGTAGAAGACTCGGTGTTCGCCCCACGTGTGTGCGAACCCCACCAACTCGAGCTCCTTTCCAGTCCGCGGATGGAACGGATGGACGACTCGGACTCGACCCGAGCCGTTCCAATGAGATGTAGTTGAAGGCCGTTTCCAACTCGGTGGCGGAGAGGTTCGTGAGAACCCTGCGTCAGGAGTGTCTCGACCACGTGATCATCGTCAATGAGCGGCACCTTCTCCAGGTGCTGGAAGAGTTCGTCGAGTATTACAACTG
>JBOHUQ010000012.1:0-1947 GCA_050734495.1 Candidatus Dormibacteraceae bacterium
GTCCACGAACCAGGTCCCGTTGTTGCGGTCCGCCGTGGGGGAGGTTCCGGTCCACACCAGCCTGTCGGGGGAGCCGGCCACGAAACCGATCTCACGCGAGTCGCGAAGCTCGGCCGGCGCAGCGACCGGTCGCATATTGGTCGCATTCGCGAAGACGAAATTTCTCCGCGGTCGAGGTGGGGCAAGCGCCTCCGACGTGAGCAGCCACATACGCCAGAGCTCGAGGCCGTGCTGCGAGCAGTAATCCTCGCCCTTCCGAACGAAGTCGAGAAAACCGTCGTACAAGCGTACGTGGGCGAGCACCTCGGCAAGGTTGAGGTAAGCCCGGCCTACCTCTTCATCAAGGCCCAGCTCCTCTGCCATGTCGAGGCTGCGAAGCAGCTTGTCGCGACCCCCAATATCGCCCATCAAGAGCTCGATCGTACCCAGCGAGTTGAGTGTGTAGACTTGGATCAAACTGTCGTCGAAGCGTTCGGCGAGCTCGAATGCGCGCTGGGCTATGGCGATCCCGTCTGAAAATCGCCGAGGTTCATGTGAAACAGCACGACACCCGCCAGGGCGGCCGCCAGCTCGCGTGTCGGAGGCAGCGGCTCTAGAAGCTCGATCGCGCGGTCGATGGGTGCCCGCGCTTCGGCGCCGCGGACGCCGCACGGTCCGAGCGGTGTGGATGCCTGGCCAACCTGCCCCAGCTCATCGAGCTCGGCCGCGATATCAATCGCCGCCTTCTCGAGATGGAGCGAGCGAGCCATCGCGCCACGCCTGCAGCCAGCATCTTCGAGGCGGTGGTCATGCCCACCGGCGAGCCAGGCCGGCGCGCTCTACGCTCGGGGGTGGATCATGGCCCCGATGCAACGAGAGGACGGAAGCCTGGTGGCGCGAGATCGTGGAAGTCCGCAACGCTCATTCATGCACTACGCGTTCGGTGCCTGAATGCAGCGGGAATCGCCGGGCGAATGGTTCGAGCGCTACCGCGACGACGTGGGGGTTCACGCTGCGAGCAGAAAGCAGGCCGAGTACCTGAAGGACTCCATCGCCCCGCAGCTCATCGCTGAATCGATCGCCGGGGGTCGAGAGAATGCGACCGCTCAGCATCCTTTGCCATTCGTCCGGCCTGATATAACAACCCACCACAGGCCGCTTCGACTGGCCCGGCGATCCAGTTGACTGCGGCTAAGAGCGCAGCAGCGCCAGATAGCGCGTGCCCCATTAGAAGGGGTCCCGTGAGCCATCCGGCTAGAACGCAGCTGAGCGTTCCAAACACAATCACTGCTATTCCTAAGCGGCGCGTCGCGAGGGCATGTCTACGAACGAGCCAGGCGCGAGCTAATAATTGAAGCATTCTGAATCCCCCAGCTCGGACGCGCTCGCATACCCAATGGCACCGCCGCCGACTCCAGTAATAATCGCGCCCGTCACGATGAGTGTTACCCCTGCGGGCGGCACCTCAAGAGCCCCGACGCCCATCACGATGAGGGTGATGCCAAAGCCGGCGACCGTGACTGCATGTATTGCTAGGTCGACACCGGACGCCAGCCTTCCGACATCGCAGTGGTAGGGGCGAGGAGGTGGATTCACCGACTGGCGTGGTGATGCGAACTCTCCACCACGCGGGTTGTGGGCCGGACGCGGACTGGGCTTGTACGACATGGTCACGACTGCTGGAGTAGGTACTGGACTGGCTACTGGGCTCGGAGGAGGAGGCGCTGTATAGCCACTCGGTGGCGGAGAGTCGCCACCGCAGCCATCCGGTCCGCACACTAGCATCGCCCCAGATGGATCAACGAAATTGACCGGATTGTCGGCCGCGTAGGTGTAGACGGGACTCAGAGCACTCGAGTCGAGTTGCGTGAACCGACCCAAGTTTGGATCGTAGTACCGGGCTCCAAACTTGACCAGACCTGTCAAATCCTCGAGCTAACGTCGTGACGTGTGGAGTTTCCGCGGCCT
>JBOHUQ010000013.1:0-14091 GCA_050734495.1 Candidatus Dormibacteraceae bacterium
CAATAGCGCGAAGGGTCGGCGGCCACCACGGCCGGATCTGCGAGGATTTCCGTCCAGCCGGCGACCGCCGCCGCCTGCTCCTCCATCAGCAGGGTCCGGCCATTCTCTCTGCAGGCCCGGCCGAGGCCGGCCACACGCTCGCGATTCATTGGATAGAGGTTGGCGACGACCAGAGCCGGCGCCCGGGCCAGCACATGCTCAAAGCGCTCGACCACTTCCGCCTCGGTGAGACGCTCAACCTGGCTTGCGGCGACCTCGGGCACAACTGCGTCTCTGGGGGCGAGCGAGACGGCCTCCTGGACCAGCACATCGACGCCCCGCGCCGCTTGAGCGAATGCTTCCGTGAGCTCGGGATGCAGCCCGTGCCAGCGGTGATCGCCTGTGTACGCCAGGCTCAGGTCAGGCGTCCTCACGAGGAAACCGGTCGCGCCAGGCAGGTCGTGGTCAACCGCCACGAACTCAACCTCGATATCGCCACAGCGGACGGTCTTGCGATCGGCCACCGCGACGCCGCCCGGCGCCCGCCAGGGCACGACGTCGGCTCGGGCGCATGCCGCCCGGAGCTCTTCCATGGCGGCGGGGTAGTAGAGCGGCATGGCGGGGTCGAGGTAGCGCACAAGGTAGCTGTGGTCGAGGTGTAGGTGACTGATGAAGACGCTGGTGCGGCCGTCCCAGTCCTTATAGACGCCGTCGAGCCGAGGAGCCATGCCGACCGCCAGAAGATCATCCAGCTCGCGCCCCGGGCGTGGCTCGAGTCCGAGCGAAAAAAGCGCCCGGCCGGGCGCGTGTTCCAGCCCGAAATCGAAGAGAGCACGCGCGGAGCCGTATTCGACGGTGAACTTAAGCCCGGTCGGGTTGCCGGTCGCAAGGAAGGTTAGGACCGTGATTGCCTGCGGCACTGAAGTGGACCATCATAACCGCGATGCCGCCCCCCACCCGCGCGGTGATCTTCGACTGGGGCGGCGTTTTCACCCGTCGCCCGCCGGGGGCGACGCGGCGTGCCTTCGAGCGTCGTCTAGGTGTTGAGCCCGGCGGCTTGGATGCATTGTTCAAGGAAGAACCGTGGCTGCTTTTCAGCACCGGGCGACAGACCCAGGTCGATTTCTGGACCCAGGTTTGCGCCGGGTTTCCCGTGCCGCCGGACACCGCAACAGCAATGGCTGTCTGGACGCATCTGTTCGAGGCTCCGAAGGTCCGCCCTCAATTGGTCGAGGTGCTCCACCATCTCCGGGGGCGGGCAAAGCTCGGGCTGCTCAGCAACGCGGGGCTGGAGCTCCGGGAACTGCTGGCTCCTCTGGCCGGGCTGTTCGACGACATCGTCATCTCAGCCGAGGTCGGCTTCCGAAAGCCGGAGAGTCAGATCTACCGACTCGCCCTACAAAAGCTCGGCGTCGAGCCTGCCGAGACGCTATTCATCGACGATCTACCGCGCAATGTCGATGCTGCCCGCACGCTGGGCCTCAATGCGTATCGCTTTGTCACGCCGGGGCGGCTCAAGTTTGCGCTCGCCGGCTACGGATTGTTGCGAGAGACTTAAATACTCGTGATGGCGGTGCGTCAGGCGGTTGCCGTGGGCGCGGCGGCCTCGCGGCCACTCCGGCGTTTGCAGGGACGAGCCCTGGAGGGGTATTTGTTCATATCGCCGGCGCTGATCCTCCTGCTGGTCTTCGTCGTGCTTCCGGCGATCTGGGTGTTGGTACTTTCCCTCTACCGCTGGGATCTGATCAGCTCCGACGCGACGCCGATCGGGTTTGCCAATTACCAGCGGATGGCCAATGACAGCCTGTGGTGGAAGTCGCTCTGGCAGACCTGCTACTTCGTCGCGGTCACCGTACCAGTCGGCACTTTTCTCGCCCTTGGTCTTGCCCTCTTGCTCAACTCCAGGATCCGCGGCCGGTCGCTTTTTCGCGCGGCCATCTTCGCCCCATACGTCACGCCGGCGGTGGCAACGATCGTGATCTGGGAGTGGATCTTCAACCACGACTACGGCCTGCTCAACAGTGTCCTGTCGGTATTCAACCTGCCCAAGGTGGCGTGGCTGACCGACTCCAGCGCGATCATGCCCTCGGTCATCCTCTATTCCCTGTGGGCGACTGTCGGCTTCAACGTGGTCATCTTCCTCGCCGGTCTGGCCAACATTCCGCCTGACCTCATGGAGGCTGCGCGCGTGGATGGAGCCAACGGCTGGCAGGTCTTTCGGAGGGTCACCTGGCCACTGCTTTCACCCACCACCTACTTCGTCCTCCTGATCTCGAGCATCGGCTCGTTCAAGGTGTTCAACGTGGTGTACGTCCTCACCGAAGGGGACGCCGGCGTCACCGGCGGGCCAGATCGGGCGGCCATGACGATTGGTGTCTACCTTTACAAGCAGGCATTCGAATTCTTTCGAGCCGGCTATGCCTCGGCCATCTCGGTCGCGCTCTTCGCAATCATCCTCGCGGTCACGCTCATACAGATGCGTTTCGCCTCTCGGCGGGTGTTCTATCGGTGAGATGGCTCCTGATCGCCCACGGCGTGCGTTACCTAGTGCTGATTCCAGTCGCCATCGCTTTCGCGTTTCCGTTCTACTGGATGGTGGTCACTTCATTAAACGAGCCAAACCAGCTCTACGTGTTCCCGCCGGTGCTGTGGCCGCACTGGGCCTGGGGTAACTACGCAGAGGCCTGGAAGGAAGTTTCCTGGCCTCGCTTCTACCTCAACACCTTCGTGGTGGCCGGCGTGACCACCCTGCTCGTGCTGGCAACTTCAGCGCTTGCCGGTTACGCCTTCGCCGCGATCTCATTCGTGGGCAAGGCGATGATTTTCGGTTTGGTGCTCGCCGTCTATATGGTGCCAACCGAGGTCACGCTCGTGCCGAACTACATCACGCTCACCCACCTGCAGTGGCTGGACAGTTACCAGGCGCAGATAGTGCCCTTCGGTGCCAGCGTCTTCGGAATCTTCCTGTTCCGCCAATTCTTCATGACGCTTCCCCCCGATCTCTGGGATGCTGCCCGGCTCGACGGCTGCACGCATCTGCGATATTTGTGGACCGTCGCGCTGCCGCTGGCGCGTCCCGTCATCGTCACTGTCGCGCTCTTCCATTTCGTGTTGGGCTGGAACGCCTTCCTGTGGCCGCTGATCGTGACCTCGACCGACCGTTACCGGCCGCTTCAGGTCGCCTTGGCCGGGTTCAACATCACTGACAACCACCAGCCCATGCTATTGGCGGCGGGAGCCTTGATGACGACCCTACCGATCCTTGTCCTCTTTTTGTTTGCGCAGAGACAGTTGGTCGGCGGCATCGCAACCACGGGCATCCGTGGTTAGCACGTTCATGGGGAGGAAATTGATGTGAGCAGTTTGAGGCGACTTGCGGTGGTGGCGGCCGTGTTCATCGCCGCCTGCGGCGGGACCGGCGGCGGTCAAACCGGCCAACTGGGCGCCCTCAACCAGAAGGTCACAGTCCAGTTCTGGGAGGCCATGGCGGGTGGGTCGCTGAAGCCGACCCTGGAGAAGATCACGAACGACTTCAACTCGAGTCAGAGCAACGTCACCGTCCAGCTGCAGGTCTATCCGGACTACAACACACTGAACACCAAGACCTTGGCGGCCCTTGCCGCGGGCAACCCTCCTGACTTGGCGCAGTGCTATGAGAACTGGGCGACCCGCTACAACCAATCGAAAGCGCTTGCCGAGATGACGCCGTACATCAACGCCAAAGACGGCCTCTCCTCGTCGGAGCTCAACGATTACTTCCCGGTGTTCCTCAGCGACGGGAAGCTGAACGGGAAGCAGTACATGTTGCCGTTCAACAAGTCCGATTTCGTCCTCTACTACAACAGCGACCTTTTCACCCAGGCCGGTCTTTCGGGACCGCCGAAGACCTGGGACGAGTTTTTCTCTGACGCCCAGAAGCTGACCGGAAACGGGCACTGGGGAACGGACAACTCGAACTCGATGGAGCTGATCTTCGAAGAGATGTTGATGGACTACGGCGGCAGTCTTCTCACGAGCGACCAGAGCAAAGCAGCGTTCAACTCCGATACCGGAGTCAAAGTCCTGCAGATGTGGCGGGATGCCATCAGCAACGGTTCCGTGCACACCATTTCGGGCTATGACGATGCAGACTTCGGCGCCGGAAAGGCGGCTATGAGCATCGGCACCATTGCGGGGTATTCCTACAAACAGCAAGCCGTGGCTGGCAAGTTCACGATGAAGACGGCCGTCCAGCCAAGCGGCCCGAGCGGCTCACACGCGTTGATCCAGGGCACGAACGTCTGCATCTTCAACCACGCCTCGCAGGCCGTACAGCAGGGCGCATTCCAGTACGTCAAGTACGTGACCAGCAAGACGGAGACCGAGTACTGGTCCGAAAACACCGGGTACATGCCGGTTCGGCAGAGCGCTTACAAGGACATGCAAACGACCTTCTATCCGTCAAACCCAATTCTGCTGGCTGCACCCCAGCAGCTTCCCACCGCCGTCTTCGATCCGGCCCTGCCCACGTGGAACGAGGCCATCGGGGACATCAGCAATGAGGTCGAGAACGCGCTTGGCGGCAAGAAGAGCGCACAGCAGGCGCTCAACGACGCCGCGGGCCAGGTGAACAGCCTACTCGTGGGCGGCTAGTGGATCATCCAGCGATTGCGCCTGGCATCGCCAACTGGATCTTCGAGGTCGTCAGCCGGCGTTACGAGTAGGCATCCACGATGAGAGCGGGCGCTGCGAGGGCGCCCGCCCTCACCCCGACAGCTCCCCCGGCCACCGGCAGGCAAAGAGATAGTCGCGGCACGCTGAGCCGGAAACCGGCGCTGAAACTCGACGATTGTCCGTGAGAAGTCCGGCCGCGGCACGGCGAGATCGTAGCTGAGCTAACCGGATGGGCAGATTGGAGGCTTATCGCGACCAACTCGCGCTAGAGACGCGCCTTGGCCAGGACTTCTTCAGCCCAGCCCACGATTCGACCGGCCCTTTCCACGCCATCGCGCGCGTCTCTGGCGCTGGCCTTTTTGGATTCGTACTCGACTGCGTTCTTTCGCCCGAGCAGTAGCCTCAGCTGACGAGCGCGCTCGCGGCCCTCAGAACCTGCGATGTCCTCGAGCAGATCGGCGGCCCGTTGGTGGTCTGGGTCAGTTGAACGAACAGCGCCAAGCGCAATGGTTGCGGCATCGGCAGCACTGATTGCGGCATGGATCGCGTTCAAAAGAGATGCATCGTCGCGGTGGGCATCGAGACCCGAGCGTGCCTGGTCAAGGAATTGAATTGCCCTCTCCAAGTACAGTCGCGCCTCGCCGCGGCGAACTTGGGCAGTCTTGCCTTTCGCCATCAGCCGGCCTTTGAAACGGCCAGTACGTCGATCCCTTCACGTTCGATCGCACCCCATACACCCTGTCTGGATTGCCGGCTCTTACTCAGTCTTTCGAGCGACGGTGAACCGACCAGTACATTTAGCCGCGTACCGAACCGTGCGCGGACTGTCTCAGCTATCTCCTGTGCTGCCACTTCGACCGCTGCAACGCTCTCGCGAGATGTGACCAACGCGAGGTCGACATCGCTCGCAGATTCCATGGCTCCCCGAGCAGCGCTCCCAAAGATTCGGGCTTGTTTCACAGGAAGCCGCCGCGACTTCAGTTCCCTCGCTACAAGCGAAAGCAATTCGAATTTCAATGTCGGTTCCAGCTCGAAGAGCTTCGCCAGGGGCTCAGCCAGCACATGGCGCCGGTTAAGGCGATAAAGGTCTGCGCGCGGCACGCGTTCCACTGTTACCAATCCTTGGTCAGCAAGCTCCGCGAGTACCTGGTTTGCCCGCGGATGGGAGACCCTTGCCCGGCGCGCCAGGTCCCGACCACTCCTGGCCATGTCCGAAGGAAGCACGAATAATGCGCGAAGCAGTCTTATGTGACTGGCGCTCGCAAAGATGTCGTTTAGGGGTTCATCCAATCGCATTTGGTAAGCAATGTTACCACATGGCAATGATCCATACCACCATGCTCTGAGCGCCTGATCAGCACAGAATGTGGTCGGCGGCTTTGTTGAGGCTTGGCGTCCTCGGTTGCTCTTGTAACAGCGGGACCACCACAGAAACGTCGACATTCATCCATCGTGCGATATACTGAGGTACCTCATGGTGATACCCCTCCGGTTGAGGCACCTCGCGAATATGGGCGGCGACGCCTTCGAGCCCGATCGTCAGGGACGGCTGTTCGACCCCGCTGTGAGGGAACAGTTCTCGCCGCTAGGTGGACGTACCGCGATCGAGCCGCTGGAGACCCTGGCCGCTCTCAGGCTGGCCGCCAATCGAGTGCACGCGTCGATGGAGCGCTGGACTGAGAGTCATGGCTTGTCGGAGAGTCGGATGCGTGTCCTGATGACTCTCAACCACAGTCCCGAACACCGGCTGCCTCTTGGCGAGCTGGCCGAGATGCTCGGAGTCGTGCCAAGGACGATGACAGGCGTCGTCGATGTCCTGGAGCGAGATGGCCTGATCCACCGTGCCCCCGCTCCGAACGACCGCCGCTCGGTGCACGCGCAGCTGACGCCAGCCGGCGTGGAGCGCGTGGAATCGATCCGCCGCGACGCTGTCGCTCGGCAGGCAGCCATCTTCTCCTCATTCAAGCGAGATCAGCTCGCCGAACTCCGGCATCTCTGCCTGCTCCTCGTCCAGCAGATGGCCGCAAGCCAGAAAGGGTTCTGACCCACCGTGTCATTCGTCACCCGGCTTTCCCTCCACCTCGGCGCTGTCGTCGTCCTGGGTGTGCTCCTGCTCTTTGGCGCAGGTATCTATGCCGCGACCCAATTACAGCAGGACCTCCTGCCCGACATCTCGATTCCAGCCGTGATCGTGATCACTCCGGATCCTGGCGCCTCACCTGACATCGTCGACAGCCAGGTCACGATTCCCATCGTCAACGCGCTCGAAGGAGTGAGCGGCGTCGACACCGTGCAATCGACATCGAGCCAGGGTGCGTCGCTGGCGATCGTGCTCTTCAAGGACGGCACCGACCTCAAGGCCGCAGTGCAGGATGTAAACACCGCGGTCGGCCACGCCCGACCCTTCCTGCCCGCGAATGTCCCGTCCTCCACGGTTCAGACATTTTCGACCAACAGCATCCCGATCCTCGAATATGCGGTTTCGGCAGATGAACCGCTGGGCGATCTCGCGGGTCAGCTGCGCGGCCAGGCACTGCCCAAGCTGAAAGGTCTCGCCGGCGTCTCGTCGGTCGTGATCACGGGCGCGCCGACCGACGAGGTTGATGTGACGCTGGATCCAGCCAAGCTGGCGGCCCACGGCGTGAGCACGGCCCAAGTTGCTTCCGCGCTCCAGCAGGCGACGGTCGTTCAGTCAGTCGGTTCCCTGAAGCAAGGCTCGGCAACCATCCCGCTTCAGGTCTCTGGCTCTCTGACGAGCCTGGCCCAGATCTCTCAGATCACAATCGTGCCTCCATCGGCCCCAGGCCATCCCGCGGCACCGGTGACCGTGGGTCAGCTCGGTACCGTGCAGCTGGTATCGGTGCCGGCCGACACGATCACCCGGACCAACGGCAAGGCAAGCATTGGGCTTCAGATCAGCAAGGGGCCCAATGCGAACACGGTCACGGTTGCCAACGAAATCAAGAGCGCGCTGCCCCCAATCGAGACATCGATAGCTCATGGCATCCACGTCGACTCGATCTCGGACCAGGCCACCCCGATCACCCAGGCGATTGGAGACATCCTGCGCGAAGGGCTGCTCGGCGCTGTCTTCGCGGTCCTCGTGATCTTTGCCTTCCTGCGCAGCGGCCGGGCGACAGTCGTCGCCGCGGTCTCGATCCCACTTTCCCTGATGGTGGCCCTGATCGTCCTTTGGTGGCAGGGCATCACGCTCAACATCCTCACCCTTGGTGGAATGATGGTCGCCATCGGCCGGGTGGTCGATGACTCGATAGTCGTGCTCGAGAACATCAGCCGCCACATCAGCGAAGGCGAGAAACCGCTGGTCGCGGCCTATACCGGCGCTCGCGAGATCACGACCGCGGTCGCCTCCTCGACGCTGACCACCATCGCCGTCTTTCTCCCGATCGCGCTGCTCACCGGAATCGCGGGCAGTTTCTTCCGGCCTTTCGCCCTGACCGTGGTCGTCGCACTTGCCGCATCGCTGGTTACCGCCGTCACCGTGGTGCCGCTGCTCGCATCTCGCCTCCTTCCTTCAGTCAATGCTGAGGGGGCCGAGCGGAGGCTGAAGTACAACTGGACGCAGCGCGTTTACGTACCGGTCATCCGCTGGGCCACAAGCCATCGCTGGATCTCGGTCGGAATCGCGGCGGTGATGTTCATCGGGTCGATGGCATTGATCCCGCTGCTCCGGATCAACCTGCTGGACCAGTCCTCGAGCCCTAACTTCCCGATCGCAATCACGATGCCAGCGAACTCGACGCTGGCGCAGACCGACGCGGAAACGCAGACGGTCGAAGGCCTCCTCCGTGGCGTCCCCGGCATCAGCGCTTATCAAGCGACGGTGGGCGGCCTGAGCGACCCATTCGCCCCACCGGGAACTGTGCCGGCTGATCCGACGCAGGCCCAGGTGTTGGTGCTGGTGCAGAACGGCCAGTACGACACGGCGCTAAGTGGAGTCAAGCGCGCGCTCGGCGGATATGCAGGGCCGGCCAAGGTCGACCTCGGGCAGGCACAGAGCAGCGCGAACGCGAGCAGCAGCCAGATGCAGGTCGACGTCCGGGCAAGCGACCCCAATACCTTGCAACAGGCGAACGACTCTGTTCTGGCCGCGCTCTCGGGCGTGCATGGGGTTGCGGGCCTGAAATCGAACCTGGTCGCGTCCAAGCCCCAGTACCAGCTCATTCCGACCGACAAACTCGCGAGCTCCGGTCTCACTGTTCAACAGCTGGCATTGATCGTGGCGCAAGACGTGAACGGATTGGTCGCGACGCAGGCCATTTTGCCCCAGGGCCCGGTGAGCGTCCGGGTTCAGCTTCCGCCGGGCACGGCTGACACGGCTGCGTCCCTCGCTCGCATCCCGATACCAACCGCCACTGGCATCGTCCCACTGTCGACCCTGGCGACGATTCAGGAGACGACCGGGCCACAGTCGGTGAACCGGGTCAACGGTGATCGCGACGCAACAATCACAGGAACCATCACTGGTAACAACACGACCGCGGTGCAGGGCGATGTCAACAAGGCCCTGAACAAAGTCACTCTCCCGGCGGGGGCTTCCGTCTCCACAGGAGGCGTCTTCGCTCAGCTATCGTCGGTGTTGCAGCAGTTCGTGCTGGCCCTGCTGGCCGCGATCGCGCTGGTCTACCTGATCATGGTCGCGACCTTCCGGTCGCTGCTGAAGCCGCTGGTGCTCCTGGTCTCGATTCCGTTCGCCGCCACAGGCGCGATCATCGCGCTCGTCATCACCAACACATCCTTGTCGCTGCCAGGACTGATCGGCATCCTGATGCTGACCGGGATCGTCGTCACCAATGCGATTGTCCTGTTGGACCTGGTCGAGCAATACCGCGACCGCGGCCTGTCGCTGCAGGACGCCTTGATCGAGGGCGGCCGGCATCGCCTCCGCCCGATTCTCATGACGGCATCGGCGACCATGCTGGCCCTGCTTCCGCTCGCCGTCATCGGCGGCGGCGGAGGAATCGGGGGCGCCTTTATCAGCGGTCCGCTGGCAATCGTCGTCATCGGAGGCCTCTTCACCAGCACGCTGCTGACACTCATCCTCGTCCCCGTCCTTTATTCACTGGCCTCGCGATTCACCGGCCCGCGCACGACGAGAGATCTGGACGCCATGCTCGATGCGGCGGAGGACCGGCGGTTCAAGCCGCTCGGGATGCGAACCGCATCCGCACCGGCCGTGGTAGCCGCAACGCGCGTGGCAGCCGACTATGCGGTGCACGTCATGATCGAGCCCGAGCCGGGCACGCCGGGAGACCGAGGCGTCCTCGAGGCGCTCGGCAAAGAGGGTTTCGAGGTCGAGCCGATGGACGGCACTTCACGGATGCGAATCACCGTGCCGCGCATCTCCGCTTCCTCCACCGACGAGGCCGCCCGGCGCGGAATGGAGGCTGTGCGCAACCTTGTGCCGCAGAAGGGATACCGTCTTTCGGAGCCGGAGGCAGTTCGGAAAGAGCCGCAGCTGGTCGGCTGATGGGGACGGTGACGATTGCGGCGACGTACGGGGCAGGAGGCTAGGCATATGTCAGCAATCGAAGAGCCCCACCCAACTCAAGAGCCGGTGCTCGAGCGGGCGGCCGTCGGACCGTCGCTGATGTCGCTCGAGCCAAGAGCCAAGCTGGCGATCCTGGGCGCGATTCTGCTGACCATGTTCCTTGCTTCGCTCGATCAAACAGTGGTCGGCACTGCACTGCCGCGAATCATCACTGACCTCAACGGCGCCAACCTTTACGTGTGGGTCGTCAGCGCATACCTCCTGACATCGACTGTGACCGTACCGATCTATGGCAAGTTCTCGGACGTTTTCGGCCGCAAGGTGATGCTGATGATCGGGGTCAGCGTTTTCTTGATTGGATCGTGGCTCTCCGGCGCGTCGCAGAACATGAACGAGCTGGTCATCTTCCGTGGTATCCAGGGACTTGGCGCCGGAGCCCTCTTTCCCATCGTCATGGCGATGATCGGGGACCTCTACAGCCCGCGCGAGCGGGGCCGCTTCCAGGGCTTGTTCGGCGCGGTGTTCGGTCTCAGCTTCATCGTCGGTCCATTCATCGGCGGTTGGATCACCGACCACGTCAGCTGGCACTGGGTTTTCTACGTCAACGTCCCGTTTGGGATCGCGGCGTTGGTCGTGCTTTGGACAGTGTTGCCCGGACTACGTCAGAGGCGCGCATCAGTCCGTGACCTCGACTACCTGGGCATCGTGCTCTTCACCGCCGGGGTGGTCCCCTTCATGCTCGGCTTGAGCAACAAGGGCAACGTCAGCAGCACCGGTCAGCTCGCGAGTTGGACCGACCTCAACGTCTTGGGCCTGATTGCGCTTGGTCTTGTAATCCTGGTCGGATTTCTCTTTGTCGAGCTCAGAGCCAAGGAGCCGATCATCCCGCTCGAACTTTTCAAGGGTCGGGACTTCGCGGTCAGCATGGCTGCGGTCTTCGTCTTTGGCATCGCCATGTTCGCCGCCGTGCTCTTCATGCCCCGCTTCTATCAAACCGTTCGCGGCATCAGCGCGACCGCGTCCGGCTACTACATCTGGCCTCTACTGGTGGGCTTGATGGGTGGCAGCATCGGCAGCGGTCTTCTGATCAGCCGAATCGGCCGCTATAAGTGGCTGATGACGGGCGGCGCGGTGGTGATGGTGATCGGCGGCATTTTGCTCACGCAATTGACTGCAGGAATATCCGACTGGACGCTCTGGGCGTTCATGCTGATCCTCGGCCTGGGCATCGGCCCCTCGATGGCCGGTTACACGGTGGTGGTTCAGAACGCGGTGCCGATGGACCGGCTGGGAGTGGCCACCAGCACGCTGACCTTTCTGCGCCAGATTGGTGCTTCCGTCGGCCTGGCCGTGGCCGGAACGGTGTTCTCGTCACAGTTCGCCAGCCGGTTGCCGGTGAACCTGGCCCAGCAGGGGGTGCCGCAGGCGGTCATCCCCCAACTCGAGAAACTGTCGGGCGTTCTTCAGAACGTCGGCAACGGGCGAGCGGTGCTCGAGCACCTGTTCCCGGGTCCGCTGCAGGCTCTGATCCCGAAAGTGATCGCGGGCGCCAACGACGCGCTGGCGCTGGCGATTGGTGACCTGTTCTGGGTCACCGTGATAGCCGGCGTCCTCGGCCTGCTCTGCACGTTGACGCTGCGCGACCTGCCCCTCAAGACGGCGCGTGAGCTTCGGGCCCAAGCGGGACCGACAACCGAAATGCCGGTCGACGGCGGGATGGTCCCCGGAGCCGAGTCGTGACTCGGCGCACGGTTTCGAGTTCAAATCAGGAGGTCTCCACAGCGGCATAGCGCGCTAGGCCTGACGCGAGCAGCTCCAAAAACTCTTCGTCAAACCGCGTTCGTCAATCTCGTCGGTGATCACGCAGATTTGACAGATCGGGCGGAGGTTCAGGCCCCGCCATCAGTCCCGCACCAAGTCCTTGTCCACGAAGGGCGCGCATACCATGCGCAACATGGAACGAGACACGCTGCCGCTTGGACGGCGTCCGGCGGAACCCCTCGACGCGAAGCGAGCCACGCTGGCGCCGGGCCAGGCAATGGAGTTTCGCGTCTGGAGCGAGCTGATTCATCAGTCTCGCGGGATGCTTCACATTTTCTTGCCGCTTCTCGACCAGGGGCTCGACGCCGTCATTCACAGGCTTACTGACGGCGAGTACATTCCAGTCCAGGTCAAAGGTCGCGCTTCGACGGTCGGTAGCGTCGTTGAGGTGACGATCCGCGGTTTCAGCCTTGTCGACGACCGAGCCTTGATCATCGCGGGCCTCCTCAACGATGACGGGCTAGGCCCGACTCTGCTCGTGGTCGACGAGGGCACCTTCAAGAGGGAGGCAACGCACAGCGTGTTTGAGGGAGTGGACGTCTACTCGACGGACTTCGCCATGCATCCGACGGCCGGCACCCGGTGGGAACCCTACCTCGTGCCGCGCGAGGGGCTGGCGGCTCGGCTTCTTGGCGCCGCACTGCCCAACTCAAGCCTGGAGATTGCGAGTGACGACGTCGGCCTCGAACCTCGGGACCGGCACGAGGAGTGGCTCGGCTTCGTGGGCGAGTCGGAAGTTATTCGGCGCCTGGCCGATAACTCCCGGCTCGATCTGTTTCGGCCATTCCCCGACCTCGAGATGGTTGAGGTCCTAGCCCGGGACAACGTGACCGGCCGATTTGCCGGCCTCCAGGTGAAGGCAGGTGTTTGTGCCTGGCACGGAGAGGCACAGATAGACGTTGGGGAGGCGACGTTCGTGCCGACGCCAACAACCCTGGTGGTTTGTTTGGCGTGGCTTGCGGATGCGAACCGATTCTCGGACGAATGCCTCATTGTCCCGACCGAGCGCCTCCAAGAGCTCGCGCATGACAACGGCGAGCGCCTTGTGCTCCTGTTCCACCCTGAAAGTCCAGAACGGACACGTCTCGACCCCTACCGGCGGCGGTTGTCAGAACTTGGTGCACTGATCGGCAGGATCACTTGAGATCGGATTTTGGTCGGGGGCGCGGGACTCTATGTGAACGGGCCTGCCGAGTTCGCCAAGAGTGTCCTGGGCCTGATCCGCGAGTACGCGCCGACGGTTCAACGCGATCGTTGACGGTGTCGTCCTGTCTCTGGCAGGCCCGGGGTGTTGGCTCCGCGGGATCGCAGGTCAGGTCCGCAGCATCCTCGCCGGAGGGTTTAGGTCGGAGTCCAGTCGGTACCGGAGGTAGACGACGCCGCTGGCGAGCCGCCGGTTTTCCACCAGGCGAAGGGGCAGTCTCACGCCTTTGGGGAGGCAGGGCTTGCCGCCCCCGAGCATGACGGGCACCGTCAAGAGGCGGAGTTCATCTACGAGGCCGGCAGCGAGGGCCTGCCCAGCGAGATTCGCGCCGCCGATGGTGATGCGTCGAGCAGCACCCGCCTTCAGGCGCCGCACAGCCTCGGGGTCGAAGTCGTGCTCGAGCCTCGTCCGGGCACTGGATACCGACTCGAGGCTGCGCGAGTACACCACCTTGTCCGCGTCCCGCCACATCTCGGCGAATTCTTGGACATAGCCTTCGTCCGGGGCGGCGCTCTCCCAATAGAGCATGGCCTCGTACATCCGGCGTCCGTACAGGTAGGTCGCGGCCGGCCTCTCGAGTTCAGTGATGAAGGAAAAAATCTCCTCGTCCGGTGCGGACCAGTCGAGCCGACCGTCAGAGTCCTCCGTGTAGCCGTCGACAGAGATATTGGCGGTGTAGACGAGATCAGCCATCCCTTCGGACCCGTTCCCGTGTCGTTCGTGGGCAACCAGAGGCGACCAGGTCGGTCATCAGGCCCGGGGGTAGGTGCAACACGAGTCGTACGCTACCTTCAACAGCAGCGGCCGCGCTCCTCGATGTCTTGAGACAGGAATGGTCGGGGGGACGGGAGGAGAGTAGGCGACTGGTTCAGCGAAGGTCGCCTTGCCAGCCGCCCCTCATCAAACCGGACATGAAGTTTGC
>JBOHUQ010000014.1:0-10876 GCA_050734495.1 Candidatus Dormibacteraceae bacterium
AACAGCCCGCGTCGCCGTGTCGCCTCCACCGTTAACGCTCCGCGACGGCTTGGTCCTTGAGAACCTAGGTTTCCGTTACCCGGGGAGCGATGACTTTGCTCTGCGCAATGTCAATCTCCTGCTGCCAGCTGGCGGAGTTGTGGCGTTCATCGGGGAGAACGGAGCCGGCAAGACAACCTTGGTCAAGCTGATCAGCGGCCTGTATCAACCGACCGAAGGCAGGGTTCGGCTCGACTCGGTTGACCTCGCCCACGTCGAGCCCCGAGCCTGGCGTCAGGTTGTCGGCGCCGGCTTCCAGGACTTCTGCAGATTTGAGTTCATCGCCCGGGAGGCGATCGGTGTCGGGCATCTGCCGTTGATAAATCATCTCCCCAGTGTTACGCGGAGCCTCGAGATCGCCGGCGCGAACCGGCTCGCGAGCTCATTGCGCCACGGCCTGGAAACCCAGTTTGGGTCGACCTGGCCGGAAGGGACCGATCTGTCGGGGGGGCAATGGCAAAGCGTCGCTCTGGCTCGCGGAGCCATGCGCCCCGAGCCAATATTGATAATCCTCGACGAGCCCACTGCAGCACTCGATCCCCACGCTGAACACGATTTGTTCGAGCGAATCAGCGAGGCAACTCGCCTCAACTCGGCCAATGGGCGAATAACCGTGCTCGTTTCGCATCGCTTCTCAACCGCGCGAATGGCCGATCTGATCGTTGTACTGGAGAAGGGCCAAGTAGTCGAAACTGGGAGCCACGCCGATCTGGTTCGGCGCGGTGGGCTGTATTCAGAGCTGTTCGAGATCCAAGCTCGAGCGTATCGCTAACCGCAGGCACGTCCGACGCTGGATGCGCTCTACCGCAGCGCAGGAGGACCATTTCGCTCGCAGCCATCTCGCGCCGTGTAGATCGGCTGTGTCACGGTCCTGGCCTGTGCGTCGGACTTGAGCGTCGGGCGCCAGTGATTGCCGGACGGTGAATTCCGATGGCTTATCTGGACGCTGACGTTCGGTCCGGGGTAAGTGGAGCAGGATCCGCCAGCGTGCCCCGTATTTTCTTAAGTGTACAGAACCGCTAGCTCAGGCGCTGTCCGACTGGGGGACGCTGGACCTCTGGCGATTCGAGTCCCCCCGGCGGGGCCACCGCGGACTCGAACCACCCGCTCCAGGGTGCCCGGTGTTCATCGCGTCGGAGGGTCTAATGCTTTCGAGACGAGATAGTTATCAGTAGCAAGTCGGCGTCCTCGACCACTTATAAAGGACGCGCGCGAGGACACATGCCCGCACGCGGTTTATCACCAGTTGCCCCAGAGCGAGAAACACAGCGATTGGCAAGACAGCCACGAATTGAGCCGAGCGTTGACCGAGCCCATCAAGCGGGTGACACCCCGCGTCGGGGCGGGCGAAGGCGATTAGCCTGAGCGGGTGAGCACTTCGGTCGAACGCGTCCTATGGACCCCGCAACTGGTTCGGGTCATGGCCGGCTTGATGCTCTCCCTCTTCGTCGCGGCGATGGACTCCACAGTCGTTGGCACCGCCCTACCCACGATCGCCCGAGAACTCGGCCGCTTTGAGCTGTACCCGTGGATCGTCGCCGGCTACCTCATCACGGCTACCACCACAGTGCCCATATGGGGCCGCCTTGCCGACATCCATGGCCGCCGCGTTGTGCTGCTCTCGGGCGTCCTCGTCTTCATTGTCGCCTCTGCGTTGTGCGCAGCCAGCCCGGGAATGGGCTGGCTCATCGCCTTCCGCACGCTGCAGGGCGTTGGCGCCGGTTGCATCCAGCCGCTCGTGTTCACGGTCATCGGCGACATTTTTCCGCTCAAGCAGCGCGCCCGCCTGCAGGGCTTCTTTAGCAGCATGTGGGCGGTGGCGGCGATCGTCGGGCCGGCGTTGGGCGCCATCTTCGTGTCCACCATCGGCTGGCGCTGGATCTTCACCATCAACATCCCCATCGGCCTGCTGGCGGCCGCGCTGGTCTGGGGCTACCGCGAACGCAGGCCCGAGCAAACCACCGCACGTACACTTGAAGTGCGCGGCGCCGTGCTTCTCACTGCAGGCGTGACGCTTCTTCTCATCGGGCTCGGGACCGGAAGCCAGACCGCCACGCCGATCTGGCCGCTGGTTATCGCCGCTCTCACTCTGCTTGTTGCCTTCGTGCGTGTGGAGTGGCGAAGCGCCAACCCCACGGTGCCGCTGCGGCTGCTGCGGCACCGTGTCATCGGACCCGCGATCGCCATCGCCGCGGTGGCCGGGACACTGATGTTCGGCGTCACTGCATATGTGCCGCTGTGGGTGCAGTCCGTGCAGGGCGGCTCGCCGTATGCCGCCGGAGTTGCGGTGGGCGCCATGTCGATCGGGTGGCCGGTGATGTCGACGATCGCCGGATTTCTCATGCTCCGCGTGGGTTACCAGCGACTCGTGGTAGCAGGCTCGCTCGCCCTTCTAATCGGCAGCCTCATGCTCGCGCTCGGTCCGCTAAGCCTGGGCGTGGTCTGGACGGGCGCAGCGACGCTGGTCATCGGCGCCGGTATGGGCACCTTCACCGCGCCACTATTGATCGTGATCCAGTCGAGCGTCGACTGGGGTCGGCGAGGCGCCGCTACCGCCCTCAACCAGTTTTCACGCACGATCGGGGGTGCCGTCGGCGTCTCACTGATGGGCGTGATGCTGCAGAGATACGTCGCTTCGGCGCGCGCTCCGCTCGAGGGACGCGAGCAGCTGCACGCGGGCTTGTATGCCGACTTCATAGTTCTGGTCGTGCTTGCGCTCGTTGTGCTCGCGACCGCGATCGCGGTGCTTCTCGCTTCACGAAAAGGCGGGTCTGGAGAATTGACGGACCGCGAGAGACTGTCTGCCGTCTAGCTATACCGCGGCGCATTAGACGCGACTACGAAACATAGCATCGGAGTCGGCGAGTCGCAGCGTTTGCTCCAACTTTTGCGCGCGAAAGCGATGGGTTGTCAGCAGCACATGCCCGCCGGCATCGGCGCGTACTCCGCACATGTCGATAAGTTGCATATGTATGGACACGCGCGCGCGAGAAGCCATCGCCACAGGTTGAGGGCACGCCAATTCGTATCAGGTCAATGGAGGATTCTAAGCTGTGGCCGGTCGCTGGACCGCCGGCCAGTTCGATCGGGACAAAGTACGCGGGAGCTCGACGCGAAAGGTGCATTTCTCGCCTGAGCTCACGGTTCAACCCGCGGGCATCGCAGCGAGCCAGGCCACCAACATCGGCGACCGCGTATTCGCAGAACCGCGCCATCTCGTTCATGTAGCCGAGCACGGTTCGGCTCCTCGTCTTCGCCAAAGCAATTGAGCGCGAATCGAGAATGCCCAAGCGGTCTAGCGGCAAGCTCTCGGCCTCGAGCTCTTTGTGAATGAACCGCAGCACGCATGACCCGATCGGCATCAGGTCGGACTTGCGGACGTCGGGAACGAAGACCGAGAACACTGTGCCGGCGTGAGCCAGTAGCAGGCACTTGCGGCGCTCGAGCCAGAGCAGGTTTGCGTACCAATCGTGGTCGCTGGACTCGATCGTCACCAGGTCTTTCGGGCGCGTTCCCAGAAGCGCCGGCATCTTGGCCGTGCACCGCAGGACCACGCCACCCATGGTATGGGTAGCCGCGTTTCGTCAGGCTTGAGGACACGTCCGGGAGCGCCGACTCCTGACAAGATGACTGGAAGTTCCGCAAGACGCCGCCCGTCTCCGCCGCATCGGTAGGCGTACACTAACCGTTCGTGGCCGCTTACGGAGACGCCCCTCTGAGTTTGTTCGGTGACCCCAGCCGCCGGGCCATTTTCGAGTTGCTGGCTCGGCACCCCTGGTCCGTGGGGGACCTGGCCAAGCAACTCCCAATCACCAGGCCAGCGGTATCCCAGCACCTTCGCGTGCTCAAAGATGGCGGGCTCGTCTTCAGCCGGTCCGAGGGAACGCGCCGTGTCTATCAGATCGACCCAGCTGGAGTGGGTGCCCTGAGAGCCTACCTGGACCGCATTTGGGATCAGGCGCTCGGGGCCTATAAACAGGCCGCCGAGGCGGTCCCCGCTGACTTGTAACTAGGAGGAGAAATCGTGGGCGACACATCGACGATCCCGGCGATCAACGGATCGACCACCGTGCGCGCGCCCATCAAAAAGGCATTCCGTGTCTTCACGACCTCATTCAACACATGGTGGCCGCGCGAGTTTCACATCGGACAGGTGGAAATGGCTGAGGCCATCCTCGAGCCACGCGAGGGTGGACGTTGGTACGAACGCGGGGTGGACGGCAGCGAATGCGACTGGGGCCGAGTGCTGGTATGGGAGCCACCGCTCCGGCTTCTCGTCACCTGGCAGATCAACGGCTCCTGGCAGTACGACCCCGATCCGCAGCACGCCAGCGAGATCGAGGTGCGGTTCACGGCCGAGGGACCGGAACGGACCAGGGTTGAACTCAAACATCGACATCTCGATCGACTCGTCGACGGCCGGAAGCTACGCGACGGGATTGGCGAGGGCGGTGGCTGGAGCAACAACCTTGAGCATTTCGCCAGGGCCGTGGCGAGCGAGGAGTAAATGGAAGAAAAGCGAACGGCTCATGAAGCAGTTGTCACACGGGTCCTCGAGGGAGACGGTATGGCGTCATGCGCTGAGCGACGTGCTGCGTTCGACAACGCAACGCACACTGAGCCGCTTCGTGGGCTCATCAGCAAAGTCGCCAATCACCCGCCGCAGATCACAGACGATGACGTCGCCGCGGTGAAAGCATCCGGCCTCAGTGAGGATCAAATCTTTGAGCTGGTCATATGTGCGGCAGTGGGTCAGGCCACGCGGCAGTATCAGAACGCCCTCGCTGCCCTGGCTGTGGCCATCAGTGATGAGGGATCCTGAATATGCGCCTAGAAATCCTCAACGGCGGCTACACGTTTGGCACGAAGGTTCTGTTTGCGTTCATACAACTGGCCTCGCGTCGGCCGGTGCCTGATGCCGCCAAGCTCGTTTTCTATCGCGCCGACTTCTACGGCGACCGGATGAAGAAGGTCACCCACGAAGCGATGCGCGGACGATCCGCTTGGTCGGTTGGCGACCGGGAGTTGATGGCCGCTTTTGTCTCGAAGACCAACGAGTGTGAGTTTTGCATTGGTGCGCACACTGCAACCGCGGCGGGGGCGTATCACGATGCAGCACGGGTCGCAGCAGTGCTTTCCAACCTCGAAACAGCCCCCATCGAAGAGCCCCTGCGAGCCACCCTTCGCATGCTGCAAAAGCTGACCCGAGAGCACTCTGTCGAGGCAGCCGACATGCGCGGCGTGCTCGAGGCCGGTGCCTCGCGCGAGCAGATCGAGGATGCCCTCGCCGTGTGTTTTGCGTTCAATACGACCAACCGCCTGGCCGATGCCTTCGGGTTTTTTGTACCGGGATCCAAGGGATTCGAGTCCGGCGCAAAGTATTTACTCTCGCGCGGTTACAAATAGATGGAACCCCATGGCGCGGCCACTCACTCTCTGCCGTCCATGGACCCTCGACCTATGATTCAGACAGTCCTCTCGAGCGCAACCAGCTGCCAGAGCAGGCCTGGCTGGTTGAAGCTGGTCTTGAATCCACGCTGCTCCACGGCAGCCAAAATCTGCGCTGGCGGGTGCAGGAAGACTCGGAACTGCAGCCTGATGACTCGAAACCCAAAGTTGGCAAGGGTTAGACCAAGTCGGGTCCACCAGCAGCGGTTCGGAAAGCTCATGACCAGCATGCCATTGGCGCGATCGGCTGCCGCGCCAGCGAGCTTGGGCATGTCCGGATAGCAGCAGATCACACGATTCATGACGACGACGTCGGCGGGCTGAACTTCGACCCCCGCCTCCGCGAAGTCCATGACCAATCGCTCGACGCGATCACCCAAGCCGGACTCGACCAGGAGTTCGCCAGCAGCGGTTTCGTAAGTGGGAGTGAGCTCAACGTTCACCGTTCTGGTGACGCCGGCTTTAAGTAGCTCGATTTCGATAGCTCCGATGCCACCCCCCACCTCAAGGATGGTCTTGCCCTCAACGCCTCGGTACTTGATGAGTTCAACGATTCGTTTGGAGGTCAGATCCAGGCCCTTGCGCCGGTAGCGATTTGCCTCCGCGCGGGCGTTATTCTCGCTGAAGATCTGACGGTACCCCTTCGGCGTGCAACAGTCGCTCAATCGGATCTGGACATCCCAGCCAACTTCAAAATGGACGCCTTAGCTCGGACCTGAGCCACTTCGACATGTGGATTTGCTCAGTGGAGACTGGCTCGAGCGCAAGTCGTGGCCGGTCGCGAACGTCCCATCGCTTTGAAAGAAACCGGACATTCCGGCATGATGGCGAGCGCGATGGGCACGCTGGACAACTCGAACCTGGTCGAAACACGAGGGTTGACCAAACAGTACGGGGCCGGCGTACTCGCCGTCCAGAACCTGAACCTGACCATCCGTAAGGGCGAAGTGTATGGATTGCTCGGGCCCAACGGTGCGGGCAAGACGACGACGCTGCGCATGCTGACCGGGCTGATCCGACCGACATCTGGAACGGCCACAGTAGCCGATGGGCGTCCGGGCTCGGCGGCATCGCTGGCCAGGGTCGGCGCGATGATCGAATCCCCGAATTTCTGGCCGTATCTGTCTGGCCGCGACAACCTGAGGCTTCTCGCCCGCTACTGCCGGATTCCCGACGAGCGCGTGGGCGTGGTGCTGTCCGAGGTCGCCCTCGCGGAGGCGGCGGGTAGGCGGGTATCCACCTACTCGACCGGCATGAGGCAGCGCCTGGGCGTGGCTGCCGTTCTGCTCAAGGATCCGGCGCTTTTGATCCTCGACGAGCCCACAAACGGCCTCGACCCACAGGGCATGGTCGAGTTCCGCAACTTGATCAGGGACATCGGTAAGGGCGACCGCACCGTCCTCCTCTCGAGCCACCTGCTGGGCGAGGTGGAGCAGATCTGCACTCGTGTCGGGGTGATTCGCAAAGGCACTCTGGTCGCCGAAGGCACGATAGACGAGATACGCGGAGGCGCACAGCTGGTCGTTCGTGCCCAGCCGGTCGACGAGGCACGCCGTATCCTCGAGCAGGCGATCGGCGCCGACCACGTGACGATGCATGACGGCGTGTTCAGCCTGAACATCGACATGAGCCAGACAGCCGGCATAGCACGCAGTCTGGTCATGGGTGGGGTCGAGCTCACCGAGCTGCGTCCCGCGGAGCGCTCGCTCGAGGACGTGTTCATCGAGTTGACGGGCGCGGAGGGCGGGCTTTGATCATCGCTGCCATCCACGCCGAATTGTTCAAGGTCGTGCGCCGGCCGGCCACGTGGGTCACAGTCGGCCTCATGCTCGCGATCGCGGTGGGGCTCGAATACGTTCTGGTTTACCTGGTCGCCAGCCACCCGCCGCCGGGCGCCCAACGCGTGGGCGTCACCCTTGCGACGGCTCGCTCGGGTCTTTACCCCGACGTCGTGATCAGAAAGTCGCTCGCCAACGTGGCGGGGCTGGACGGCATCTTCGCTTTGATCCTGGGCGTGCTGGTGCAGGGCAGCGAGTTTGCCTGGGGCACGGTCAAAACCTCCCTGGTACAGTTCCCGGGCCGCCTCTCGATCGTGTTCGGCCAGCTGGTCACGATCGCCGTGCTGGCGCTCCTGATGGCGGTCGGCATATTTGCGCTCGACGCGATCGCCGCCTATGGGGTTGCAATCCTCGACTCACACGCGGTCGTGTGGCCGTCGGCCGGCGACCTGCTCAAGGGAGTCGGGGCGGCGTGGCTGATCCTCTACGTGCTGGCCGTGCTCGGGTTCGCACTCGCGACGCTCGCCCGCCAGTCGGCGATGGCGATCGGACTCGGCCTTGCTTACGTGCTGGTGATCGAGAACCTCGTCTTCGGCCTGCTCGACAACCTGGGTGACACCTTCAAGCAGCTCCATGAATGGTTCCCGATCGCCAACGCCGGTTACCTGGAGGGGTCTTTCGGCCGCGTCAACGAAACCATCTCGGCGCCGCCTGTCGACGCGACGCACGCGGTGGCGATCCTGGCGCTGTGGCTGGCGGTCTTCATCGCGGTGGCCGGGGCGCTCATGAGAGCACGCGACGTCACCTGACCGGCTGACCCTCGGTGCGGATGCTACTGATAATCCGTTGGTTCGCATCAGCTTGGCTGGCCGGGACGCAAGCGGCTAGCCCGCACCGCCATCCCTAGCCGATAGGTCGCTGCTCTCGGACTCCCACGTATCGCCGGATGGCTACTCCAGCCCAGACCACTTCCACGACGCCAAAGGGCCAGGCCCCAGACAGAAATCCGTAGACACTCGAGAAGAGACATCCGATTGCGAAGGCAACGACGAATCCAGGATTTCGGCGCTCGAGCGCGTACATCACCATCATGAATGTGACCGCGATGATTCCAAATATTGTTATGCCGAGGCTGTGCATTACTACCTCCGGTGCTCGAGCTTAAGCGTCCACTTCTCAATCACAGCCAACCTCGACCCTCACCTTATTTCATTTTGGCCCGATTGCAATTGATCACAATCGCCGGACAGGCGGCGGGCGTCTGTCATAACAGGAGGGAAAGCAGTGCCGATCAAAAGGCTCCAGGATCTCACCGCACCAACGTCACTGAGGCGCCGGGAGTGAGCATTAGAGTCACCAAGGAGGTCGCAGGCGGGCGCGGACGGCCTCCGCTTCGTCTGCCTGGATTGTCCTTTGGAGTCAGCGCGGCGGCCGGATGTCCGGCCCGTACCAGGTCGTCCGGTTGAGAAAGGCGTTCCGGCGCGCGTAGCTGAAACGGACCGGGCCGGCATCGACGTCCAGCCGACGAGCCGAGAAGTGCTCCTCGACCGGGTGCAGGAGGCCGGTCTCGATGACCGTCTTGATACGGTGCTCCTTGCCGGTAACCGGGTTCTTGATGGGCTCGAAATCGACCGCGAGCTGGCCCTCGATCGCGTATGACGTCCGCTTGCCGTCGATCTCCAACCGGACCGACGCGTAGCGGACCTCGATTCCGCCCGTCACGGTGCCCATGAACCAGCTGATCGCCCCGCCCGCCTGCCCGGTCGCGATGAGTTCGATTGGCTTTCGCTGATCCGGCGGCAGCGCATCGTCGATGAAGATGACGCCCCGGCCGCCGCCTTCGTGGAGAGGGCCGGGCCAGGCGATCGCGGCCAGCCACGTGGCGCCGTCCAGCCGGATGTCACCGAAGTTGCCCTCCAGAACCCGCCAAGCGAGCGCGGATTCGCAGGTGCCATAGGTGGGCGGCGACTCGAAAGCACAGGGGCAGCCCCAGTTGCAGTTGCAGGCCATCGCATGGTCGACCTCGATCCGCCAGTTTTCGACGCCGCGCTTCTCAGCCATGGGACAGCGTCCCAAGGAAAGCCGGGTGCACGATCACGGCGGCGCCGAGGACGGCGACCAGAGCACCGGCCACCCTGCTCACGGCCACGCCGCGACGCCAGTTCTTCTCGGCCAGGAACACCAGCGCCAGCGCCGCCATCCAGACCAGGTTCATAAGTCCGACCACCACTAGGACCGACATCAAAGCCCAGCAGCAGCCGAGGCAGTACGCACCGTGATGGACGCCGGCCGCGAAGGCTCCGCGTACGCCGCTTCCGAAGTCATGGGTCAGGATGAACTCAATCGGTGTGCGACAGGCTTTGAGGCAGACCCCCTTGACCGGTGTGAACTGGTAGAGGCCGACGCCGACCAAAACACCTCCGGCGACAGCCGACAGCCAGCCCGACGGGGCAGCTCCCATGGGGAGGTTGCGAAAGGCCAGGAGGACCGCCATAGGGACCAGGCCTATCGCAGGCCACGCAGGCGCAGGCCTCGCGAAACCTGGCCGGTGGCCGCGAACATGCCCCGGGTGGCGATCGCGATCCCCAGCTAAGCCGCCCGCGATGCCAATCGTGGACACCACAAGAGAGGCGTCGACGAGGATCTACCATTCGGAAAAAAGCGGTCAGTCGTGCGGGGCGAGCGCGTGATGATGCGCTCTGTTTTGAAGGCGGCCATCGTCGCTGCCTCGGCGAGGCTCTTTTCAGTCAGCGCCGTGGGCGTCGCCCGTCACGGTCGCGCCCGCCTTCGGGCTGAACAGACACAAACGTCAAGGCGATGAGCTCAATGACCCAAAGGCTGGTTCGGGCTACGGATGTGGATTTGGCGGCCGTCAGCTCCGCCTTCGCATTTGGGAAGGCTGGGTATCGCTGTGGTGATGACGCTCGTGGTGAGCCTGCTCGCCACCCTAACGGACCAGCCAGGAGGCCAGACTACCCTTAGACACCGCGCGTCGCCCGGCGCTCTACGGGACACTCTCGCCTGGCTCGTCCCTGCCCCCAGCGCCCCGCGTCAACGCCTTCCCGATTACGCTCCTCGTGTGGAGAACCCGATCACCGAGATGCTGCGTCGGCTCGGCGCGTGCCCGTCGTGCGGCGCGGCGTGGTCCGTCGAGGAAGACCAGAATGGCAAGGTCGAGATCCGAGGGACTCGCCCGGCGTATGCGCACGAGATGACCTACGACGTCCCAGGCGCAGTACGCATTTGTTCCTATTGTGGCAACGGTGTCGACTCTACAGGTCGAGCGATTAGGCGCCGCGAGTAGCAGGGAACTTTCTGCTGATGTCCGGCCTATTCGCCGATCATTGCCCAGCCTGCGCCGCACGGCGGCCACTCCGGGGCGGGCCGTACGGCGGACACGGCGGAAGCGTCGCCAGAGGAACGTTGCGGGTGAGCTGGGAGCAGGTCACCATTCGTCTTAGAACCTACGCCGCAGGTGAGCACACTAAGGGCCCTCAGCGAAATAACCCTGACGGTTGACGGCGACCTGCATGTGGGTCGAGGCAGTAGTTCCATTCGCCGTGGAAGGCGTGCGGTCGCAGGCTGATGCTGCTGATTTCGGCATCGGACAC
>JBOHUQ010000015.1:0-63090 GCA_050734495.1 Candidatus Dormibacteraceae bacterium
GCAGAAACCGCTGCAAACGCCCTGGAAGGCACGGTGATACGCGTTCCGTGCCAGGCCGTTGCCGGCCGAGCCGACATCCGGCTTTCGCCGGCGTCGGCCGCAACCTCCTGGACTTTGCGCGAACCCTGCACCATGCGATGCACCGTATCCCCAGGTGTGGATGCTGGCAACCCATTAACACGACGGCGCGACGCGGTGCGTGACACTGCCTGAGACGCTCTGACACGCCAGGACACGTCCTGACACGCTGTGACACCCCAAGTAAATTCTTGTGAGATCTTCGCGCCGGCATTCGCGCCGGCACTGGCAAATCTCAGCGCCTCGGTTTTGACAACAGTTTTGACAACAGCGCCGTGACACTCCCTGACGCTCTGTGACACAAGAACGACTCGTCGCTTGTGCTTGTTGAGTACGCCTGACACTCCCTGACATTCTCTGAGACGGTCAGGGGCGGGCCTCATAATCGGCTGGTCGTTGGTTCGACCCCAACCGGGCCCACCAATCGGGTCCACAGTCGTAGAAGCAACTCCCGCGCGCCAACTTTCTCTGCATAGGCTCAGGGCCTGACCAGGATTCGCGACTGGGGTCTCAGCGGGATCTTCGAAGGTCTGATCTAAGAAAAAAGCCTCGCGGGATTTCCCCACGAGGCCTCTTCCTGAGAACCGCGAATCCTTACGTGCGAACCATCCCGCGTCCGCGGAAGATGAGGCGGAACAGGAACAGCAGGATGCACGCACCGACGAACGCGACCACGATCTCGATGACGATGTTGGACACCCCGATGCCTACCAGGCCGGCCAACCAGCCGCCGAGGAACGCGCCCAGGATCCCGACGACGATGTCCCAGATCACTCCCAGGCCGTGGCCCGTCATGACCTTCCCGGCCAGAAAGCCGGCCACCGCTCCGACGAGGATGAAGACGATCAAGCCTTCCATACGTGGGGCAACCTCCGATAAACCGCCTTGTGGCGGAGATTTGACCTCGGTCGTTAGGGAAACGGGCCGGACCTCCGTTCCACCCACTCCTGCTGCACACCCCGCCAACGTCGCGGTGGGGCACCTGGTCTCCGGCTTCGCCGGCGCGGCGGCTGCGGCATTCCTCTATGACCTCCTGGCCACCACGCGTCTGGTCGAACAGCCGATCATCGAAGCTGTCAGCCACGACGACAGCGGCTCGTCCGTGCGTCGATAATCGTGGTGAATGAGGCTTGATTGGGCGCTGCTCGCCAGCGCCGCCGAGGGTCCGCCAAACGGCCTCGTCTACATCCTCGGCGCAGGCATCGACACACTCTGGCGCGAGCAGTACCCGGCGCCGTTCGGCGGTGCGATGGTGCTTCGCCTGCTGACGACCCGCCTGGAATCCGAGCGGCCGCACAAGGTCGAGGTGCACTGCAGCGACGAGGACGGCAGGGCCGTGCTCCAGCAGCCGATCGTCCTCACGATTCCAGCCCGGCAGGTGCCTCCGGAGCATCCGCATGGATGGGACCTGGCGGCGCACATCGTGATCAATCTCAGCGGCGTGGCCATCGCGCAGACCGGCTTCTACAACTTCGAGATCCTCGTCGACGACCAGCAGGTGCGCACGCTGCCATTTCGCGCTGAGCACGCCCCAAGGAGCAGCTCATGACGCAGTGGCTGATCAACCTGGTCGGTTCGTGGGGTTACATCGCGATCTTCGTCACCATGACCGGAGAGAGCGCCGGCCTTCCGATCTCCAGCGAGATCGTGGTTCCGCTCGGCGGCGCGCTCGCGTCGCAGGGCAAGCTCAGCCTGGGCGGCCCGATCGTCGAGCTTTTGTTTGTGGTGCTGGTCGCCACGTTGGCGAACCTGGCCGGGTCGCTGATCGCTTTTTGGCTCACGCGTCGCTACGGCGAGCGCGTGGTTCTGAGCCGGGCCGGGCGCAGGTTGGGATTGAGCCGCGGCCACCTTCGCCTCGCGAATCGGTTCTTCGATCGCTTTGGTCTGTGGGCTGTGTTCATCGGCCGGTTGCTGCCGATCGTGCGTACCTACATCTCATTTCCGGCGGGCTTGTCGAAGATCGGCTACCTGAGGTTCACGCTCGCCACGCTCGCGGGTGCCATCCCCTGGAATTTCGCCCTCGCGTATGCCGGGTACAGCCTGGGTCAGCATTACGAGACAGTTGCGGCGACCCTCGGTCCGTTCGCGATACCCATCGCCATTGCGGTGGTGATCGTGCTGGCGATCGCGTGGTGGTTTGGCCGAAGGGCCGGCGAAGACGAAGAGGAGGCGATCCAGGAGGAGGAGCGCCTCAAGGCCGCAGGCGCTAAGCGAATCTTGTAAGCGCGAAGCGCGAGATGTCGCGCGACGTGCGGCCTTCGCACACCAGGTCGGCTGCGATTTCGCCGATCACCGGGGCGAATTTGAAGCCGTGCCCGGAGCATGCGCTCAGCACCGTGATGCGAGGGTTCTCCGGGTGCAGGCCGATGGCGAAGTGTCCGTCGGGCGTGTTGGTGTACAGGCATGTGGCGGTGCGAACCACGCGCTGGGTGACTCCGTGCAGGCGCGTCCTCACATAGTGTCGTAACGGAGCGAGCTCGCTGTCGCTGACATCGCGACGCACGTGCTGTGGATCGGTCGCATCCCCTTCGTGATGTCGCGCGACCTTCACCGAAACTCCGTCCAACGTGGGGAAGCCGTACACGTCTCCGAAGTCATGCGTCTGCCGGATGAAAACGGGAAACCTGTCCGGCGTCAGCGCGACGTCGCCTTTCTGGTCGATCGCGAACCATGCCATCACCTGGCGCTCCACGGTGAGCGGAAGCCAGTCGACCAAATCATGCATCCACGGGCCCGCGGCGATGACGGTTGCGTCGAAGGTCTCATGCGCCTCGTCAGTGACGACCTCGACACCATCTGGTTGGGGGTTCACCGCGGAGACCACGACTCCGCGTCTCATCTCTCCGCCGAGCGCCTCGACTCGTCCGATCATGGCGGCCACTGCCGCCTCGGGCCGGAGGAAGCCTGCCTGTGCGTCGAGCACCGCGACGTCTCGGTTGCCGACGATGTGGCCGGGGTAGGCCGCGCGGATCTCGTCTGCCTTGAGCATGCGCACGTCGAGGCCGTGATCCGTGGCCGCCGTGAGAGCGCCGGTGACGGCTTCGGCGGACGGCGGGCCCATCATGAGCGCGCCGGTCAGTGTCAGCAGGTCTGCCCCGGAGGCTGCTTCCAGCTCACGCCAGAGCGGGAAAGTCTCCTGCAGCAGGGGCACGTACCACGGGCCTTCAAAATATGCGGTCCTCGTTATGCGCGACTCACCGTGTGACGAGCCGAGCGCGTGGGGAGGGGAGTTGCGATCGAAGCAGACGACCTGGGCGCCGCGTGCGGCAAGCCTCCACCCCGCCGCGGCACCCATGGCGCCGCACCCTATGACGGCGACCCGTCGTGGTGCCAATGGCTACTCGGGCGAGATCCTGGCGATCGGCTGGCCCGGCATGACCGAGTCTCCGACTTTGAGCAGCAGCTCTTCGACCTTTCCGGTGACGGGCGATGGGATCTCGGCGTTCACCTTGTCCGTGTGCGCCTCCATCAGGGTCTCGCCTTCGGCTACGTGCTGGCCTGGCTGCTTGCTCCAGGCCCCGACGGTGATCTCCTCGGCGCCCTGGAGCTCAGGCATGACCACTTCTCGGAATTCGACGTTCACCGGTCTATTCTCATCTCCCTTACCCCGCAGGGGGACAAAGCGCCGGATGCAGTGAGGATCACCTCACGATCAAGCGAGGGAGACGACGTCGAGCAAGTCCTCTTCCCAGTAGTCGACCCGGCCCTCGGGCATGAAGAGGACCCGCTGCGGTTTCAGCGCCTCCACGAACTCCGGATCATGGCTCACGATCACCATCGTTCCCGGCCACTCTGCGAGCGCGCGAGCGACCCCCGTGCGCGACGGAGGGTCGAGGTTGTTCGTCGGCTCGTCGAGCAGGAGCAGGTTGTGCTTTCCAGCGACGAGCTGGGCAAGCGCGAGCTTGGTCTTCTCCCCGCCCGACAGCGTCCCCGCATCCTGACGCGCGATGTCGCCGGTGAGGTTGAACGAGCCCAGGAGAGCGCGCAGCACGCGCTCGTCGGCGTCCGACTGCTCCCGCATGTGCGCCAGCACCGGCATGCCGGCCCGGATCCCCTCGTGCTCCTGCGCGTAGTACCCGAGCGAGACGCCATGCCCCAACCGGAACGCGCCCGCGTTCGGCTCGCTCTGGCCCGCAAGGATGCGGAGCAGGCTCGTCTTTCCGGCGCCGTTCAGGCCCATGATCACCAGCCGCTGGCCACGCTCGACTTCGAACGACACGTCGCGAAACACGACCGGACCTCCGTAGCCCTTGCTGAGGCCGGTCGCGGTAAGCACGACCCGACCGCTGTGGGGAGGTTCCGGAAAGGTGACCTTGACCTTGCGCTCGCGCTTCGGCGCGGAGACCTTCTCCGCCTTCATGCGGTCGACTCGCTTGAAGATCGATTTCGCGGTGCGCGCGCGTTTGGCGGTCTGACGCCGCATGACCTCGGCGAGCACGCTCAAACGGTTGATCTCCGACTCCTGCCTCTGAGCCAGCGATGTCAAGCGTTTCTCCTCGAGCACCCTCGCCTTCTGATACTGCGAGTACGTGCCGCGGTATTCGCGCATGAGGCCGGCGTCGAGGTGAAGCACGCGCGTGATCGAAGCGTCCAGCAGCACCAGGTCGTGGCTGACCACGATCACCGACCCCCGATAGTCGCGCAGGAAATCCATCAGCCAGGTCTTGGCGTCGCTGTCGAGATGGTTGGTCGGCTCGTCGAGCAGCAGCAGGTCGGCCTCCGCGAACAGCACCCGGGCGAGCTCGACGCGGCGCCCTTCACCACCTGACAGAACGCTGACCGGTAGGTCGACTCGGTCGGGTCGCAGCCCGAGCCCGGTGACGATGCGCCGGGCGTCGGATTCGGACGAGTAGCCCCCGTCGAGCCGGTACCGCTCCTCCGCATCGGCGAACCGATCGAGGACCGCCGGGGAGTGGTCGTGCTCGAGCTGGGCATGCAGCTCGGCGAGATGCAGCGCCGCGCGATCCAGCCCTCGCCCGGACAGGATGTGCGCCAGCGCTGTCTTGGAAGCTTCGGCTCGCGGGCGCGGGTTCTGGGGAACGTAGCCGAGCGTGCCTTGTCTCAAAACGAGGCCTGCGGCCGGGTCGTCCTCACCGGCCAGCACCTTGAGCAGGCTCGTCTTGCCGGCGCCATTGCGGCCGACCAATCCGACCTTGTCTCCGGGAGCCACGGTGAAGCTCGCGTCCGAGAGCACGCGTCGCGCGACGACATCGATGGCGAGGTTTCTGACCTGGAGCACGACGGCGAATGTTACGTGCCGCCGGATCCAGCGTTTGGTCAGGCAGTTCGGAAATTGACTTTGGGAGGCCGTCGAATGAAGAAAGTCCTCGTCGTCATCGCGATCCTCTTGGCGGCGGCCGCTTGCGGGGGCGCCGGCGGCGCTTCGATCGCAAATGGGCCCGCCCCGCAGCCCAAGGGTGCGCCTTTCGCAGGTGGCGGCTCGACAAGCGGCCAGCCAACCACCATCAACGGGCAGCCCGGCGACACGACCAATCCCACGGGCACCGGCACGACCGTGCCCGTGCTCCAGGGTCCACCGGTCATCCGCCAGGCGCAGATGGCGATCACCGTCGGAGCGGGGACCTTCGACTCCAAGCTGAGCCTTGCGCGCACGATCGTCGAGGCCGAGGGCGGCTACATCGCCGGCACTCAGGCACAGTCCGCGCCGGTGGACAGCCAGATTCGCACCGGCGTCCTCAACTTCATGGTCCCCGCAGCCAATTTCGACACAACCATCGACCAGCTTTCCAAAGTTGGAAAGGTCGAGAACGAGCAGATCACCGGCACCGAGGTCAGCGGGCAGTACGTCGACCTGCAGACCCGCCTGTCCAACGCAGAAGCTCAGCGCGCGGCGATGCTGACCCTGCTGACGCAGGCCAAGACCATCGCCGACATGATCGCCGTCCAGAACCAGATCGGACAGATCACTGGCACGATCGAGCAGCTCAAGGGGCAGATCAAGTACCTCGACGACCACACCTCGTTCAGCGCCCTGACCATCACCATGAGCGAAGCGGCGGCGACAGCCCAGGCGCCGGCTTCGGACAGCTGGGGCTTTTCGACGGCACTGGCCGACGCGGCGCACAACTTCGTGGCCACCGTCAACTACGTGGTGGTCGCGTTGGGCGCCCTCGGTCCCATCATGATCCTCGGCGGGCTCGGCTACCTGCTGTGGCGACGCCGCAGGAGCTGGTTTCCCCGACACGCATAGCACGGAGGGCGGGCCGGGGAAACACCCCGGCCCGCGCCTAACGCGTCTGACTTGCGCGATCTCTCCCGTAACCTGCAGCGGTAGTGCCAAGAACGGTGTGGGTAGACCAACCAGCATGCCTTGAAGGGCGGAGATGAGCGCCGGCCATACGCCGAGCGGCCAGGAGTCGTCGGACCAACCCGGTGATGTCCTCCAGCTACCGATGGCGCCCCGCGCCACGGACATCGCCCTCAACGAGCTTGAAATCGTCTACGCCTTCATCTATGCCCGGGTCGGCAACCGCGCCGACGCCGAGGACCTCACCCAGCAGGTCGCGCTGAAAGCGATCCCGCGGCTGCGCGAGGGTGCTCCGGCCAGCGCCATCCGCGGGTATCTGTTCGCCACCGCCCGCTCTGTGCTCGGCGGCTTCTGGAGCACCCGGCTCGGCCTTTCCGAAGCGGAGCTTCACGAGGACTTGGCGCTTGCGGTCCCGCCCCCGCCGCCGTCCGAGGAGCGCGCCGACACGGTTCAGCGGATCCTCGCCGAGCTCTCGGACAACTACCGCCGGGTGCTGGAGCTGCGTTTCCTCCACGGGTATTCGTTGAAGGAAGTGGCGGCGGAGATGCACTCCACCGTGGGAGCCATCAAGGTCATGCAGCTTCGCGCGCTGCGCGCTGCCGCCAAAGTGAATATGGAATGAACAGGCCCGAGAATCGCGTCGACAAGATCGTTTCCGACCTACTCCACGGGCGCCGGCTGAGGCTTCGCGCCGGGGATGCCGAAGAGAAAGCGGCGATCACGGCTGGCGCCCGGCTGGTCGCCGCGCGGCAGGGCCCTCACCGTATGAACCCGGCGTTTCGCAAACGCCTGGAGCAAGCGCTCGAATCGGCCCCGACCGAGCGTTGGTTGACGCGCCGAGCAGCGCTGGTCGCTGGCTTTGGCCTTGCGGCGGGCGCGGTCACAGGTGGCCTGCTGGGCAGAGCGATGGAGCCGGCCTCCACCGCGGCACGCGTTGCCGGCGGAGATCCGATCAACCCGATTGCCGGCAGGTGGGTCGACGTGGCGGCGATGTCCGACCTGGTCGAAGGCCAGGGCCGGCGCGTCACCGCGGGCGGCGTGAGCGCTTTTCTCTTCCGCCGCGGCGAATCGGTGACGGCGGTGTCCTCGATCTGCTCGCACCTCCCCTGCGAGCTGTGGTGGAACGGCGGACAGGGACTGCTCGCCTGTCCCTGCCACCCGGCGTCATTCACCCCTGAAGGAAAATCAACCGACACGGCTTATCCGCTGCCCGCTCTGAACACAGTCCATGTGAGAGTCACGCCGGCGGGGCGGGTCGAGGTGCTCGGGACCGACTGACATGCAGGTCAAGAGCCATAGGTCCAGGCAGCTCGCACTCGACCGCTGCCTGCAGCTGCTGGAAGAGGCCCAGGTGAAAGGCCAGGCCCGCATCGATGGGCCGCTGGGAGCCTCGCTGCGCAAGCATCTCGAGCGCGCCGGTGTCATCGCCGACCACCGCCTCGAGGGCCGGCGCATCGATCGCGTCCTCGACGACATCTTCGCGCTGCAAGCGCAGCTGCTGGGTCAAACGCCAGAGGACAGCCGCCAGCGCAACGGATCGTAAATCTGAGGACAACCCTGGATGGTTTTCCCTGCGCGCGAAGCGGCGATTAGGATGGGACTGATTGATCACATTGCACGGGCGGCTTCGCCGCGGGTGCTGCTCCTATTCCGGCATGCAGGAGTCCGTACAACGTCCGCGGGTATGATTGGCTGCCGTTGTGACAACTTCCTTCAGCGCATCGAAATCGTTCCTCCTGACGTCTGAATCGGTCACAGAAGGGCACCCTGACAAGGTCTGCGACCAGGTCTCGGACGCAGTCCTCGATGGCATGCTGGCCCAGGACCCCGATGCGCGGGTGGCTTGCGAAACCGCCATCACCAAGGGCCTGTGCGTCGTGATCGGCGAGGTGACGACACACGCCGAGCTCGACATTCAGCGCACGATCCGCGACACGATCGGCGAAATCGGCTACAACAACGAAGAGATCGGGTTCGACGCCGACCACGCGCTGATCCAGGTCTATCTGAAAGAGCAGTCGCGAGACATCGCAGCCGGCGTCAACCACTCACTCGAGGAGCGGGAAGGCACCCTCGAGGACGACCCGTTCGAGCTGCAGGGCGCGGGAGACCAGGGGATGATGATCGGCTTCGCCTGCAACGAAACCGCCGAGCTGATGCCGCTGACGATCTCGCTCGCTCACCGGCTGGCGCGGCGGCTCGCCGAGGTACGTAAGGATGGTTCGCTTCCATTTCTCCGGCCTGACGGCAAGACGCAGGTCACCGTGGAGTACGAGCGAGGACGGCCCAAGCGGATCGAAGCCATCGTCGTCTCGACCCACCACGCAGCGTCCGTCACCCAGAAGGAGCTGGCGGAGGGAGTGCGCGCGCTGGTCATCGACCCCGTCCTCGAAGGATTGGTGGTCGACCGGCAGACCAAGATCATGGTCAACCCGAGCGGTAATTTCATTCTCGGCGGTCCGGCGGCGGACGCCGGGCTCACGGGCCGCAAGATCATCGTCGACACGTACGGCGGCATTGCCCGACACGGCGGCGGCGCGTTCAGCGGCAAGGACCCCAGCAAGGTGGACCGCTCGGCCGCGTACGCGGCGCGACACGTGGCCAAGAACCTGGTCGCGGCGGGCCTGGCGGATCGCTGCGAGGTGCAGGTGTCCTACGCGATCGGCCGCGCACACCCGACGTCCATCGCGGTCGAGACGTTCGGCACGGGCTCCACGACCGAGGAGGAGCTGCTCGAGCTGGTGCGGCGTCATTTCGACCTGCGCCCCGGAGCGATCATCTCGAACATGAAGCTCCTGCGGCCCATCTACAGGCCGACCGCGGCCTATGGACATTTCGGCCGCGACGACCTCGGTGTGCCCTGGGAGCTCACCAACCGAGTCGAAGCTCTGCGCGCCGACGCGCCCGTAGCCTCCCGGTCGGGGAAATAGCTCCCACGCTGAACGGCCGCTGCTTTGGCTGAGCCTGCCCTGCGGTTGCGTGTGCGGGACACGCTTACGCAGAAGAAGGTCCGCCTCGCGCCGAGCACCAGGCGCGGAAAACCCACGCTCACCCTTTACGTGTGCGGCGTCACCCCTTACGACTCAGGGCACATGGGCCACGCCTTCACCTTCTCGATTTTCGACGTGCTGGTCCGATTCGTCGAGTCAGGCGGAGTGCCGGTGCGGTACGTGCAGAACATCACCGACATTGACGACCCGCTGTTCGAGAGGGCGCGTCGAGACGGGGAGGACTGGAGGCTCCTGGCCGAGCGCGAAACCGAGGTCCATATCCGCGACATGACAGCGCTGGGGTGGCGGCCGCCGGACGTGATGCCTCGCGTGTCAGAAGAGATCGGCCGCATCAAGGCAGCCGCCACGAAGTTGCACGCGGCGAGTTACGCCTATCGCACGGACGCCCTCTACTTCGACGTCCGCCGTTATCGCGGATACGGCCGGCTGTCGCACCGCACGCGCCGCTCCATGCTGCGCAAGCTTCGCGAAGAGGGTTTGCTTGGGACCGTGGGACCGGGTGCCAAGCGCGACGCGCTCGACTTTCCGTTGTGGCGAAGCTCGGCGGCCGACGAGCCGTCATGGCCGTCGAAGTTCGGACCCGGGCGGCCAGGCTGGCACATCGAATGCTCGGCGATGGCGATGCGCTATCTCGGCGAGCAGATTGACGTTCATGGCGGCGGCCGGGACCTCATGTTCAGCCATCACGAATCAGAGCGCGCTCAGTCCGAGTCGCTGACCGGCAAGCGTCCGTTCGCGAAAGCGTGGATGCATACCGGGCTGGTCCGGTACCAGGGCCGGAAGATGAGCAAGTCGCTCGGCAACCTGGTCAAGGTGAGCCAGTCGCTGACGCGCGCGCCCGCCGCGGCGGTGCGCCTCTATCTCGTCTCGCACCGCTACGAACGCGATTGGAATTTCGACTGGGCGGCTCTGGCGCGATTCGCGCGCTTGATCGAGCGGGCCCGCACCGTGCTCAAACAGCCGGATGGTCAGCCGTCCCCGGCGCTGATCAAGGAGTTCAATGCCGCGCTCGCCGACGACCTCGACACGCCGCGGGCCATGAGGGCGCTTCGGCTGGCGATCCGCCGCCGTGACGCCGCCGCTGTGCGCTGGATGCTCAGCATCCTGGCCGGCAGCGCGTCTCTCGTCTAGCCGACCTCGAGCGGCGCGCCGCAGTTGGGACACTCCATGTCCGCCTCGACCTGGACGAGCGTTTCGCAGACGGGGCAGAGGATGTCGGTCACGGCGGCCGGCTCGTCTGCCTCGGCCGCGGCGGCCATCTCGCCTGGCACCTCACCGAGGTCGACGGCGGGCGAGCCGCAGTTGAGGCACACGTAGGCGGGCTGGGTCACCCGGTGGTCAACGTACGCGCCACCCGAGTCGAGATCGACCTCGGCAAACAGGGCGCGGAAGAGGGCGCCGCCACAGCGGCTCGGGCAGATGAGGAGCATCGCCCTCAGGTTACGTCGTTCATGCGATCTGCCTGCGCAGGGTTCCGACTGCGGCGACCACGAGCAAAACGATGAAGCCCGCCACGACCCCGACGTCGAGCTGCAGCGAGCTCCAGGTCAAATCGGCGCTCTTGATCATCACGTCGCGCAGGCCGTTCACCGCGTAGGTGAGAGGCAGGACGTCGGACAGCACCTGGAGCGGCTTCGGCTCGGAGTTGATCGAGAAGAGGATCCCCGAGAGCAGAACCTGCGGGACGATCACCAGCGGGATGAACTGCACGGCCTGGAACTCGGTGCGCGCGAACATGCTGAGGAAGATGCCGAGGTTGACGGCAGCGATCGCCATGAGCGCCTCGAGGCCGAAGATGAGCGCGACGTTGCCGCTGTTGTGGACCTTGAGCACCGCCAGCGAGAAGACGAGGACCTCCACCGATTGGATCAGCGCCAGCACGGTGAAACCGAGCATGTAGCCGATCACGATCTCGCCCCGCCTCAACGGGCTCGCCATGAGTCGCTCGAGAGTGCCCTGCGACCTCTCGTTCAGGAACGAGACGATGGTGACGACGAAGACTAGGAAGAAAACGACCAGCCCGATGAAGGCTGCGCCGAAGTAATCGAGGGTGTCGAAGCCCGGGCCGCCGTAGAGGTAGTTGATTTGGGGCTGGACGTGCACGCCCTGGCCGGGTGCCGCCGAGGCGATGGCGATCAGAGCCTGCTGCAGCGCCTGGAGCACCGGTGCCATCGTGCCCGGCTGCGAGCCTTCGAGGTGGACGTCGGGCGCGATCGTCCCGAGCTGCGCCTGGCTGCTGAAGCTCGGCGGGAAGACTATGTAGGCAACGAGCGTTCCATCCTTGAGCTTCGCATCCCCGTCGGTGGCCTGGATGGTGGTCGTGGAGATCTCCGTCGACCTGGCGAGCGCGGCGGCCACGGTCGCGCCGAGCGGGCCCTGGTCCTCGTTGGCGATGCCGACCGCCGGTGCCGACGACGAGCCGCGCATGAGATAGCCGAGCAGCCCCAGGATGACGATCGGCGCCACGAAGAGGAGAGCCAGGGTTCGGCGGTCGCGTCGAAACTGCTGCAGCAGGCGTTTCGTGATGGCCGCGATACGCTTGCCGCTCACGACGGCCGCTCCGACAGGCTGAGGAATGCCTCCTCGAGCGTCGGCCTTCCTGCTTCGGCGCGAATTTCATCCGGGCTGCCCTCGGTGAGCAGCTTCCCGAAGAGGATGAGCCCGAGCCGCTGGCAGCGTTCGGCCTCGTCCATGACGTGGCTCGACACGATGATCGTGGTGCCGGCGTCCGCCATCTGCTTGAAGCCATCCCAGAGCTCGACGCGGAGCTGAGGGTCGACGCCGACGGTCGGTTCGTCGAGGAGCAGCAACTGCGGCTTATGGACGACAGCGCACGCGAGAGAGCAGCGCTGGCGCATGCCGCCGCTCAGGGTGGAGACGACGGAATCGCGCCGGTCGTAGAGCGCGACGAACTCCAGCGCCGCCTTGACCCCGCCTTCGGCTCCGTTGATCGTCGCGAAGAAGTGCACGTTCTCCTCCACCGACAGACCGGGGTACAGGGCGGCCGCCTGGGTCATGTATCCGACATGGCTCAGCATCGCCACGTTGGGCATCGGCTTTCCCAGTACAGTCGCGGTCCCCGAATCAGGTGCCACGAGGCCGACGAACATGCGAATGAGCGTCGTCTTGCCCGAGCCGTTCGGACCGAGCAATCCATAGATCTCACCCTGCTTCACACGCAGCGTCACCCCGTCGAGCGCTTTGACATCTCCGAAATTCTTCGAAACGTCCTGGACGTCAACTGCCCACGAGTCGCTCATGGGGCCACCTCCTCCGGTTTCATCGCCCGCAACCAGCACTGGGCCAGCAGAGTCACCGCCTGTTCTCCGTCGACGTCGAGGCCCAGCATTTGCTCGGCCAGCGGCCTCGTGAGGACGTGGAAAAAGATCGGACCGACGAATGCCTGGAGCGCCAGGAGTGGCGGCATCTCGCGGAGATGTCCGTCTCGCATCTGGCCCATCATGTAGACGGCGAGCGACCCGACCAACCCGCGGATCGCCTCCTGCGCGCCTTCGGCGGTGTCGGGGGAGAGTGAGCTGATCTCGAAGAAGAGGGCGCGCAGGACGCCAGCCCGGCGCACGCCCTCGCGGTAGAACATGCGGTAGACGGTCCGTGCGATCTCGGGCATCAAGACCTCGGGTGGTTCGGTCTGTCGAGCGCTCAGCAGCTCGGTGACCGGGTCCAGTGGCGAGAAGGCGTGCACGAGGCTTGTGAAAAGGGCCGCCTTGCCCGGGAAGAGGCGATAGAGGGTTGCGCGGGACACCTCGGCCTGCGTCGCAAGGTCGTCCATCGAGAGGGCGTTCAAGCCATTGGCTCCGATCAGCGTCAACGCGGCCTCGAGGATGCGTTCGCGAGCGCCCGGCGCGGGGTGGAGGTCGAGTGCCTCGAGAAGCGCCTCCCGCGATTCGAACTCGCGGTAGAAGCTCGTCCGCGAGACGCCGGCGGCCGCGGCGAGCCGCGCCACCGTCGGGTTGCGCTCCGTTCGAAGCAGGCCACGGGCCTGGGTCAGGATTCTTTCTCGCGTCTCGATCGGCATCGAGACGATACTAGACAAGACGTCTTGTCTTGTCAAGTCTGGGCAGGTCGCTCGTTTTAGGCGTTAACGACCTGGGTTTTCAGTCAGATCGTCGGTCGGTAGGTTGCGCGCATGCGATGCCTGCTCGCCACAACGATCGCTCTGGCGCTTGCTCTGCAACCGGTGCCCGTCGCTGCCGGCTCGACCGAGGGGAGCTCCGGATACGGTGACCCCCCATCCTGGTGCACCAAGTTCTCCGACATGTGGAATGCGACCGTCGTGACCAATGACCCATCCGTGGGCACCAACCCCGAGCGCGATACGTTCTATGGGTTTCATCCGAATCCCGGATACGACGACTGGTACGGCTTCTTCTATGGCGACTTTCGGGGGAGGCCGGGCGATGCTTCAGGTTGGGTGCGGTTGCTGCACGAGACCTATCCGCGTCACTACTCCTGGAATTTCGCCTCAAGTGGTTGGACCGTCCATGGCCACGTGAAGCAGTACATCGCCTACTACAACTGGACTTTTGGCGGGCAGTGCGGGTTCGGCGCGTTCGGGAATAACGCGGCGCCGCCGTACATGGCGGACCAGTACGGCTACCCGATCGTCGATATCTACGTCGACGCGGTTCCGCCGTTCACTCCCAAGCCTTACGTTGCGGCCATCACGTCGAGCTCGGTCGCGTTCACGTGGGACCCGGTGGCCGATCGGGGTGACGGCGCGGGCCAGGACTATTTCGTCTCAGGCCTCGACCACTACGTCTCCTGGCTCACGGTGGGCGACCGGCCCGGGCCGCTGGAGCTTGCGGCGACGACGGTGCCGCGCACGATCTCGCTCGCAGGAATGACGACGGGCGAGAGCGCGTGCGTGCACGTGGAGGCGGTCGACCGGGTGCAGAACTCGACCGCCGACCAGGTCTCGTGCGCCTCGCCTCTCGTCCCGCCTCGCATGCCCGTCTGGCCTTCACCGGACGTTTCCGTCACGGCGAACCCGAGCGGCGTCGGACTGGTCGGGCTCGACACCTGGTTCTGGCTTGCTTCGGCGCCTGCCACGCTCACCGTGGACGAGACAGACCAGGGATCGCGATATGCCGTGACCGCGACGCCAGTCGGTGCGAGCTGGGATTTCGGCGATGGGGGCTCGTTGTCGAACGGGATCTCGGGTTTCGGCCACGCCTACCCGCAGCCATCGTCGGTGACGCACACGTACGAGGCGCACAGACAGGCGGGCTACGCGGTGCGCGCCGTCATCCGATACGACGTGAGCTGGTCGGCGCTGACCGCCGGCCGTACCTTTGGTCCCTACCCACTCGGCTCGATTGAGATTCCGGCCCGCTCTCTCGCCTACCCGGTCGAGCAGGCGCAACCCGAGCTCGTCGCGACGTGATGCATGGGCCCTACGCTCCACTCCAGCCAGTCAAACGATCGATATGAATCGCCACCACCGGGCCGCCCGGCCGCTCGCTCACGTATTGCTGGTAGCGCTTCGCAAGCAGGTCGATGGCGCGTTGTGTTTCGGCGTCGCCGGTGATGATGTGAGCTGTTCCGTCGGCGCGCACCCACCAGAGCCTCGTCCAGTCGTCCTCGTAATGATCGACGAGCACCGACACCGCGGGGTTGGCCGCGATGTTTTTCAAACGCGTGAGCCCGGTCGTCTTCTTCGGTTTTGCATCGATCGCGAAGTACAGTGTGTTGCGGTCGAGCGCAAATACGATCGGCACGATATGGGGTCGACATTCAGCGCTCACCGTGGCCAGGTGCGCGAACATCGAACCCGCAAGACGGCGCCTCACCTCGGCCTCTTCCATGCGGTGAAGTGTGCGCTGCATTGGGGCTATGGTTGAGCCGTGCAGAGGCTCCGCACCTATACCGTGGACGAGGCGAACAAAGAACTGCCTCGCGTCAAAAGGATCGTCGCGCAGATCGCGGAACTTTCGGCTCTGCTGCCTGAGCTCGAGGACCAGGCGCGAATCGCCGAGTACGAATCCAAGCGACCGGCGGCCGGGGCCGACGATCGCGACCGGCACCAGGAGGCTCGCGATGCGGTCGGTGGCGCCGAGCTCGAGCTGCTCAAAGCGGTGGCGAGCCTCAACGGCATGGGCATCCAGCTGAAGGGTCCGCTCGAGGGTTTGATCGACTTTCCCTCGTATCGCGACGGCGAGCTCATCGAGCTCTGCTGGAAGCTTGGCGAAGAGCGGGTCGAGCACTGGCACAAGATCGGCGAAGGTTTCGCCGGAAGAAGAAAACTCTAGAGTTCCTTCGCGACTTTTCCCTTCACGACCTCGAAGACCGACCTGGCCACTCCCGCGGCGTCGAGGCCGTTCTCCCTCAAGATGTCTGCGGCCTTGCCCTGGGGCAGGAACCGATCTGGCAGCGCGATCGTCCGAACCCGTCCGGCCAGGCCGTGCGGCGACAGCGTTTCCAGCACCGCGCCTCCGAAACCACCGGCGCCCACGTTGTCCTCCACGGTCACGACGACCGGATGAGTGCGAGCCCATTCGGTGATGCGTGCATCGACCGGTTTCACCCAACGGGCGTTTACGACCGTGCACGAGACCCCCTGCATCTCGAGTCGCTCGGCTGCTTCTATCGCGACTCCGACCATGCGCCCCACGGCAAAGATGACGGCGTCAGACCCCTTGCGCAGCTCCTCCCAACGTCCGACAGGCAACGGTTCCACCGGTAGTTCCGGGGTCGAGGGCGCCGGCCCGCTTGGGTAGCGGATTGCCATCGGGCCATCGGACGCGAGCGCCGTCTCGAGCAAAGCGCAGAGCTCGGTCGCATCCGCCGGCGCTGCAATCTTCAAGTTCGGGATGAGGCGCAGATACGACAGGTCGAAGATCCCGTGGTGGGAAGAGCCGTCGGGACCTGTGACGCCGGCGCGGTCGATCACGAAGACCACCGGCAGCCTGTGCATGGCAACGTCCATGAGCGTCTGGTCGAAGGCGCGCGCGAGAAAAGTGGAGTAAATGCAAACCACCGGGCGCATGCCGGCGAGCGCGAGCCCTGCAGCGAACGTCACCGCATGCTGCTCGCAAATGCCGACGTCGAAGAACCGGTCGGGAAACTCCTTGGCGAAATTCAAGAGACCGGTCGACGACGCCATCGCGGCGGTGATCGCGCAAACCTCGGGCCGTCTCACTGCAGTAGTCATCAGCGCCTCTCCGAAGACATCCGTGTACTTCAACTCGGTCGAACGGGGGCGCCCGGTCAGGGGATCGAACGCCGGCACGCCGTGCAGCTTGTCGATCTCGTCGTCAACCGCCGGCCCGTACCCGTGGCCTTTTTCTGTGATCACGTGCACGACGACGGGTTCGCGCAGCTTCTTGGCGCGGGACAGCACCTCTTCGAGCGCCGCTTCGTCGTGTCCATCCACGATCCCGGCGTACTTGATGCCGAGACTCTCAAAAATCGTCGAAGGCTGCAGGAGCTGCTTGAGACTCTCCTTGACGCGGTAGGCGGCCTGGTCTGCCGTCGAACCGACGAGCGGCAAGTCGCGGAGCAAACGCGAGATGTCGTCCTTGATGCGCTCGTAGCGCGGATCCACCCTCAGCTGTGACAAATGCCGGGCGAGCCCGCCGACCGTCGGCGCGTAAGAGCGGCCGTTGTCGTTGATCACGATCACCAGGTTCGGCGGCTGCAGATGAGCGATCTGGTTGAGGGCTTCATACGCCATGCCGCCTGTCAGCGCTCCGTCGCCGATCACCGCGACCACGTAGCCGGGGACCTTCTTGCGCAGCCGCGCCTCCGCGATCCCGAGCGCGTAGCTCAGGGAGGTCGAAGCGTGGCTGTTCTCAACGAGGTCGTGCTCGGACTCCTGGCGCGAGGGATATCCCGAAAGACCGCCGGCCTGTCGCAGGCGGGCGAAATCCTTCGAACGGCCTGTCACGATCTTGTGGACGTACGCCTGGTGGCCGGTGTCCCACACGATCGCGTCCTTCGGGCTGTCGAAGACCCTGTGGAGCGCAAACGTCAGCTCGACGACGCCGAGGTTCGGGGAAAGATGGCCACCTGTCTTGGAGGTCGCCTCGACCAGGAACGCGCGAACCTCCTCCGCCAGCTGGGCAAGTCGCTGCTGGTCGAGGGCGCGCAGGTCGGCAGGCGAGTTGATGGTCTCCAGGATGCCCATCGGTCCTTTAACGCTCGGCTCCCGACATGAGTTCCGCCAGAGCGATGCACAACCTGGTTCCCGCGCCGCTCGGACCGCGCAGCACCGTGGTCAACTCTGCGTTCGTATTCCAGCTGGAGGCGGCGATGTCGAGGTGAGCCCAGGCTTTCCCGCCGGCGAACTCGCCGATGAACATGCCTCCCAGGATCGTGCCGGCCTCTCCGTACTCGGCGTTGCGCAGATCCGCGATCTGGCTGCGCAGCAGGATGCGATAGTCGGCGAAGGTCGGCAGACGCCAGACTCTGTCTCCGGCATCGGAGGAAGCACGCTGGACCAGGGCCCAGAACTCGTCGTCGTTGCTCACGCCCGCGCTCGCCGCGTGGCCGATCGCGATGGTGGCGGCGCCCGTGAGGGTGGCCAGGTCGAGGATGTGCGTCGCGCCGTTGCGCAGGGCGTGGGTGAGGGCGTCGGCCAGCACAAGACGCCCCTCTGCATCGGTGTTGACGATCTCGACGGTCTTGCCGTCAGCGCTGACCAGCACGTCGCCGGGGCGCTGGGCGGTCGGGCCTGGCATGTTCTCCGTCGCGGCGATCACCGCCATGACATCCAGGCGCACCCTGCGAGCCGCGATGACATCGATGGCGGACAGGACCGCCGCCGCGCCCGCCATGTCGGACTTCATCCTGCTCATGTTCTCCGCGGGTTTGATGGAGATTCCGCCCGAGTCGAAGGTGATGCCCTTCCCAACCAGTGCGAGCACCGTGGCGCTCGCGTCGGGCGCGACGCCGCGCTGGCGGTTGCCGCGGTGTCGCAGGCGGATGAGGCGCGGTGGCAACGCCGATCCCGACGCGACGCCAAGGAGCAGGTTGTAGCCTCCGGTCCTCAGCTCGGCTGGGCCCAGCACCTCGATCTCCATGCCGTGCCGCTGGGCGATCTTCATCGCCTCCTGCGCCAGTGCTTCAGGGGTCAGCTCGTTCGGTGGCGCGTTCTGCCACTCTCGCGCCCGGTTCGTGGCTTCGCCGTTCTCCTGCGCCGCCACGACCTCGTGCTCGCGCCCGATCCCAAAGCCGGTCAGCACGATCTCCTCGATCTCGCGTCGCTCCGGCTGCGCGCCCGTCTGTCGGGAGCGCCGCTCGAACGTGCCCATGACGCAGCCCTCGACTACAGCCTTCAACGTGTCCATCCCCAGGGGCGGCTCGGCCCGCACGAGGCCGATGCGTTTGTACCCATAGGTGCGTGATGCGCGAATGAGCTCGTGATGGGCCGAACGCAGCCGCTGGCCATCGAGGTCCTGGGGTGCGCCGACTCCGTAGAGGATCACGCGACGCGGCCCTGCCTTGCCGTGCGTCGGTACGGGCAGCACTTCGTGAATGCGGCCCCGGAACTCCGCGCTTGTGATCATGTCGGACAGCACTCCGCCGAGTGCCTTGTCGAGGTCGAGGGCGTTGCCTGATAGCCGCTGACCGGTGGCCACCGCCACCGCCAGAGCGTCCACGGGGAGCTCGGCGGCCGGCGTCGCGACCAGGGTTATCTTCACTGACGGTTAAGCGTAGCTATCGGGCCAGGTGCTCCGCGACCAGCTCGAGCACATGGGCGACCCTGAGGTTGACGCGCCGCCGCCTTGCGGCGGCTTCGATATGCATCAGGCAGCCAGGGTTGTCCGAGGCAACCACCGTGCATCCGGTCTTGGCGATCGCATCAAGCTTCCATTGCGCCAGGCGGCCCGCGACGCCCGGCCACTCGACGCTGAACGTGCCGCCGAAGCCACAGCAGTTCGCGATGTCCGGGATGTCGACCACCTCATAGCCCGCGAGCTCGAGGAGGCGGCGCGGCTCGCTCTTGAGACCCAGCTGGCGCAGGGTCTGGCAGGAGTCGTGATAGGCGATCTTCAAGCTCATGCCGTCCGGGTCCACGAGCTCCGGCCTCCGGCTGAGAACCTCCAGCGCGAAGCGGGTGGAGTCGCGCATTCGCCCGCGCACGCTTTCCGCGGCCGAGGCGCCCCAGTCGGGAGCGTCGATGGTGAATGCTCCGAAGCACGAGGCCGATGGCGTGACGATCAGGCCCTTGGAATTTACAAGACTCTGGGCCAGATCGTCGTGTAGGGCCGCTCCCCCGCTGAAGTCGCCGGCGTTGGCCGCGATGAGGCCGCAACACCACTGACCCTTGGGAAAACCAACGTTGAAGCCGGCGGCGGTGGCGATTCGCTCCAGCGCCACGGCTGCCTGGGGCTGCACCCGGTCGACCATGCACGAGGCGAAGATCGTGAGGGGCTCGCCGTCGACCTCGCTCGCCCTTACGCGGTCGCGATACGGGACACGGGCCAGCCGGGGCGCGCCCGGCACCAGCCCGCTGAAGGGCGCTCCCGCGCGGAGCACGCGATCCGCCAGCTCAGGGCGCTTCCACAGGTTCAGCACCGCCTTCTTACGCAGGGACTTGCGACCCTTCTTGCGGTGCTCGAGGATCTGGCGCGGCAGCGGGATGTCGACAGGGCAGATCTCCTGGCACGCGTTGCACTGCGTGCAGAGCGTGTTGGGCAGGTCGGCCTTAGCGAGGCCGTGATGGAAAGGCGTCAGGACCAGTCCGATCGGGCCGTTGTAGATGTGGCCGAACTGGTGGCCGCCCGCGGCCATGAAAGGAGGGCACGCGTTCGAGCACGCGCCGCAGCGAATGCAGGTCATGGCGTCCTTGAAAACCGGGTCGGCCCGCATCTCTTCTCGACCGTTGTCAAGGATCACGCAGTGCATCTCGCGCGGACCGTGGACCCCGATCGTCAGAGACTGCTCGATGTCCGCAGATCGCGACGGGCCCGTGATCCAGTTCACGTAGCTGGTCATGATCTGGCCCGTGCCGCTGCGCGGCAGCATGCGCAGCACGGCGACGGCATCGTCGAGGGTCGCGACGACCTTGTCCATTCCAAACAGTGCGATGTGAACCGGCGGCAGCGTCGTAGTGAGGTCGGCGTTACCTTCGTTGGTGACCAGGACAATGGTCCCGGTCTCCGCGATCGCCATGTTGGCGCCGCTGATTCCGACCGTGGCGTCGATGAACTTCTGGCGCAGTGACTCGCGCGCGTGGTGCTGGATGGCTTCCACCGTGGCCTCAGTTCCGAATACGTTTGCTGCGTCTTCTTTTGTCAGATGGATCGCCGGCGCAATCAGGTGCGAGGGATGCGTGTGGGTCAGCTGCACCATGCGCTCACCCAGGTCGGTTTCGACGACCTCCATACCGAGCGACTCGAGATATGGATTCAGTTCGATCTCTTCGGACGCCATGGATTTGACCTTGGTCACGATCATTCGATGGCCGCCCTTCTTTCCGCCGGCGGCGTTCCAGCAGATCTGGGCGATGATGTCGCGCGCCTCGCCAGCGTCCTTGGCGAAGTGCACGTTGCCGCCGACCGCCTCCAGCCGCGTCTTGAACTGCTGCACCAGCTCGGGAAGTATTTCGAGGTTCGCGCGGCGCCGGCGCTTCAGGTCCTCGCGGCCCTTTTCGAAGTCGAAGCTCTCGAAAGCCGCGGTGCGGCGCGCGCGGAGCCCAGTCATCGCGCCGGTCAGGGCCCGCTGTAGGTCCGGGTCACCAAGCGCCTTGTTAACGCGGCGCGAGAAGTGCTGGCGACTTTCAGGCACGCGTCTTGCTGGCTTCTCGGATCGCTTCCGTGACCGCGCCGGGTGTCGACACCGGCGCCAAGCATATTGTTCCGGCGCAGACAACGGCTCGACTGTCGCCGGAAGGGTCGATCACCGCGTATGGGTGCGCCGACAGCGCCGCCCGCGCCAGCTCCGCGTTTGAGGTCGTGACTTTGATGGCGTGATGCATGCGGTCGAGCGCGCGCGCGAAGACGGCCGCCATCAGGCCGTACGATCGGGGCAGAGCCGCGACAGATTGCAGGGCGCGACGTGCCCGGTCCAGGTAGGCAGCGGCGGGCTCGCCGGTAAGTATGTCGAGCTCGACAAGTGCCATCGCGGCGATCGAGTTCTCGACCAGCGGCTTGATCGGCTCCGCCAGCCTGCCCAGCGAATCCGTCCTGGCATGGTCGAAGAAGCCGCCAAGGCTGGGATCGGCGTAAGCGTCCTCGATGTGCGCGGCGAGGTCCAGCGCCGCGGGCATCCAGCGGTCGCCAAGCCCGGCCTGGTGGGACCGCAGCGCCGCCCACATGCTCCAGACCTGGTCTGCCAACTGGCCGCCGACGCCTTCCGCGTGCGCCATACCGTGACCGCGCCGGTAAGCGTCCCGAAACAGGCGCTCGAGCTGCTTGGCCGCATGCTCGCGGAGCGCGGGTCGGTCCAGGCGGACGGCCGCGTCGAGGTAACTGATCGCGAGCGCAGCATTCCAGGACGTGTAAATGCGCCGGTCCACGTACGGGGCGGGTCGCTGCCCGCGCTCTTGCGCATCCATCGAGTAATAGTGCTCATCCGCGTCCTGGCTGCCCGCATACAGCCCGGTCTTCGGATCGCGCAGCACGCGGTCGAGGTAAGCCGTTGTCGAATCGAGCACGGTTTCCAGGGCGGCGAGTGACAGTCCGGCGACGAGCCCGGCGTGGTCCTCCAGCATCTTCTCGAAATGCGGGACGCTCCAATCCTGTGTCGTCGAGTAGCGGAAGAAGCCGCCCTCGATGTGGTCGTAGGTGCCACCGCCGGCCATCTGCTCGAGGGTGTGGACCGCCATCTGGCGCAGCTCCGGCCGTGAGCGAAGCTCCGACTGCTCCAGCATAAAAAGGATGGCGTCGGTGTGCGGGAATTTAGGTGCGCCGCCGAACCCTCCGTAGTCCGGGTCGTAGGCAGCGGTGACCGCCCCCAGGACCGAATCGACCAGCTCGTCGTCGAGCGACGCCGCGCTGCTGGCGACAGCCGCGCCGGTGCGCTTGCGCGCCTCCAGCACACGGGTTGCGATCTCCGGCTGGTTCGTGCGGTAGTAGGCGGCGATCTTGGTCAGGGCGTCCGCCATCTGGTCCGGTGGCAGGTACGTCGCGCCGGTCAGGATGTCGCCAGAGGAGGTCAGAAAAGCGGTCGACGGCCAGCCCCCCATGTTGTAGCGCTGGTTGATGTCGGGCCGGACGTCGTTGTCGACCCTGATGGGCACGTACTCGCGGTTTATGAGGTCGATGATCCCGGCATGCGAGTAGGTGGTCTCGTCCATGACGTGGCACCAGTGGCACCAGACCGCGGAGATGGAGAGGAGGATCGGCCGGGAGGTTACCTTCGCTTCCTCGAAAGCACCGGCCGACCAGGGGCGCCAGTTGATCTCGGCCGCGCGATTCGCGCGTGGTGAAAAGTGGAATTCCCCTGCCTCCTCTTCCACACGACAAGGTTACGCGGGTGAAACAATGGCACTGTGATATCGACCAGCGCGGTCGACCAGTACATCGAGAAGAACTCGCGTCGCTTCATCGATGAGCTGAAAGATCTGTGCTCCTTTCCGAGCATCTCGAATCACGGAAAGGAAGCCATCGAACCGGCGCGCGACTGGATCGCCGATCGCCTTTCGCGGTACACGGACCGCGTCGAGACTCTCGACGCCGGCGGCATGCCGGCGCTGTACGCGGAGGTGCCGGGCGCCGGGCGCCGCAAGCTCCTCCTTTACCAGCACTACGACGTGCAGCCCGTCGACCCGATAGACCTGTGGGACTCGGCGCCGTTCGAACCGGTTGAGAGGGATGGGCGGATCATCGCCCGCGGCGTCGCGGACGACAAGGCTGACGTGATGGCCCGGATTCATGCCCTCGAGACTTTTAAGGCGCTCGGCGAGGTGCCCGTCACGCTCCGGTTCCTGGTCGAAGGCGAAGAGGAGATCGGATCGAAGACGTTCGAGAAGATCGCGCACGAGCACGCGGGCAAGCTGGCGGCCGACGGGTGCCTGTGGGAGTCAGGCTCATCCTTCGACGACGCGGGCCGGCCCCAGATCCAGTTCGGCTGTCGCGGCCTCCTCTACGTGCAGTTGCGCGTGAAGATGCTCGACTTCGACCAGCATTCGGGATGGGCGTCCATCTATCCGTCGGCGGCGATGTACATGATCGCGGCACTCGCCAGCCTGCGGGACCAGGAGATGAACATCACGATCGATGGCTTCTACGACAAGGTGGTGAAACCGACTGAGGCCGACCGCCGGATGATGGCGAAGATCGACCCGGAGGTCGACAAGCGCAAGAAGCTCGTCGGGTTCGAAGACCTTGTTCGGAATCCGCGACCGGAGAAGGTCATCGAGCAGATGCTCTTCACGCCGACCTGCAACATCGCCGGGGTGACAACCGGCTACCAGGGGCCGGGCTCCAAGACCGTGCTCCCCGCCGAGGCCACGGCCAAGCTGGACTTTCGCCTCATCCCCGACCAGGACCCGGCTGAGGTCGCGATGCAGCTGCGCAGGCACCTCGACTCGCACGGATTCGAAAAGGTGGAGATCCAGTGGAGCGACGGCGAGAAGCCTGCCCGATCCGACCCGGATTCGGCGGTCGGCAAGACCATGATCGACTGCGTTCGCGAGCTGTACAGCGAGCCGGTCCTCTGGCCGTTCATGCCCGCCACCGGACCGATGCACCCGGTGGTGGCCGACCTGGGCATTCCGACGGTGCTGCCGGTGGGCGTCGGCCGACCCGATAACAGGATTCACGCGCCGAACGAGAACATTCACGCCGCTGACTACGTCAACACGGTCCGGCTGATGTGCCGCGTCTGGGAACGTTTCGGAGCCGGCTAGACGTGGACAAGCTCACCGACAAGCTGTTCACCGACAAATTCAACGAGGACACCGGGCGTCCCCACATCGAGGTCGTCGACCAGAACGTTTGCGCTTTGAAGTGCAAGGGCAAGTACTGCAACCATTTCTGTCCGGCCGGCGTGTACGAATGGAACGAGGAGCAGCAGAAGAACCTGGTCAGCTTCGGAAACTGCATCGAGTGCGGGGCCTGCTCCATCGGCTGCCCATTCGACAACATCGCGTGCCACAGCCCCCGGGGAGGCTACGGCGTCCAGTTCAAGCACGGCTAGCCGAACGGAATACGAACTGGCAGCCGCCCAATTCAATTTGATGCAGTGAGCGATTACGACGTGGTGATTGTCGGAGGGGGTCCCGCCGGGCTGGCGGCCGCGCTCTACACGGCCCGCATGGACCTGAAAACCGTGGTGGTCGACCGCGGCCCCCTGGGCGGGCAGCTCCTGAACACGGAGCTGATCGAGGACTACCCGGGTTTCGAATCGATCCTGGGGTCCGAGCTCGCCACGAAGATGGGCGAGCACTCCCGGAAATTCGGCGTCCAGGTTCGGGATTTCGAGCCGGTCAAGGAGATCGACGTCGAGGGCAAGACGAAGGTGGTGCGCCTGGAGTCAGGCGAGGAGGTCCGGGCCCCCGCGCTGATCATGGCCGCCGGCGGCCTGCCGCGATACCTGCAGGTGCCTGGCGAGAAGGAGTTCTGGGGCCGGGGCGTCAGCTACTGCGCCGTCTGCGACGGCGCCTTTTTCAAGGGCCAGGAGCTGGCGGTGGTGGGTGGAGGCGACGCGGCGGTGGAAGAGGGAGATTTCCTGACCCGCTACGCGTCGAAGGTCTACATCATCCACCGCCGCAGCGAGCTGCGCGCGCAGCCGATCCTGATCGATCGGGCGAAGTCGAACCCGAAGATCGAGTTCATCTTCGACGCCCAGGTCAAGGAGATTGCGGGCGACAGCAAGGTCCACGTCGTTCACTACGAGCAGCACGGGAAGCTCAAGGAGCTCGCGGTCGGCGGAGTCTTCATCTTCGTCGGTTTCGTGCCGAACTCCGCGCTCCTCAAGGTGCACGTCGATCACGACGAGGCCGGCTACATCGTCACCGACCGCAACATGCAGACGTCGGTGGAAGGCATCTGGGCCGTCGGCGACGTTCGCTCGCAACTGACCAAGCAGATCGCGACGGCGGTCGGTGACGGGACGACGGCCGCGGTTGCGGCATCGATGTACGTGACCTCATTGAAGGACACGGCGCGAGCCTGACCGCGCCGTAAGAGTTACTGGGTTACGTCGATCCAGACCAGGCCGGGAGGCAGGGTCAGCACCTGGCCGCTGTCCAGCTTGAACGTCAGCGGGCCGTGGCTGTCGGTCGAGGTCCACGTGCCGGAGTACGCCATGCCTTTGTAGAAGACGCCGATGCGGCCGCTGGTGTCCAGGTCGTAGTCGTGGATATGGGCTCCATGTCCGTCGCCCACGTCGAGGAGGTATTCCTTGGTGTGCAGGGTGATCAGCATCTCGATCCGCAGTGGCTGGCCGAGGCTCGCGTCCGAGTAGGGGTGGCCTTCCTCCGTCTTGAGGTAAGTGCCTGTGGCCGGGTCGTACTTGTAAACCGAATAATGCTCATCGATGGTGACCGTCGGATAGAGCTCGCCGGCCGGCAGCACCGGCCGGGTCTTCGGGATCGTGAATGCCGGAAGCCCGCCAAAGTTGTTGTCTTCAGCGGCCTTCACCAGCGAACCCTTGATCATCAGGTTGTCGGGCGCGAAGCGCGGCGGGCCGGCGCGGAACTGATATCCCAGGGTGTCGAAGAACTGAGGCGTTGGATCCTGCGCGGCGCGCGCTGCTGTGGCCGCGGATTCGCCGGATTGGAACAGGAGCCCTCTGTAGTGGCGGCCGAGCTTCAACGAGATGTATCGAGCGGAGCGCATTGGGCCGATCAGGTCTGGCGCGTTGTCGTACATGGCGGTCAAGCGTGTGATGCCGCCTTCGGCCAGGTACTCCCAGACGATGTCCGCCGCCTGAAGACCGTTCTGGTCACGTGCGAACTCATCGTTGGGGATCTGGATGAGCGCCGGATACCGCAGAGCGGTCGTGTGCTCATGGTCGTGGTAGTAGAGCCCGGTGTTGAACGTGAAGGTGCTCGGTACGAGGTGCCCTGTCTGGTCACGGCCTCCGACGCCCAGCTGAACCTGGAGAGGCCCTGACGGAAGCCCGGCGGACGACACGGTTGCGCTCCGATCGTCGGCGGCCCATGTGAGATTGACCACCTGGGTCCCCAGCGTGATCTTGACCGTGGTCGGTTCCATCGCGTCATTGAAGTTGAACTTCAGGATGGTTCCCGGGTCGATCTCCCCTCCATCCTTGAGAGGAGCGCCGCCGAGTCCGGTGATCGACGTGAGGTGCGGAACGATCAGTGTGGTGAATGTCCACGTGCTGCCCTGGACCCGATGGCGTCCGACGTCGACTATCGGTTTCATCGTCACGGTGTAGGTCGTGAGGTCGTTGAGACCAAGGGTCGGCGACCAAACGTATTGCGTCTGGCCGTTCATGCTCGTGATCTTGCCGTCGGCACCCGGCTTGATCGAGAACGCTGCCTGCACCGCAGCGATCGAAACCGGCCGGCTGAAGGTCAACAGGATTCGACTGTCGCTCGGCACGTCCTTTTGCCCGTCTTTGAGATTCGTCGTGAGCGTCGTGGGCAAGGTGTTCTGGTAGAAGAGAAATGCGCCGGCGCCGACCAGCACTACGATAATGACCAGGCCGACAGCCACCAGGCCACGACGTGGAAACCGTGGCCGGCGACGCGAGCTTCGCCGGTAAGCCGGTGCCTGCGGAGACGACGGCTCGATCTGCGGGAGCGACGTGGACATGGACAACGGGCCGCCTGGGATTATCTCAGACTTGCGCTCGCCTAGGACCGCAGCGCACGCAGGTACGAGAAGGTGTAGATGCCGGTGGCGTGGCCACTTTCGAACGCGATCTGGAAGGCGTACTGACCGACGAGCACCACGTCTTTGATGCGCAGCTCTTCGGGACTGAGTGACTTGACGCGTGCCAAGCGCCCGGGCGCGCCGGCTTCGCCGCGGCACTCAGCACAGGGACAGGCCCATCGCAGCTGTTCGGCCGAGTACTCGGTGCGGCTGCCGTCTTCCCATGTGATTTCCACCGTCTGGCGCGCGCGATCGACGTCGACGTTGACTGGAAACGGATCGGGGTCTTGCAGTGGTCGAGCGCCTAGTGGACGTTGATGACCGGGAGCTGGCGAAACGATTGGATCGACGTGCGAGCCGCGACCTGCGAAGCAATGTGCTCGAATGCCTTCGCGCCGGCAGACTCGGGCCGCGAGAGGACCACCGGTGTCCCGAGGTCGGCGTCCTCGCGGATTCCCTCTTCGAGCGGGACCGCGCCGAGGAAGGGAACGCCAAGGCGCTTTGCGGCGGACTCGGCTCCGCCATGGCTGAAGATCTCGTGACGGTGCCCGCAGCTGGGGCAGACGTACCAGCTCATGTTCTCGATCAATCCAAGCGGCGTGACGTTCAGCTTCCTGAACATCTGCAGCGCTTTCACCGCGATGTCGGTCGCGACATCTTGTGGCGTGCAGACGATGGCGACCCCAGTGAGCGGCACAGCCTGCGCCAGCGTCAACGAAGCGTCGCCCGTGCCGGGCGGGAGGTCGATCACGAGATAGTCGAGCGAGCCCCAATCGACCTGGATCATCATCGCCTCGATCGCCTTGCCGACCATTGGTCCGCGATAGATCGTCGGCTGCTCGCCTGGATAGATGTGGCCGAAGGACATGAGCTTTAGACCGTGGGCCTCGATCGGTCGTAGACGTCCGTTCACCTGCTCGGGGACCTGCTTGGAGCCGGTCATTGCGGGAACCGAAGGTCCGTAGATGTCCGCATCGAGCAGTCCGACCGACGCGCCGCTCTTGCGCAGCCCGGCCGCGAGATTGACCGCGACGGTGGACTTGCCGACGCCGCCCTTGCCCGACGCGACGGCGATTGTCTGCTTCACTCCGGGCAGGATCTCCGAGGGCTTGGGGCGCATGAAGGCGGGACGCACGTTGGCGGTCATGCGGACGTCGACGCCGGTCACGCCCGGTACTTCGCCGACGAGGTCCTGTGCCTGCGACTTGAAGCGGTCACGGACGGGGCAGGCGGGAGTGGTGAGCTCGAAGGTGAAGCTGACCTTGCCCTGTGGGCTGACGTCGAGCTCTTTGATCATGCCGAGGCTCACGACATCGCGACCGAGGTCGGGGTCCTGGATGTGGGACAGCACGTCGAGGATCTGCTGCGAAGAGGGGACGGCCATCGCCTCGACATGTTACCGGGACTCTCGAACACGCCTGGATGTGGTGTTGGAGGCGTCCACTCCCACCTGGCCGCGGACCAGCGTCGTGATTGAGCCAAAAGGGCCCAACTGGCCCGCGTGGGGCCGCGCCGCCAAGCGAACGCACCCTGGGCGGGCCCTCCCTAGATTTGGCTTTCCTCCCCCAAGCCGACGCAACCGAACCGCGGATGAACTTATCCGAGACTCGGGGTCTTACAACCCTGCCTGTTAATTTCGCGTCTGTGAGCGGTCGCGCCGAGCTTCAGGCCCTGCAGGCTGCGTGCAGTGCCTGTCACGTCTGCGTCGACCAGGGCATCATTCCCGAGGCCACTCCCACGTTTTCCGGGACGTGGGGCGCGCCCTTCTTCCTGGTCGGGCAGGCGCCCGGCCCCGTTGAGCGCGAGTCGCGCCGGCCGTTCTCCGGGCGCGCGGGCAAGGAGCTCGACCGATGGATGCTGCGCGCCGGGTTCGCCAGCCCCGACGAGTTCAGGCGGCTCACCTACATCGCGGCCCTCATGCGCTGCTTCCCCGGGCGCAACGGGGCCGGGAACGGCGACCTCAAGCCGCCCCCGGCGGCGGTCGCCAACTGCGCGCACTGGCTTGATGCCGAGCTTCGCATCCTCAAACCAAAGGTGCTCATCCTCGTCGGTCAGATGGCGATCGCCCGCTTCCTCGGCCCCGGCCGCCTCGAGGATCGCGTCGGCCGTCGCTTTGGCGAGCGGCCGGTGATCGTGCCTCTGCCGCACCCGTCGGGTCAGAGCCGCTGGCTCAACGACCCGGCCAACCGCGAGCGCCTGGCTCGAGCGCTCGCGCTGGTGGACCAACTCCGCTCAAGCCTTGCGCTCGCGCAGAGAAGACGGTCCAATAGCGGCGTCGGTACGGCAACCGCCCCGCTTTGAGCGGGCGGACTCGGTGGTGATGAGGAGAAAGGCGTGAAGTATCTGCTGGTCTATTACGGTGGGGGAATGCCTGAAACGCCCGCGGCGCAAGCTCGCGTGTTGAAGCAGTGGGAGAAGTGGTTCGCCAAACTAGGACCTGCGGTGGTCGACGGCGGCAATCCCTTTACCGGCTCGGTCAACAAAGTCAAGGAGGACGGCACCGTCGCAAAGGGCCCGATTGGCAAGCGCGCCACCGGCTACAGCATCGTCGAGGCGGCCTCCCTGGACAAGGCGACGAAGATGGCCAGGGGATGTCCCATCGTGAAGAGCGGAGGACAGATCGCCGTCTACGAAACCTTCAACGCGATGTGATCCGTTCGCGCTGAGACGTTGCCCTCATTTTTTGCTGAACGGGCCAGCGGGCGCGTCACCATCACCGGTGCCGATGCCCGCCACCTGGCTCGCTCGTTGAGGGCGCGCGTTGGGGAGGAGATCGAGGTCATCGATCCGGCGGGCTACCTGCTGACCGTCCGGCTCGCCGCCGTCTCACCCGACAGGGTCGAGGGAGTGGTCGTGTCCGAGCGACCGCACAAGTCGGAACCAGCGTCCAGGATCACGATCGCGATCGCCAACCTGCCGGCGCCGGCACTCGAGCTCGTGCTGTCCCGCTGCACCGAGGTAGGCGCCCACGCCTTCCAGGTTTTCCAGGCCGACCGCAGCGTGGCGCGCGGAGCCAAGCTCGAGCGATGGGGGACGATCTGTCGCGAGGCTGCCATGCTCGCGGGCCGGCTCCGCATCCCAGAGGTCGACGCGCTTTCCTCTCTAGAGGATGTGCTGAAGGTGACAGCCCACGCGGTGATGCTCGCCAGGAACGCCCCGCAAACGCTGGCCAGTTTGACCGAGCCGCGTGAGCTGACGTTGCTTGTCGGACCCGAGGGTGGATGGACGGAGCGCGAGCTCGCGGCCTGTCCGGTCAAGGCCGGCCTCGGACCTCGCAACCTGCGCGCCGACACCGCTGCGCTGGTCGGACTGTCGGTCGCGCTGGTTTCCAGGGAGGAGCCCGCGACCACGAAATAGCCCGCTTCCACTATCGCTTCGGAAAGAGATAAGATGGAGCATGGGATGGCGGAGCGCATGGTGGAGCGTGGGTTTTCCCCGGACCGGCTGGAGGAGTCGAGCGGCCCGATTTCCGTTGACCTGGCGGTCTTCACACTCGTCGGTCGGGAGCTGAGCGTGCTGCTCACCGAGCGCACCGAGCCGCCCTACCCGAGCTTCTGGGCGCTTCCCGGCGCCCTGCGACGGAAGGGGATCTCGCTCGACAGGCAGGCTCGGGCGCAGCAGGCGGCGGTGACCGGCACCGATGGCGGCTGGATCGAGCAGCTCAAGACGTTCGACCGGCCGCAGCAGCTCGACGCAGGCGGTCATGTTTCGGTGCCCGGACGTGACCCGCGCGGAGACGTGATGTCGGTCGCGTACATCGCAATCGTGCCGGCGGCCCTCGCCAAGGTTTGCGCGGACCGCAAAGGCGAGGGCGAGAAACTGTGGCACCCGGTTCGCCGCCTGCCGGTGGAGATGGCCTTCGACCATCGCGAGATCGTCGACTATGCGGTGCGGCGCCTCCGCAGCAAGGTCGGCTATTCGTCCATCGCCTTTCAGCTGCTGCCTTCCGAGTTCACGATCACCGAGCTGCAGCAGGTGTACGAGGCGGTGCTCGGGCTCTCCATCAATCGCGGCAACTTCTGGCGCAAGGTCGTCGACCGCGGCGTCATAGAGGCGACCGGCCGGGAGCGCAGCGTGCGCGGCAAGCGCGCCATCCTCTTCCGTTTCAGCCAGCAGCCGTTCGGGCTGCGCGAGGAGCCAGATGGTTTCATCGAAGCCTGAGGGATCGACCCTGCGGATGACAGAGCTGGACGAGCTCGTCGACGCCGCGCTCCGCGAGGACCTTGGTGGGGAGCTCGGTGGCACCGACATCACCACCCGGTTCGTCGTCGACGACGACCTCACGGGCGAGGCGCGTGTGATCGCGAAGAAGGCCGGAGTCCTGAGCGGAGGCGACGCGGCGGCCCGAGTTTTCGAGAAGGTGACCCCGCCATGCGAGTACGTCGCCCTCAAGCCCGACGGCACGCAGTTGCAGCCGGGCGACGAGGTAGCGCGTGTGGTGGGCCCGCTGGCGTCGATCCTCACCGCGGAGCGGACCGCGCTCAACTTTCTCCAGCGGCTTTCGGGCATTGCGACCCTGGCGCGCCGGTACGTCGACGCGTTGGCCCCGTTTCCCGCCGTCACATTGCTGGACACCCGCAAGACCACGCCTGGACTGCGTTTTCTAGAGCGCGCGGCGGTGCGGGCGGGCGGCGGGCACAACCATCGCGGCGGCCTGTGGGACGCGATCCTCATCAAGGACAACCACGTGGCGGCCGCGGGAGGCGTGACGGAGGCGATCACTCGAGCCCGGCGGGCACGAATGCCGGTCGAGGTCGAGGTCGACACGTTGGAGCAGCTCGACGAGGCATTGGCCGCGGGCGCGGAGATGATCCTGCTGGACAACATGAATGCCGAGCTCACGGGGCGCGCGGTTGAAATGACCGCCGGACGCGCGAGGTTGGAAGCATCGGGCGGTATGACATTGGAGGGTGCTGTGGCGGCGGCCAAGGCCGGCGTGGATCGCATCTCGGTCGGGGCGCTTACGCATTCGGCGCCGGCACTGGACCTGAGCCTGGAGGTCACCAAGATATGGCGGTAGAAGTTCTCAACCTCGAAGAAGATGCGGCGGAATACACGCGCCGCTCCGTCCCCCGCGACATAGAAGGAATGAGCCGGGAGATCCGCGAGCTTGCACGCGCGCGCAACGCGGTCATCCTCGCGCACAACTACCAGGTGCCCGAGGTCCAGGACGTGGCGGACTACGTCGGCGACTCGCTCGGACTCTCACGGCAGGCTGCCGCCACGGACGCCGGCATGATCGTTTTCTGCGGTGTCCATTTCATGGCCGAGACCGCGGTGATCCTCAGCCCGACCAAGCGCGTGCTCATTCCCGACCTCGAGGCGGGCTGCTCGCTCGCCGCGACGATCAACGCGGAGCAGCTGGCCGCCTGGAAGGCCGAGCACCCAGGCGCGGTCGTGGTCTCATACGTCAACACCACAGCGGAGGTGAAGGCCCTCAGCGATTACTGCTGCACTTCGGGCAACGCGGAACGCGTGATCCGCGCGATCCCAGAGGACAAGGAGATCCTGTTCCTCCCGGACATGTTTCTCGGCACGTACCTCGAGAAGGTGACGGGCCGTGCGATGCATGTCTGGCCTGGTGAGTGTCACGTCCACGCCGGGATCAGGCCGGCCGACATCGACGTCGCGCGTCGCGCTCACGGGGACGCCGACCTGCTCGTCCACCCCGAATGCGGTTGCGCGAGCCAGTGCATGTACTTCAAGGCGAACGGCGACATCGACGCCGACCGCACGCACATCCTCAGCACCGAGGGCATGGTCCGGCACGCGCAGAAATACCCGACTCGCAACTTTGTGGTTGCAACCGAGCTGGGCATCATGCATCGCCTGTCGAAGGAGGCGCCGCAGGGCCGCTTCTACGCCGCCAGCGAGCGCGCGATCTGCCGGTACATGAAGAAGATCACGCTCGACAAGCTGCTGACCTCGCTACGCGACGACGTGTTCGAGGTCACCGTCCCGCGGAACGTGGCGGATCGGGCCCGGCTGGCAATCCAGCGGATGGTCGAGCTGTGAAAGCAGACGTCCTGGTAATAGGCGACGGGCTTGCCGGGTCGGCGGCCGCGATCGAGGCGGCTGGAATGGGCGCTTCCGTGGCCCTCGTTTCGGCGGCGCACGGCTCGTCGGATCGCGCCCAGGGCGGGATTGCGGCGGCCACGCTGCCCGAGGACTCGCCGCGCCTTCACGCACTGGATACACTCGCCGCAGGCGGCGACCTGTGCGACCCCAGCGCCGTCGCGATGCTCACCTCGGCGGGTCCGCCGACAGTGCACTGGCTCGAATCTCTCGGCGTCCATTTCGACGGCGGTTCGGCGCGCGAGGCGGCGCATTCGCTCCCGCGCGTGCTGCATCTCGGCGGGGACCAGAGCGGAAGCACGCTGATGGCCTTCATGCGGACGGCGATCGACCGCGAGCCCGGCATCAAGCGCTACCGCGCGCGGCTGCAATCGCTCATCGTCGATGAGGCGGTTGTAGGCGCCGTCTTTTCCAGCGGTCTCGTCCTGCGAGCAGGTGCGACCGTGCTTGCGACCGGCGGATACGCGGGCCTGTACGGGCGCACCACCAACAGCCGCATCAGCAACGGCAAAGGGATTCTCGAGGCTGCTCGGGCCGGCGCGCGCGTGGCGGACCTCGAGTTCGTCCAGTTCCACCCGACCGTGTTCGACGGCGCACATCCTTTCCTGATCACGGAGGCGCTGCGGGGCGCCGGCGCGATCCTCGTCGACGACCATGGCGAGCGGTTTGTCGACGAGCTGCTGCCCCGCGACCAGGTGGCGCGCGCGGTTGCCGCTCATCGCGGCCACGCCTACATATCGGCGGTCCATCTGGACCCTGACATGCTCCGGCACAGCTTTCCGAACTTCATCCGTAACTGCCGCCCGGTCGGCATCGACCCCCTGCGACAGCCGGTGCCAATCGCTCCGGCCGCGCACTACACCATGGGTGGCGTGGTGAGCGATCTCGACGGCCGGTCGTCGGTCGCGGGTCTCTACGCAGCGGGCGAGTGCGCGCGAACCGGCGTCCATGGCGCCAACCGGCTCGCCAGCAACTCGCTGCTGGAAGCCGCGGCCTTCGGCCGGCGCGCCGCGGCGGCCGCCGTCGACGCGCCCAGAACGGCGAAGACCGGCGAGGCACGAACAAGGCCCTGGCGACGCGGAAGCCTGACGGTCGCGCGGGTCGGGGACGTTCTCGACACCGCGGCGGGGGTCCTCAGGACGGGTGCGGAACTGAATGCCGCGCTGGCGACGCTGCGTTCAGGAGCCGTTTCCTCAGTAGGTGCGGACGCGGCCGACCTGGCCTCGATGATCTGCGCCGCCGCGCTCGCCCGGCCGGCGAGCATCGGCGCGCATCAGCGCCACGACGAACCCGCGAAGCTCGCAAGTTAACGCTTCAAGGCGCGGTAGGTTTCGACCTCCCCGGCGATCGCGATCACCGATGCGATCCCGAAGATCAGGGCCCCGAGGACGAGCAGTCCCGCGCCCATCGGGATGAACCACGCCGTCGCGGCCAGCCCCAGGCACAGGATTCCGATCGCCAGCACCAGCACCGCGTAGGTCCTGAAACCGCGGCGGCTGGCCGCGAATCCTGGCGCAAGTTCCCCCAGCGGCTGCGAGGTCACCCGGCGCAAGACCAGGTCCGCCGCGCCGAACAGGTCGACCAGCAGGACGAACCCGGCCAGGAACAGCAGCACGCCGATCACGAGGACCAAGCCCACGTCCTCAATTTTCGCGCCCCCTAGCATTGCAGCGTGCCCACCACACATATCCCCGCGAAGTCCGGGGCTACGCTGTGACTTCGCGCGCACCCATGACAACTCAGGACCGAGTGCGGAACTTCTGCATCATCGCCCACATCGACCACGGCAAATCCACGCTCGCCGACCGCCTTCTGGAGTACACCGGCTCGATCAGCCAGCGCGACATGCAGAACCAGGTGCTCGACTCCATGGACCTGGAGCGCGAGCGTGGAATCACGATCAAGCTGCAGGCGGTCCGCATGACCTACCCGGCCGGGGACGGCAAGACCTACGAGCTCAACCTCATCGACACGCCGGGGCACGTCGACTTCGCCTACGAGGTTTCCAGGTCGCTCGCCGCATGCGAGGGGGCTCTGCTGGTCGTCGATGCGGCGCAGGGCATCGAGGCTCAGACGCTCGCCAACCTCTACCAGGCGGTTGAGGCTGGACTCACGCTCATCCCGGTCGTCAACAAGATCGACCTCGACGCGGCGCAGCCGGAGATGGTCGCCGAAGAGATTTCCGATGTCACCGGCATCTCGCGCGACCAGGTCATCTTCGCCTCAGCAAAGCAAGGGATTGGCACCGCACAGATCCTCGAAGCCGTGGTAGCAAGGGTGCCCCCTCCGCACGGCGATCCGACCAAGCCACTGCGCGCCCTCATCTTCGACTCGCACTACGACACCTATCGGGGCGTCATCACGTATGTGCGCGTGGTGGACGGCGAGATCATCCCCGGAACCAGGATCCGGATGATGAACACCGGGAAGGTTCACGAGGTCGACGAGGTGGGCTGGTTCTCGCCGCGTCCTCGGCCCGCCGAAAAGCTGACGGCCGGCGAGGTGGGCTACGTGACGGCCGCGATCAAGAACGTGGTCGATGCGCGCGTGGGCGACACGATCACGGCTGCCGAGAACGGCGCATCACAGCCACTCCCCGGCTACCGGCAGGTCAAGCCAATGGTGTTCGCGGGGTTGTTCCCGACCGACTCGGACCAATTTGGGGAGCTGAAGGAGGCGCTCGAAAAGCTTCAGCTCAACGATGGCGCCCTTTCATTCGAACCGGAAAACTCCGCCGCCCTCGGTTTCGGTTTCCGCTGCGGGTTCCTGGGGCTGCTCCACCTCGAGATCGTCCAGGAGCGCCTCGAGCGCGAGTTCGAGCTCGACCTGATCACGACGGCGCCCACCGTCGAGTACGAGGTCATGCTCAAACGTGGAGGGTTAACCACAATCGACAACCCGGCGATGCTGCCGGACCCCACCATGATCGAGTCCATCTCCGAGCCCTACGTGAAGCTTTCCATCATCGTGCCGTCCGCCTTTGTCGGCCCGATGATGGAGCTCTGCCAGGAACGCCGCGGAACTTTCAAGCATCTCGAGCACCGGCCGGGTGACCGCGTGGTGCTGGAGTACGAAATCCCGCTGGGCGAGATCATCCACGACTTCTACGACCAGCTTAAGTCGCGCTCGAAGGGCTACGCCTCGATGGACTACGAGATGATCGGTTTTCGCGAAGGTGACCTCGTCAAGCTGGATGTCCTGGTGGCAGGCGAACCTGTGGATGCGCTTTCCCTCATCGTGCATCGCAGCAAAGCGCAGATCCAGGGCCGCAAACTGGTGGAGAAGCTCAAGACGATCATTCCGCGGCAGATGTTCGCGGTGCCGATCCAGGCGGCGATCGGCGGCAAGTTCATCGCGCGGGAGACGATCCCCGCAATGAGGAAGGACGTGCTCGCAAAATGCTATGGCGGCGACATCACCCGCAAGCGCAAGCTGCTGGAGAAGCAGAAGGAAGGAAAAAAGCGCATGAAGCGGGTTGGTTCGATCGAAATTCCGCAAGAGGCGTTCATGGCGGTGTTGAAGCTTTGATCAGGGCGCTGCGCGTGCTCGCGTCGGTGGTCCTGCTGGGCGTGGCGGTCAGCGCCTGCTCGATTCACGCCTCGTCGCTGAGCGGCAGAGTCCAGCCGGTCGATTTCTACGCTGCCAACCTGAGCCTTGCCGATGTCCGCACCCTGCTTGGCGACAGCAACTGGTGGCCGGGGCCGCCCTCGTTCGGCGTGCCGCCGCTCGATTCGGCCTCCATGCCCTTCAGCGAAAAGTTCCACGTCATCACGCGATTCGCCCACCTTGGAACGGCTGAGACGTTGAACATCGAGTACGCGCTGTGGGACTCCGCGACGACGGCCACGGCACAGATGACCAGCATCCAGTCCGCGTACGGGACGTCGGCCAGCGGCACCAAGGTGGGGGACCAGGCCCTCTACTACGGGTCGAAGCTCTCCGGGGCGGCTCCCTTTGGCAGCGTGACCTTCATTCGCATCGGCCAGGTCGTCGCCACGATCACGATGGGTTTGAAGGACGCGTTCCCCACAGTCGCGCAGCTGGGAAAGATCGCCACCAAGGTCGGGGCGCGGCTCAAAGACGTGCTCTCGGGCAAGGTGCACGCGAGCCCGCTGCCCGCCACCGACGGGTTGCTGCTGCCGCCGTTGGGACCTGACCTCACCTTGCTTGGCTCGGCCAGGCTTCCCATCGAAGCCGTTGTCGTGATGCTCGGCTTCGAGTCACCGGAAGCGCTCGCGCGGATCCTGCATTCCAGCGGTGTCGACAGCATCGTGTTTGGTGACTACGCGCTGGACGTCGACACGCACATGGAGGTTCGCGCGGGGGTGTTCACCTTCACAACCTCGCAGGATGCCGCCACGTGGGTCGATGAGCTTCGTGGAACGCATCAGTTCGACGCGAACGGAATCGCGACCTTCTACAACGACGGGTCCGGTGAATATTTCAGCCTGTTCACCGTGGGCACCCAGGCCGCCATTCTGGTTTGCCGATCGACCTCCGATGCAGAGGCCGCGTCGCGGGCGTGCGAGGTGCCGATGACCCGCATCGGCCCGTCGTGGATGCTCAGCTTGCCAACGGCCTAGGAAAGGATGGTCGGCCGGACAATTTAGAGAACCTCGGCCATTCCCTGGTGCCGGCGCGAGGCTTGGAACCACTCCCACTGGTTGGTCAGTCCTTGGCGCAGTGATACCCGCGGTTCCCACCCGAGTCGCTCGCGCGCGAGGTTGATGGATGCGCCGGTGTGGCGCGGATCGCCGGGCGCCGCGGGCAGGGTTTTGCGTTTCGCCCTGATCCGGCTGATGTCTTCCAGGGTTGCCAGCACGCGGTTCACGGTGACCCGGCTGCCGCCTCCAAGGTTGAACACCTGGCCCACGACGTCCGCCGTCGCCGCCTTGATCGTCCCTTCGACCGCGTCCGAGACGTACGTGAACTCGCGTGACTGCTCGCCGTCGCCGAAGATCTCGATCGGGTCGCCGTCGACCAGGGCCTGCATGAACAGCGCGAAGGCCATGTCGGGCCGCTGGCGTGGACCGTACACGGTGAAGTAGCGGACCGAGACCACCGGCAATCCGAAGTTCTTGGCATAGAGCAGCGCCAGGTGCTCCGCCGCGAGCTTGGTCACGCCGTAAGGCGAGACGGGTCGCGGGAGCGCCGATTCCTTGGTGGGAAACATCTCGGCGTCGCCATAAACAGAAGAGCTGCCCGCGAAAACGAGGCGATCGATGGGCGTCTCCTTCAAGCACTCGAGGAGTCGCTGCGTGGCGAGGACGTTGTCGCGGACGTAGCGGTAGAACTGCCCGCCCCAGCTCGGGCGAACCCCAGGCTGCCCCGCCAGGTGGTACACGCTCCGCGCTCCGTGCAGCACCGGCCGGAGGTCGGCGGCCACGAGGTCGAGCTCCTCGAAAGTGAAGTCGGGGTGCGCCCTGAGCTCGGCAAGGTTCTCCTCTTTGCGCGATCGCTCGTAGTAGTCGCTGAAGCTGTCTATGCCCACGACGTGGTGCCCAAGCGCGAGCAGCCGCTCGCAAAGGTGCGAACCGATGAACCCGGCGGCGCCGGTGACGACGACCTTCTGCGACTGCGCTGCCACTGCGGACAAGAGTGCGGTGCCGCACCGCTCGATTGCAACCGAGGGGCTCCTTATCCTTGATCAATGAGGCGATTCGAGGCCTGGCTCGCCGAGTCCAACACAGGCCTTGCCGTCAAGGCGTTTCCGGCAGGCACCCGCACCGCGACAGACGCGGCGCGAGCTGTCGGGTGCGAGGTGGGTCAGATCGTCAAGTCGCTGGTGTTCGTCGCCGCGGGTACTCCTGTTGTGGCGCTCGTCAGCGGCGCCAACCGGGTCGACGAGAAGCGCCTCGGCGCGGTCGCGGGTGACCCGGTGGTCAAGGCCGATGCCGAGACCGCACGCAGCGCCACGGGTTATTCGATCGGCGGCGTGCCGCCCTTCGGCCACGCAACCGAGGTGCCGGTCTTCATGGATCGCGACCTCCTCGGGTACGAGGTGGTCTGGGCCGCGGCGGGGCGCCCCGATTCCGTGTTCGAGATCGAGCCCGAAAGGCTGCGCGAGCTGAGCGGTGCGACCGTGGTCGACCTCAAGGGCCCATGACCGTGAGCGAGCAGCCGTTCAGAAACCTCTACGTGCACATCCCGTTCTGCAAGCACAAGTGCGGCTACTGCGACTTCAACGCCTACGCCGGCATGGACAGGCTCATGCCCGACTACGTCGGCGCGCTCGAACGCGAGTTGCTGGCGGCGCGGGAGCTGTATCGGTTTGAAACGTTGGAGACGGTCTATCTGGGTGGCGGCACGCCGAGTCTTCTTCCGGCCGGCCTCACGACGAGGCTCCTGGCGTTCATCCGGGCGAACTTCGACGTGGCGAAGGACGCCGAGATCACGCTCGAGGCAAATCCAGCCAGCACCGATGCGACCAAGGTGGCCGCATGGCTTGAAAGCGGCGTCAACCGACTGAGCCTGGGTGTGCAGGGTTTCGACGGTCGCGCGCTGGCCATCCTCGAGCGAAGGACGGATGCGGCCCAGGCGACCCATGCGTTCGAGCTGGCGCGCTCGATGGGCATGCGCAACATCAGCATCGACCTCATCTACGCGGTCCCACATCAAAGCCTCGATTCGTGGCTGGCGACGCTGCGCCGCGGTCTGGCGCTCGGGCCGGACCACATCTCGACCTACTGCCTGACGTTCGAAGAAGGCACGCTCTTGTGGCGCCGCCGCGCGCAGGGCCGGGTGCCCGAGGTCGAATCTGACGTCCAGTGGGACCACCTCGACGCCGCGATCGTGGAGCTCGAGGCTGCCGGCTATCGCCGCTACGAGGTTTCGAACTGGGCGCGAACGGGCTTCGAGTCGCGACACAACCACGCTTATTGGCGGTGCCGTCCGGTGTACGGCGCCGGCGCCGGCGCGCACTCTTACGGAACCGATGGAGCGTCGGCGCGGCGTTGGTGGAACGTCGCCCGTCCGCGTGACTACATCGCGGCCTCGAACCCAATGGCAGACGGCGAGGAGCTGGAGGCGCGCAAGAGGGCCGCCGAATCGCTGATGCTGGGACTGCGCACCGCGGAGGGCATGGCGCCCCCGGTCGGATTCGACCAAGAGCTCGCCGAGCTGGTCAAGGGTGGGCTGATCGCGCGAGCGGGAGGACGGGTGGTGCCCACCCGGCGTGGTATGGACCTGCACAACCAGATCGCGCTCGCGGTACTGTAATTGGCACTCTGGGCGCCAGAGTGCTGAAACATGGAGAACAGAAAGCAAGAGATCCTTCGAGCGGTGGTGCAGGAGTTCACGATGAACGCCGTGCCCGTCGGCTCCCAGGCGCTCCAGAGCCGCTACTTCGTCAACCTCTCGTCCGCCACGATCCGGAGCGAGCTCGCCGAGCTGGCCGACCTCGGCTACCTGACCCAGCCGCACACATCGGCGGGGCGCGTGCCCACTGACTCCGGCTACCGCTATTTCGTCGACTTCCTGATGGACCTCGAGAAAATCCCCGAGCAGGTGGGGGCTTTCATCGACAGCGAGCTGCGGCAAGCCCCCGCGGACGTGCAGGGCATGGTCGAGAAGGTCGCGATGACAGTCGCCGCCGTGACACAAAACGCGTCCGTCGCCAGCGCTCCACAGGGCTCGCAGGCGCGGATCAAACATGTCGACCTCGTCTCGCTCGAGCCCACCGAGGTCCTCTTGATCCTCCTGCTGGAGGGCAACCTGTTGCGCCAGCAGGTGCTCACCGTCGACGAGGCGGCCACGCAGGACGAGCTCACCAGGGTCGCCTCCACGCTCAACACAACGTTGGGCGGAAAGGGAAGCGAAGAGGTTCGCCGCCACTACGAGAACGCCACGCTCGGGCTCGGGAAGGAGCTGCTCGGGCGTGTCGTGACGGTCCTTGACATGTACGAGAAGGGTTCCGAAAGCCTCGTCGTCCACGACGGCGTGCGCAACCTGCTCCGCCAGCCCGAGTTCGCTGAATCGTCTCGCCTGCACCAGGTGATCGAGGTGTTGGAGGAGACCAGGTACCTGACGGTGCTGCTGCGCCAGCTCATCGGCCAGTCAGACCTCCAGATCGTCATCGGCTCGGAAAACGCCTCGAGCCAGCTGCAGGGCTGCGCGGTCGTGCTCACGACGTACGGCCCGTCCAACCGGCTGAAAGGCGTGCTCGGCGTGATCGGGCCGACGCGTATGGCGTACAGCCAGACCGTGGCCCGCCTGCAGGCCGTGGCGCGCACCGCGAGCGATCGCATGGCTGATCTGGGAGTTTGATGGCCCCTCTGCCCGCGGTATCTAGGAACCGATGACCACACGTAAGCCTCCGCACGACCCGCAGGAGCCCGAGCGGCGAAGCGAGACGATGGAGCCACCGGAGTCGAAGGCGATAGCCTCTATGGAAGGCAAGATCGCCGAGCTGGAATCCGCCGTCGCCGAGACGAAGGATCGCTACCTGCGGACCGCCGCCGACTTCGACAACTTCAAGAAGCGGTCGCGCCAGCAGCAGGTCGAGACCATCCAGCACGCATCGGCCGAGCTGATCGGCCGGCTGTTGCCTGCGCTCGACGACCTGCACAAAGCGCTCGACCACAAGCCGGCGGGCGTCGACGAGTCGTGGGTCAAGGGTCTCGAGCTCAGCGTCCGCAAGCTCGAGGAGGGGCTCAGCGCGCACGGCCTGGAACCGATCCACGCCGTCGGTGTTCCGTTCGATCCCAAGCTGCACGAAGCGATCGGGTACGAGGAATCGGCCGAGCACCCCGAGGACACGGTGACATCCGAGCTGCGCCGCGGTTATCGGATCCGCGACCGTGTTGTCAGGCCGGCGCTCGTCAGGTTGGCGCGGCCACCCGAGCTCACGGCATCAGACGGCGAACCTACGAATTAGATCGTTGGCGATCAAGCGCGACTACTACGAGGTCCTGGGCGTCGGCCGGCAGTGCACTGCTGAGGACCTGAAGCGCGCCTTCCGGAAGATCGCGATGGATTCGCACCCCGACCGCAACCCGGATGACGCGATCGCGGCCGCCCGGTTCAAGGAGGCGAGCGAGGCTTACTCGGTGCTCTCCGACCCAGGACGGCGCCGGACTTACGACATGTTCGGCCACGCCGCCGTCGAGCAGGGTGGCGGACCTGGCATCGACTTTTCCGACATGCCCTTCGGCGACATCTTCGACACGTTCTTCGGCGGCGGCTTTGGCGGTCGCGGGCGGCGCGAGCGCTCGAACCGCGGCGACGACCTCCGTTACGACCTGACGATCACATTCGAGGAGGCGTTCACGGGCGTCGAGAAGCAGATCGACGTCGCGCGTCTCGCCGGCTGCGAGCGTTGCGCGGGCAGCGGAGCCGAGCCCGGAACCGGCGAGGAAACCTGCCCGGGTTGCCGGGGCACCGGACAGATCCGGCGCCAGCAGCAGTCGATCTTTGGAGCCGTCGTCACGGCGGCCGCGTGTCCGACCTGCGGAGGCGCGGGCCGTCTGCTGAAGAGCCCGTGCACACAATGCCGCGGCCAGGGCCGTGCGGAGAAGGCGAAGCGCCTGGCGGTGAGGATTCCGGCGGGCGTGGACACCGGTTCCCAGATCCGGATCAGCGGAGAAGGGGGAGCGGGGCTGCGGGGCGGCCAGTCGGGAGACCTGTACGTGGTGCTGCGCGTCAAGACGCACCCGCACCTGGCGCGCCACGAGCAGGACACGGTTTACGAGCTGCGCGTGAACATGGTCCAGGCCGCGCTCGGCGACCGGATCGAAATCCCCACCCTCGAGGGCCTGGTCGAGATCGCCATCCCCGCCGGCACCCAGCACGGCCAGTCGTTCCGCCTGGCCGGGCGCGGCATGCCGGACGTCCGGGGCGGAAGGCGCGGCGATCAGTACGTCGTCGTGCAGATCGTCATTCCCAAAGACCTCACAGCGGAGCAGAAGGCGATTTTGCGCAAGGTCGGCGGCCTGACCGGCAAGCCGGAAAAGGTGTCCAAGGGCTTCTTCGAGAAGCTTCGCGACGCGATTTCGCTTGATTAGCAGCCGATGTGGGGCAGGAACCCACTGCTGGGCGGCGGGCACCGTGCACGTAGTGGTGCAGGGCGGATACCGGGATATCTCAGCCACTTCTAAGGTTTCAGGCATAACTTGGCGTCTTGCGGGGTAGTTATTAGGTTCGGCAGTAACAATCAGCCGTACATAAGAAGGAAGAGAGTGGCTAAAACAATCGATCTCGAGCTGACGCGGGCCGAAGTGGAGGTCATCGAGCTGGAAGCTCGCCTCCGGGTCGTGCCCATGAACGACACCCAGCTTTCCGACGCCCTCAAGACCGCCCTGGCGGCCAAGAAGGAGCGGCTCCTGAAGCTCCGGACCCTGCACGCCGCCGCCGGCCGGGCCCGCACCACTGACAAGGAAAACGGGGACGTCAACCCCCTGCACGCCCAGCGCCGGCCGCCCCTGAAGCGGACCGTACCCCAGCGCCCACCGGCCAAGTCCAGCAAGTAAACCCGTAAAGGGTCCAGGCCCGCGGCCTGGGTTTGAGTGGGGCACGCGCGCACCGAACCGCGGGCTCGAACGTTAAGGTGAGCGAGTTGGCCAGCGCCTCGACGCCCCCCTTATCCCCATCCACCAGTCCCCCCGCACCCGCCGCGGTCGCTGGATGGGCCAACGAGGATCATGGGCTCTGGCGGTGGACGCGCCTCTTGCCGGTGGTCACCGGCGTCGCCGCGGCGCTCATCCTCCTGGCGGTCGGGTTCCGGCTCTGGCTCGCCAGCGTTGGCTCGACCGAGCTGATCGGCTGGGCCGTCGCCCTCCTGGTGCTGGCGGTCCTGGCCTACCTCAGCCAGCACTTCCTCGACCGCAACCTCTCGATCCAGGCTGAGCGCCAGGCTTCTCTGCTGCGGGCCATCAGCGACATCGGCGAGGGGCTCGTGATCACCGAGAACGGCCGCTTCGTCGCCGGCAACGCCGCGTACGAGGCGCTCACCGGGTATGACGCGGCCGAGCTCACCGCCATGGCTTCGCTGATCGACCTGGCGCCGCCGGAGGAGCGGCACCACCTGACCGAGCAGCTGGCCACCCGGCTCGGGGGAGGTGAGGTGCCGTTTCGCTACGAATCGGCGATCATCAGGAAGGACGGCCAGCGGATCCAGGTCGAGACGGCCGTGCGCCGCCTCGCCGCTGAAAGCAAGCACAGGTTGCTCGCGCTGGTCCACGACATCAGCGAACGGCACCGCATGGAGGAGGCCGAGCGCGAAAGCGAGACCAGGTTCCGCATGCTGTTCGAGCAGGCCCAGGCCGGTATGGCCTTCGCCGACCTCGACAGCCACATCACGACCGTCAACGCCGCCTTCTGCGAGCTCGTCGGTTACTCCGATGCGGAGCTGTGCAACCTGTCCCTGCTTGACATCACGCACGCGGAAGACATGCCGGCCGTCCAGGAAGCGATGTTTCGCATGGTGGGCGGCGATGACGAAGGAACCCGGATCGAGATGCGCTTCACCCGCAAAGATGGCGAGTCGGTCTGGGTCGACGTGACGATGCGCCTGGTGCGCGGGCCTGACGGAAAGCCGATGTACCTGCAGACCGTGGCGGTCAACATCCGGGACCGCAAACGCGCCGAGGCCCTGCAGGCGGCCCGCTTTGCGGTGACGCAGGCGCTGGTCACCTCACCGGGATGGGAGAAGGCCGCGCCCGGCGTCCTCGAAGGCCTTTGCCTCGCCCTTGACTGGGAGCTGGCCGAGTACTGGGAGGTCGACGCCGAGCGCGAATCGATGCACTTCGTCACCGCGTGGAAGCGGCCGGGTCGCGACACCTCCAGCTATGAGGTCACCGCCGCCGACGCGAGCTACCGCCGCGGTGCGGGACTCGCGGGCAAGGTGTGGGAGACAGGCACTCCGGTCTCTGTGGCCGACCTCGCTACCGATGATTCGCCGCGTTCGGTCGCCGCCGTCGCCGCCGGCCTCAGGGGCATCGTCGGATTCCCGGTGCGCAGCGGGCGCCGGGTCGTGGGCATGATCGCGCTGCACACCTGGGCGCCGCGCGAGCTTGACGCGGGGCTGCTCGCCGTCATGAGCGATGTCGGTTCGCAGACCGGCGAGTTCGTCGAGCGCAAGCGCGCCGAGGTTGCGCTGCAGGAGAGCGAGAAGCGAATGCGGTCGGTTCTCGACAACGTCTCGGATGGGCTCGCGACCATCGAGCAATCAGGGGTGATCGAGTCGGCCAACCCGGCCGTCGTCAAGCTCTTCGGTTATCCCGAGCAGGAGCTGGTCGGCCAGCAGGCGGACGTCTTGATCGCGACCACCCATCGCAGCGCGTTCGCCAACTACCTGGAGCGCCGGCTCAAGCTCGACATCCCGGTCAGCGGCGCCCACGAGACGATGGGCAAGCGGAAGAACGGGAGCCTCTTCCCGCTCGAGTTCGTCGTGAGCTCGATGCAGATCGGCTCGCGGCACCTGTTCATCGCCACGCTGCGCGATATCTCCGAGCGCAAGGCTCACACCGACGCGCTCGAATACCAGGCCCTTCACGACGCGCTCACCGGCTTGCCCAACCGCAGCCTGTTTGGCGACCGCTTGAGGCAGGCTCTCCTTGCGGCGCGGCGCAACCAGAAGATGTTCGGAGTGCTTCTCCTCGACCTGGATCGCTTCAAGGACATCAACGATGCGCTCGGCCACGACCGCGGCGACAGCCTGCTGCAGGAGGTGACCGCGCGACTGCGCGGCGTGCTTCGCGCGACGGACACCATCGCGCGGCTGGGCGGTGACGAGTTCGCGGTGCTGACCACCGACGCCAAGCATCCCGATGACGTCGTGGCCACCGCGAAGAAGATCCTCGCGGCGCTGGAAGGTCCGTTCGCGATCGCGGACCAGATGGTCGAGACCGGCGCGTCGATCGGCACCGCGATGTATCCCCTTCATGGCGACGACCCGAGCACGCTGCTTCGACGCGCCGACGTGGCGATGTACGTCGCGAAGCGCTCCGGCGGCGGGTACGCCGTATACGCGCCGGAGCAGGAGGCGCAGACCCTTCGTCGCTCAGGGCTCGCGGGTGAGCTGCGGCGGTCGATCCCGCAGGGCGAGCTCGTCCTGCACTACCAGCCCCAGGTCACGCTCGCCACCGGTGCCATCCATTCGGTGGAGGCGCTCGTGCGTTGGAACCATCCCCGCGAGGGATTGATGCCGCCCGACAGGTTCATCCCGATGGCGGAGGAGACCGGCATCATCCACCCGCTCACGGCCTGGGTCATCGATTCGGCGCTGGCGCAGCTGACGAAATGGCTCGCGGACGGACTTGACGTGTCGGTCTCCCTCAACGTGTCGCCTCGCAACATCGAGGACCACTCGCTCGAAGAGATGGTCGCCCGCGCGCTCGGCACGTTCCAGGTGGAACCACAGCGGTTGACGCTCGAGATCACCGAGGGCGTGGCGATGGCCGCGGCGGCCGCCAAGGCTTTGCACCGGCTCAACGAGATGGGTGTGAGGCTGGCTCTCGACGACTTCGGAACCGGCTACTCGTCCCTCCTGTACCTGATGAGACTGCCTGTGAATGAGATCAAGATCGACCGCTCCTTCGTGTCGGCGCTTGCGTCAGACCCTGACTCGGGCGCGATCGTGCGCTCGGCGGTCGGCCTCGGACACAACCTTGGGTTGCGGGTGGTCGCCGAGGGACTGCAGGACCGCGCCGCGGAAGCCGTGCTGGTCGAGTCAGGATGCGACGCGGCGCAGGGATTCCTGGTCGGGCGGCCGGCCCCCGAGGGCGAGATCACGACGTTGCTCCACGCCCATTCCGGTTTGGCGAAGCAGCTCGGCTAGATATGAGAGAAAACCCGGGAGGATATGAGAGAAAACCTGGAGGCGGTCTCATCGCGCGGGCGGCTTCGCCGCAGGCGCCGTGTAGTTTTCCTCGTCTGGCTGAATTGGTAGGGTGCCTGATATGAGAGCGGTCGTCCTGGGAGCGGGGGGCCAGCTGGGCTCGGGCCTGTCGCGGCTCATCGGTCCAGGCTCAGGGGTCGCGCACCAGGAGGTCTCGATCACAGACCCGGATGCGATCGACGCGCTGGTCAGCAGACTGCGGCCCGCCATCATCTTCAACTGCGCCGCCTACAACGCCGTCGACAGGGCGGAGACCGAACGAGACCTGGCTCATGCCGTCAACTCCGAAGGTCCCGCCAACGTTGCTCGGGCCTGTGCGCGACATGGGATCCGGCTCGTCCATTTCTCGACCAACTTCGTGTTCGACGGCGCCCTCGCCCGCCCGTATGTCGAATCCGATGGGCCGGCGCCGATCAGCGCCTACGGCGCCTCCAAGCTCGAGGGTGAGCAGCGCGTGCTGGAACTCCTGCCGGGCGCGCTCGTGATCAGGACGGCAGCGCTCTTCGGCGACCGCGGATCGGCGATCAAGGGCGGGAGCTTTCCAGACCGGATCCTGTCGCGGGCCAAGGGCGGAGAAGCGCTCCGAGTGGTCGCCGACCAGAAGGTCAACCCGACCTATGCGGCGGACCTGGCTCCGGTCGCCCTCGAGCTCGGTGAGTCAGGGCTCCGGGGCGTGGTCCACGTGGTTGCGGGCGGCTGCGCCGGTTGGGATGACTTCGCACGCGCGGCACTGGCGGAGTCCGGAGTGGCGGCGGAAGTGGAGTCGGTTTCGTCAGCCGCCATGCCGGCGGCGGCGCGAAGACCGCTGAACGGCTGCCTCGCGTCCTCCCTGGTGGCGCCCCTGCGCCCCTGGCGAGAGGCGTTGCACGAGTGGGCGGCGCGGCGCATGGACGCGACCACCAGGGCATAAAAAAGGCTCGGGCCGGGCGATTTCTCGACACCGGCTCCGAGCTTGGCTGCGGGGGGTGAGGTTCTAAGTGATGATGATTCCCCGATTAACTTCCGAGTGGCTCCTTCCCTTCCGAGGGTCCCGCGCACGCCGCGCAAGCCAAAAGTGTAGGCGTGGAAACCGCGAGCAAACCAGTCGATCTTTGTACTTTTTCGACGACGAAACGACTGCGTCATTCGGGGAATACCAAGCCCACGCGTTGTCCGTGTGATCCCCGCGTGTTAGAAGTGCGTTGCTCCAGCACACGACTTGCACACTTTGATCAGCTCGAACGATTTAGCCATTCGCCTCGGCGTGAGCCGGGCGACTGTGCTGCGCGCCGTCCGGAAGGGTTTGCTCGAGCCCGCCGTCGTGACCCCGGGTGGGCACCGACGGTTTCTGGCTGACGATTTCGCGAAGCTCGCCCGCCGCTCAGAAGCCGGCGCAGGGCACGAGGAACTGGTCACCTCAAAGGAGGCCGCAAGGCTCCTGGGCGTCAGCCAGCCCACGCTGAACCGAGCCGTGCGGGACGGCAGGCTTCGACCGAACGCGGTGACTCCAGGCGGACACCGTCGCTTTGCAACCACCGAGCTCCTCGAGGCGTCCCGCGCCCCGCAGAGCTTCCGGGTGCCGTCGATCTGGAGTGGTTGCTGATGGCCGCGGGCACGCCGCCAGAATCACAACACAGGCGGCTCCAAGACCGCGGCCAGCTTGCGTGGAGCCTTGTTCAGCAGGGACGAAGAAGGGCCCTGGCTGTGGACTCCGAAGCCTGGGCGGGTCACAGACGCGTGGGGAGCGCTCGTGCTGTCGTTTGCGCTGGTTCCGTTCCAGGATTGGGCGGCCGCCAAGGGCTGACAGCGCGGCCGGCACCTAATGGGTCGAGTCGAAGAGGAACTCGATTCGAACGTGGTCGCGTCAACACGAGCGCCGGCAAAGCTTCGCTTTCGATACCGGCAGGGGGGTCGCTCTGCTTGTTCTGGAGCTTCGCCCTGCCCTGGATACCGGCCGCGGGCCCGTCGGATGAGCTGGAGGTGTTCGCATGAACCGTTGGCTTCGGCTTGCGCTGCAGACAGCAGTCGGCCTTCTGCTGCTGTGGCTGTGGCTTCGCACGGTCTCGCTGGCCGATGTGATCAGCCATGCCCGCGTTCACAGCTGGTCGCCCGTCGTCCTGATGATCGTCCTCTTCCTGGTCACGAGCCTGATCCGTGCTCGCCGCTGGCTGCTGCTTCTGCGGCCGCTGGCCCCGGTCGGGATGGTCAGGGCGTTCGCCATGAACTCGGCCGGCGGTCTCCTCAACTACGTGCTGCCGATCCGCTCCGGAGACGCGGCGCGCGCCTGGTGGCTGTGGCGGCGGCACCGCGTGCCCGCCGGCTCGGCCCTCGCCACGATCGTGATCGACAAGGCATGCGACCTGGCGGCCGTGGCCGTCGTGCTGGCGGTTCTCGAGGTGGTGGCGCTGACGGGCGCGATCAGCACGCCAAGCGGCCTGCTCGGCGCGGCGGCGCTCGCTGTCGCCCTACTTTCAGCGGTGATCGGAACCGCCGTGCTCGGCCCGCGTCTCGCGCGGTCGTGGGTGGCTCAGCGCCTTCTGCCGGCTCGCTTCGCTTCCGCGATCGCGGGCCAGGCGTTCGCGTTCCGCGCTGGAGCTCGCGGTTTGTGGACTCCAGCCCTGGCAGGGCGGCTCGCCCTGTTGACCGGCCTTGCGCTCGTGATCGATGCATTCAACTTCACGCTTCTGTTCGCGGCGGTCGGCGTCTCGGTGCCGACCCTCAAAGCGATGGCGGCCTATCCCGCCCTGCTGCTCAGCTTTGCCATCCCGGCCGGTCCCGGGTACCTCGGCAACCTCGAGGTCGCAGGCTCGCTGGTGCTGCACGGTGGCCTCGGCCTCCCCGCCGCGGTGGCCGCTGGAGCGATCGTGCTGTACCACGGGATCACGGCCGGAAACGCCCTCGTGCTGGGCTTGCTCAGCTTCCTGCTCGTAGGAGGCAGGCGCCGCGCGCGGGTTGGCGGCCCGCGCCGGATCGCGGTGTTCCACTGCGGCTTCACCTACTCGGGTGGCGGCGAGCGCATCGTCATCGAAGAGGTGTTGGGGCTGCGGCGGCGCGGCTACGAGGTCGAGTGCTATGCGCCGACTGTCGACCAGAGCCGCTGTTACCCGGACCTGATCGGCGACGTGCGAGTGAAGACCTTCCTGCCACAGCTGCCGCGGTGGTTCCCTTTCCGCGAAGCCGCGCAGATGGCGGCGACATCGTTGTTGATGCCCCTATACGCCTGGCGATTCCGTGGCGTCGACGCCATCGTCGGCTGCAACCAGCCGAGCGCCTGGATCGCGTGGTGGGCGGCGCGCCTGATGGATGTGCCCTATGTCGTCTACCTGAACCAGCCGAACCGTCTCGTCTACCCGCGCAACATCGATCGCGAGACCGGGTGGGTTGCCAACGCGGATTACCGCCTGCTGGCGGCGGTCGTGTTGCGGGCGACGCGATTTGTCGCATGGGCCGACCGGCGTTCGATCCAGGAGGCGGACCAGTTGCTGGTGAACGGCGACTACATCGGCGACATCATCCGGAGCACGTACCGCCGCGAGGCGATCGACTGTCCGGCCGGCTGCCACGTCGCTTCGTCGGGGTTTCCACTGCCGATCGAACAGCGTTTCTCGGGCGGCCTGACCATCAACGGGTATCCGATTCGGCGGCCTTATGTGCTGCTGACGAACCGTCACTATCCCCAGAAGCGTTTCGACGTCGCCATCAGGACCATGGTCGAGGTGCGCAAGCGACACCCCCGCGCGCAGCTCGTCATACCTGGTCCCGCCACGGGGCACACCGCGTCGCTGAAGGAGCTGGTCACCGAGTTGAATCTCTCGGATGCTGTGATCTTTCTCGGCGCGATCGCCGAGGACGAGCTGCAGAAGCTGTACGAGGGAGCAGCCGTGTATGTGTACCCCGCGCCCGAGGAAGACTTCGGCATGGGCGTCATCGAGTCGATGGCCAAGGGCGTGCCGGTGGTCGCATGGAACCAGGCCGGGCCCACGGTCACGGTGGGGCCGCGGACCGGGTACCTCGCCGAGCCGCTCTCGGTGAAGGACTACGCCGCGGGAATCTCGCAGCTGCTCGACAGCCCCGCTGAAAACCAGGCGACGGGTGAGCGCGCGTTCGAATGGGCGCGCCGTTTCGATTGGGAGCGTCACATCGACAAGCTGGAGCGCGCTGTCCTGGACGTGGCGCGCGCCCACGAGCAGATCGCGGCGGAGGCGGCGACGGCTTGAAGCTGCTGCCGAGAGTCCTCCACGATGCGGAAGAGGAGCGCCGCATCAACCAGCCAGAGCACGCGCCGGACGCGTGCGTGGAGGCATCACGAGCAGCGAGCCGGTAGTGCCGGCGCCGTCCGCATAGCTTGAGGCGGGGATGCACCTGCCGGGCAGCATGCGCCTGGTCGTCGCTGGCGCTGTTATTGGCGCGGTCGCGTGCTTGTTGAGCCGGGAGATCCTCTACGGCGGGATGGCCGGGTCCGAGGCGCCGCGCCTGTCTCGGTTCGACTGGAATGAGGACGATGGTCAGCGGGACTCAATCGATGGTCCCCGCCCATGAGATCAGGTCCTCGAGCCCGCGATCGAACGGGATCTGCGGCTCCCATCCCAGGTGGTGCTTCGCTTTGGCGATGTCGCTCACGTAATAAGTCTGGTCACCCTCGCGCCAGTCGGCGAAGGTGAACTGCGGCTTGTGATTCGTCAGCTCACCGATCTGGTTGATGACCTCGAGCAGGTTGCGCTGGTTTTCCGGTCCGCCGCCGACGTTGAAAATCTCGCCCCGCGTCTTGTCGATCTGGGCGATCACCGTCGCGTAGAGCTTGCACAGGTCTCGCGCATCGAGAAGATCGCGGACCTGGCTGCCGTCGCCATAGATCGTCATCGGCCGGTCGTTGAGGATCGAGTGCACGAAATGCGCGACCCACCCCTGGTCCTCGGTGCCGTACTGGTGAGCGCCGTAGATGCAGCTCTGCCGCAGGACGACGGTGTTCATGTTGAAGCAGCGAGCGTAGTCCCGCACGTACTGGTCGGCGGCGCCTTTGCTGCAGCCGTACGGGCTGTGGAAGTCGATCGGCTGGCTCTCTTTACAGGCAACGTTGTTTCGATCGAGCTTTCCATACACCTTATTCGTCGACGCAAACACCAACGGCGCCTCCGGGTTGTGCAGGCGCACCGCCTCCAGCACATTGAGGGTGCCCGCTGCGTTGACCTCGAAGTCCGTGATGGGATCGACCAGCGAGGTCGTGACAGCGACCTGGCCCGCGAGATGCAGGATGGCGTCCTGGCCTTTAACGTGTTGCGGCAGAGCGAAGGCGTTTCTCACGTCTTCCTTGACGAAGGTCGTGCGCGCCGGGTGCTTCGTGATCAACCACTTGAGGTTGCGCTCCGTGCCCGGGCGGCTGAGGTTGTCGAGCAGCGTGACGTGCCACCCATCGCCTAGGAGCTGGACCGCCGCGTTCACGCCCAGGAAACCTGCGCCGCCGGTGATCAAGACACGTCGCTCGACGGCGGCGGTCGCGGAGCCTCGAGCAGGTCGTGGTTCTGGGCGAGACGACAATTTGGGCTCCTTGATCAGCGTCGTCGGATCCATCGGGGGCACCTACGTTAAGACAATCAGGGATGAACGGCCGCCGCGGCGCGGCTGCCGGCTGCGCTATCGAGTGCGTCCGCTGACGCGTCCTTACCATAGACGCGTGCCTCCGTCCCAACCTTCGATGTCCGCCCCCGATGCGCGCTCGGTGCGCGGCAACTGGGAGAGCGAGGTTCGGATGGCCGGGGTCTACGAGGCGCTGGCCGGCACCACTCGCGACACCGGGCTCAAGCACCGTTTGATGTCTCTCGCGCAAACCGAGAAGCGGCACGCGGACGCCTGGGCCGCCCTGATGGATTCCACCGACGGGAAACCGGCAAACCAGGGCCGCCAGCTCACCGCGCGGTTCCTGGCCATGCTGGCCCGTGTAGCCGGCATCGGTCCTGCGCTGGCGCTGGCCGGCGCCGCCGAGGGCCAGGTCCTGCGGTCATATCTGCACCAGGTTTCGACGGTCTCCGACGAGCGGGCGCAAGGCGTGCTTCGCAAGGTGCTGCCGGAGGAGCTCGACCACCAGTCGGCCGACGACGTGACGGGCGAGTCTTCAGACGAGAAGCAGGGCTCCGGCCAGGAGGCGATCCACGACGCGGAAGCCGGGCCCGAGCCGGAGGAGTGGCACGGCGGCGGAATCGAGAGCATCCGGAATGTGATCTACGGCGTCAACGACGGTCTGACGGCGACGCTCGGCGTGCTGGCCGGCGTGGGCGGCGCGAACGTCAACCCGCGGGTCGTGCTGATCGGGGGGCTCTCCGCGATGGTCGCGTCCGGCGTGTCGATGGCGGGTGGGGCTTATCTCTCCAGCAAGTCCCAGCGCGAGGTGTACGAGGGGCAGCTGGCGCGGGAGGCGGCCGAGATCGAGGCGATGCCCGAGCTCGAGCGCGCCGAGCTGGTCAGGATCTATCGCTCCAAGGGCCTGACGCCGTCGGAGGCCGAGACGATCGTGGGTCGCATCACCTCCGACAAGAGGGTCTGGCTCGAAACCCAGGCGCGCGAGGAGCTCGGCCTGGACGTCACGCAGTTCGAGAACCCGACCCGCGAAGCACTCGTCGCGGGGATCTCCACGCTGATCGGCGGCGTCATCCCGGTCCTGGGTTATCTGCTGGGCCGCGGGCTGCTGGGGGCCACGGTGAACGGCTTCGCGGCGCTCGCGATCGCTTACGTGGTGAGCGCCGCGTTCCTTTTCGCAATCGGCTCGGCGCGGTCGCTGGTGACGGGGAAGGGAGGGATCAGGTCGGGCCTGGAGATGCTCGCGGTGGGATCGGCGGTCGCGGCCCTCACGTACGGAGTCGGCCTGTTGTTCCGCGCCTGACCCGCGTTCAGCCGGTCGCGATTCCGCGGAAGTAGGCGATGCTCACCACCCACGCGGCGCCGGCGAGGATCACCGCCTCGCGCCGGCGCGATCCTCCTTGTGCGTAGAAATAAGCCCCCGGTAGGAATAGGACCGCGAACGCTCCGTAGACGAGATGCAGCAGTTCGGTCGGGCGCCCGCCAAACGCGAAAGCTGCCAGGCCGACCAGGCCCTGGACCGCGGTAAGGCCGGCCATCACGAGATAGCTCGAACGGAATCCACCGGAGACCTGCGCGTGACGAAAGTATCCGTAGGTGCCCCAGACTGCAAGTACCAGGGCGAAGAGCAGAAGTGCGCGAGCGCCCAGGCCGTGGAGGAATACGAGTGCCTGCACTCAGTTTGCCCCGGGGACGCGAACCTGCTCGCGGAAGTAGTCGACCGTAAGGCTCAGGCCATCCTCGAGACTCACGCGAGGCACCCAACCAAGGTCTGCGCGCGCCCGCGCGTTGTCGAGGGCGATCCGATACACGTCGCCTTTGCGCGATGGCCCATAGCGCGGCTCGAGCCGATAATCCGTCAGCAGGGCCAACTTTCTGAACAGGTCGTTGACGGTGACCGGTGCTCCGGTGCTGACGTGGAATGTGCCACCCGATCCTTGCTCCACCGCGGCCAGGTTTGCGGTGGCCACATCGCCGACGTGCAGCATGTCGCGGGCCTGCTCGCCTGTCCCGTCGATCGTGACCGGCTTGCCCTCGAGCATCCGGCTTGCGAAGATCGCGACCACGCGGCCTTCCTCGGCATGAAAGTCCTGGCGCGCTCCGTAGATGTTGGCGTAGCGCAGCACGGTGAAGTCAACCCCAAAGGTTCGCCGGAATGTGCCGAGGTACTGCTCGAATGCGAGCTTGCTGGTTCCGTACGGGGACAGCGGTCGCACCGGGTGGTCCTCGTCCGCGGGCACGATGTCGGGTTCTCCGTAAAGCGCCCCGCCTGTCGAGCTGAAGATCACCTTGCGCACGCCGTGGTCCGCGGACGCCTTGAGCAGATGCAGAGCGCCCACTACGTTGATCTCGGCGTCGTACCCGGGATCGGCGACCGACCTCGGCACCTCAGACTGCGCCGCGTGATGGTTCACCAGCTCGGGTCGGAAGGTCGCCACGGTCTTTTCGACCAGCGATTGGTCGCGAAGGTCGACGCGATGGAGGGCGGCCGCCGCGTTCACGTTTTCGACGCGGCCGGTGCTCAGGTTGTCCAGCACGGCCACCTCATGCCCCGCCGCGAGGTAGGCATCCACGACGTGGGAGCCGATGAACCCGGCCCCTCCGCTCACCAGGATTCGCACGGGCTGGACTGTAACGGGTTTACTTGCTGACGGTGGTTGAGCGAGCGCGCCTGCAGGTCGAGGTGGTCAAAGCGGTTCGGGTGCCCGTTCCGCCGGCCTTCTTGCGTGGTTTGCTGCAGCGGGCTGCGCAGGTGCCGGAGGTCCTGGCGCGGCTGCCGGCCGGCTCGGCGACGGTGGCCGTCCGGCTGACGGACGACGCCGAGCTTGAACGTTTGAATCGCGCCTTCGCGGGCCACGATTTCGTGACCGACGTCCTTTCATTTGCCGGCTCCGACGAGCACCTTGGGGACCTCGCCATCTCGTGGCCGACGGTGGTGCGCCAGGCGCAAGAGTTCGGCGAGTCGGAGCAAACGGAGCTGGGTCTTTTGAGCTTGCATGGCCTTCTGCACCTGCTGGGCTGGGACCATCAGTCGACCTCGGAGCGAAAAGAGATGACGCGCATTACGCTCGCCGCGCTCGCCGCGTCCGGAATGAAGGTTCCGCCGGGACGCCTTTGAGCTCCGCGTAAACTCATTTGGGACAGGTCTGCGGCACTCGCCGCGGGCCCAGGTGCGTCTATTTGGATTTTTGATGTTGGAAGAGGACTCGGATAAAGCGAACGCGGCAGTCGAGGAGCGGCTCATCGTCGGCCTGGGCAACCCGGAAGAGGGTTACGCCGACACGCGCCACAACCTGGGTTTCGCGTGCGTGCGGGAGCTGGCGCGGCGGCTTGGCGTGAAGGTCGACCGTAAGCGCTGGCAGTCCTTGGTCGGGCGCTCCGAAACGCAGCACCTGTGGCTCGTGCTGCCGCAGACCTATATGAACCTTTCGGGGCAGGCGGTGGCGAAAGCGGTGCGCGACATCCACATTCCTCCGCAGAACGTATGGGTCGTGTACGACGAGCTCGACCTGCCGCTATGCAAGATGCGCATCAGGCGCGGGGGTTCTGGCGCCGGGCACAACGGAGTCCTATCGCTGACCAGTTCGCTCGGCACCCCTGACTTCGTGCGTTTCCGGGTCGGCATCGGGAAGCCGCCGCGCAAGGGATCTCAGCCTGGCCGCCAGCACGTCTTGGGAAGGTTTACGAAAGCCGAAGCGCAGCGTCTACCCGCCGTGGTAGACGGGGTGGCCGGCGCGTTGGAGCTGGCACTCGAAGCGGGTATAGAACGGGCCATGGATCGTTACAACCGACCGGGTTCGCTCGGTTGCGAGGAGCTCCCATGAGCTCGCTCTGGAAGAGCACCATCGCGGCGGCGCCGGAACTGGAGGGCTGGGTCGGCGGTGGCGAGGGCGAGCTCAACGTCGCCCACCTTCCACGCGCGGCGTGGCCGATTGTGGCCGGTGCGGTGGCCCGCGCCTTGGCCGCTCTGCGGCGGCCGGTCCTGATCCTGGTACCGGCGCCCGAACGGTTCACCGACGAGCTGAGGCCCTGGCTCGCCGGCCATCCGCCAGCTCATGTTTTCGCGGAGGTCAGCATTTCGTTCCTGGACCGCCCGCCCGCCTTCGACGACTCAGTCAGCAAGCGCCTCGAGGCGCTGGCCGCGGTTGCGCGCGTGGCCGCTGAGCCCGAGCTGGTGGTGGTCTCGTCTCGACGCGCGATCACCCGGCAGACCATCTCACCACGCGACCTGCTCGACGGAACCGTGGTCCTGGCCCCGGGTCGTGGACCGGATCCGGTCACGGTCGCGCTCCGCCTGGTCGAGCTCGGTTACTCGAGAGAGCCGCTGGTCGAGGATCGCGGCCAGTTCTCGTTGCGTGGCGGCATCCTCGATGTATTTCCCGCAGCGGCCGACGCGCCGGTGCGGGCTGAGTGGGCAGGAGACGTTGTCGAGACGCTCCGCCTGTTCGACCCCGAAAACCAGCGGTCTGTGATGGCCGTCCCTGAAGTCTCGATTCGAACCGGACGAGAGCTTCTGCTCGGACCCGCCCGCGGGGCTGCCGCGGTCGCGCGGCTGCGCCAGTCGGTTTCGCTCGAGAGCCTGCGCGCCGACGTGAGGTCGGACTGGGAGGACGAGCTTGCGCGGCTTGAATCCGGCGCCGCATTTCCGGGCGTCGAGTTCTACTCCGGCTACCTGGATCCTTCTCGTCCTTCACTTTTGGATCACCTGCCTGCCGGCATGGCCGTGCTGGACTTCGATCCAGAACGGCAGCTCGCGGACGCGCGCTCGCTGATCGCCGAAGCGGAGATGCTCGCCGCGGCAGAATCTGGTGGCGGCGAGCTGCCCCGGCGCTTCACACTCCCGACCGTCGGCGTCGATCGGCTGAACGACTTTGCCGGGAGAGCGCGCCTCGTGCTGACCGCGGGCGAGCCGGCCGGCGACGCGATCGATCTCGGTTGGACGGAGCCCGAGACTCTGGTCGGCCGGCCGCGCGCCGCAGCTGACCTCGCCGCGACGAGCGAAGCGGCGACCGTGATCTTCGCGACGGAACAGGACGAACGGCTCAAAGCCCTGCTCGAGGAGAGCAAGGTCAGGGCGCCGGTCGGCGACGCGGATCTCGACCTGGATCTAGAGCTCGGGCCAGCGCTCCGGCGGGCCGACGTCGACATTGCCGCGGGTGCTGCGCAGAAAGAGATCGGGTTTTACCTCGCCACCGACGCCGAGCTCTTCGGCCGGCTGCGCAGGCCATCGCGCGCGTCCCGCGGCCGTACTCAGGCGAGGGATCTGACCAAGGAGTTCACGCTCGACTTCGCACCGGACGAGCTGGTGGTCCATGTCGATCACGGCGTCGCTCTCTTCAAAGGAATGCGGCTCCTCGAGTCCGAGGGCGCTCACCGCGAATACCTCGAGCTCGAGTACGCCGAGGGCGATCGCCTTTTCGTCCCGGTCGAGAACCTCGACCGCGTTCAGAAATACCTCGGTGGGGAGGGGCAGCCCGCGCTCCACAGGCTCGGAACGAGCGACTGGACCCGTGCGCGCGGACGGGCCAGGAAGGTCGTGCAGGACGTTGCAGACGAGCTGCTCAAGATCTATTCAATGAGAGAGGCGCGGCCCGGCATCGCCTTCGCGCCCGACACCGCGTGGCAGGCGGAGCTGGAGGCCTCTTTTCCCTACGAGGAGACTCCCGACCAGGTGTCGGCGCTGGCCGAGATCAAGGCGGATATGGAGTCCGACCGGCCGATGGATCGCCTGCTGTGCGGCGACGTCGGTTTCGGAAAGACCGAGCTGGCGCTTCGCGCGGCATTCAAGGCGGCCATGAGCGGAAAGCAGGTGGCGCTGCTCGCGCCGACCACGGTGCTTGCGCAGCAGCACTTTCACGTCTTTCGCGAGCGGCTGGCCAAGTTTCCAGTCGTCGTCGAGATGCTTTCGCGCTTCGTGGACGACGAGACACAGGCTCGGACCATCGAGGGCATCAAAGCGGGCCAGGTCGACATCACCGTCGGCACTCACCGACTGCTTCAGCGCGACGTTCGCTTCAAACGACTCGGGTTGCTGATCGTCGACGAGGAGCATCGGTTCGGCGTGATGCAAAAGGAAAGGTTGAAGAAGCTGCGCACGCAGCTCGACGTGCTGTCGCTCTCCGCGACACCGATCCCTCGGACGCTGCATATGGCGGTGGGTGGAATCCGCGACATGAGCGTGATCCAGACTCCGCCCGAAGAGCGCCAGCCGATCAAGACTTACGTCACGGCCGACGAGGGCGAGCTGGTCCGCGAAGCGATCATCCGGGAGCTTCAAAGAGGGGGACAGGTCTACTTCGTGCACAACCGCGTGCGCACGATCCAGAAGGCGGCGGACCGCATCCAGGAGCTGGTCCCCGAGGCCCGCGTCGCGATCGGGCACGGCCAGATGGGCGAGGACGACCTCGCGCACGTCATGGTCGAGTTCGAGTCGGCCAAGTTCGACGTGCTCGTCTGCACGACGATCATCGAGTCAGGCCTCGATATTCCGAACGTGAACACGATCATCGTCGAGCGTTCCGACCGCTTCGGGCTTGCCCAGCTTTATCAGCTTCGCGGTCGCGTCGGCCGCTCGGGAAGGCGTGCGTACGCCTACTTCCTTTATGACCCGCGCCGGTCCTTGACCGAGCAGGCCGACAAGCGTCTGGATGTCATTTCGGGGCTGCACGAGCTGGGGCAGGGTTTCAAGATCGCGCTCCGCGACCTCGAAATCCGCGGAGCCGGCAACCTACTCGGGACCGAGCAGCACGGCGCGATCGCCGCGGTTGGTTTCGAGATGTACCTGCAGATGCTGCAGGGGGCGGTCTCGAAGATGCGCAGCGGCTCGGAGGAAACCGCGGTCGGCGACGTGCTCTCGACCACTGAGATGAATCTCGATCTGCCGCTCGACCACTTCATCCCGCGCTCGTACATTCGCGACGAGAAACTTCGACTGGGCGCGTACCGGCAGCTGGCCGCGACCGAAGATGAGGAGGAGCTCGACGCCGTGCTGCGCTCGCTGGAAGATCGCTACGGACCGGGTCCGGCGCAGCTCGACAACCTGGCCTACTCATTGCGCATCAAGCTTCGTGGACAGCGAATGGGCTTGCGTGGGGTGGTGGCGGATGGGCACGACATCGTGATTCGAGTCGACCCGCAGCGCTTTCTGGACGTGGACGAGCTGTCCCAGCGGATGGCGGGCAGGATTGCGGTCGCGCCGAACCGCTTGAGGATGAGGAGGCAGGGCGAAGGTTGGCAGCGCGACCTGCTTCAGCTGCTTGACGAGATGGCCGACCTTTATACGTCGGGTCAGGGCGCGGTGGCGGTTTCCGGCTGATGCCAGAATCAGGGCCCGTGCCTGACGCTGACGAGAGGCCTTACTCGCCCGGAACCGAAGCGATCTTTGAGGTCGTGGCGCGGCTTCGGGCTCCCGACGGGTGCCCGTGGGATCGCGAGCAGACGCACGAGTCGCTCCGGCCGTACCTGCTCGAAGAGACGTACGAGCTGCTCGAGGCGATCGACTCGAAGGACGATGCCAAGATCAAAGAAGAGCTTGGGGATCTGCTGCTCCAGGTCGCGATGCACGCCGAGATCGCAGCTCGAGAAGGCCGGTTCGACGCCGCCCAGGTCTCGGAGTCGGTCGCGGCGAAGATGGTCGCGCGTCATCCACACGTCTACGGCACGGATTCGGTAGCGAACGCCGAAGAGGTCCTAAGGAATTGGGAGCATCAGAAGGCTCACGAGGCTCGGAAGGCAGGCAAGGACGAATCGGCGGTCGATCGCGTGCCCGTCACGATGCCCGCGCTCGCGTGGGCCCTGGGGCTGCAGAAACGGGCGGCGCGGGTGGGCTTTGATTTCACATCTCCGACCGAGGCGGCCGAGGCGGTCGCGGAAGAAGCACGCGAGCTGGCCGGCGCCACTGATCCAGAGCAGGCTTTTGACGAGATGGGCGACCTGCTGTTCGCCGTCGTCTCGCTCGCGCGCCGGCTGAAGGTCAACCCGGAGGACGCGCTGAGGGTCGCCGGCCGGCGATTCCGTACGCGCTTTTCCAGGGCGGAGGCGTCGCTGCGCGAAGAGGGTAAGACCTTCCGCGACCTCGATCCCGAGCAGCTCGCGTTGCGCTGGGAAGAGAGCCGCTAGCCCCCGGGGCGTTTGTTATAGTCGGCTTCCGCTCCGGCAAAAGTCCTGATCCACGATCCAGCATGAGAAACAGCAGAGTCATGGTCGCCTCCGGCACATTGCGCACCAGCGCGTTCGGCGTGCGCCAGGCAGTCGTAATGGCTGTGGTGCTGGTCGCGCTGATCTGGGCCGGCATCGCCTTCGCCCAGGAAGCTTTCATCGGGCACAAGCTCAGCCAGCAGGTGACCGACCTGCGCCACCAGAACGTGGTTCTCGCCGCCCAGAACCAGGGCTACAAGAAAGACGTGCAGGCCGTCACGTCGGGCACCGCCGACGAGGAAGAGGCGAGGCTCAACGGATATTCGAAACCCCAGGAGCGCCTGTACCTGGTCACCGCGGCGCCCTCGCCTTCGCCGAGGCCTGCCGCGCCGGCTTCACCGTCGCCCTCGCCGCACCACTGACGCGCGGCCGGCCGGTTCAAGGCCCGGCGGTATACTTTTGGAGCGGAGTGGAGCAGCGGCAGCTCGTCGGGCTCATAACCCGAAGGTCGTCGGTTCGAATCCGACCTCCGCAACCATCTGCCCCCAACACGGAGCCACGCCTGGCGCCACCACATTCTGGAGAGGACGTGAACAAGAGGAAGCGAGTGGCGCTGGCCAAGCGGCGCACCAAGAAGCGCAAGCTCAAGGCGCGGGCACAAACCGCAAGATAGGATCTTCTCCTCTGAGGGCGCGCCAGGCGCGCCCGGCTTGCGCGGTGCCGTAGCTCAGGTGGTAGAGCGCGCGACTCATAATCGCGTTGTCGCTGGTTCGAGTCCAGCCGGCACCACCATGCTCCGGACGAACTTCCCCAACACGCTTCTCCAGGCCATCCGGTCATGCGAGCTGGTCCGGCCCCGAGACCGCGTGCTTGTAGCTGTTTCGGGCGGGCCCGATTCGACCGCTCTGCTGGTCGCCATGCGGGAGCTCGGCTTCGATGTCGCCGCCGCGCATTTCGATCACGCGTTGCGGGCCGGCTCGGACCAGGTCGCCATCCAGGTCGGGGAGCAATGCTCCCGGTTGGGAGTGGAGCTGGTGACCGAGCATCGTGTTTCGCCCATGCCTCGCGGTTCGGTGCAAGCCGCCGCGCGCGCTCTCCGCTACGAATTCCTGGAGCGGGCGCAAACACGAGTCGCCGCGGATGTCGTCGCGCTTGCTCACACGGCTGACGACGTGGTCGAAGGCGCTGTCCTCCACCTCATGCGCGGATGCGGTTTTCCCGGCCTGCGAGGCATGCCCGCGAGCCGCGGTGCTTACGTCCGGCCGATGCTCGGTGTCTGGAGGCGCGACGTGGTCGAGTTCCTCGAGCAGCATGGAATCGCCGCTCATGCCGACCCCGCGAACGCCGACCTCCACTTCGCGCGCGCGCGCGTGCGACACGTAATTCTTCCCGCACTCGAGCGCGACCGTCCGGGCATCGGCCGCCGGTTTTACGCTGTCGCGCGACGGGCATCAGCGATGCAGGAGTCGATCGAGCACGAGGTAGACGCTTTGCTCGCCACGGGAGTGCCCGAGGCGCCAGAGGTGGTGCACATGAGCGAACCTCTCGCCGTTGAGCTGCTCAAAGCTCTGTACTCACGCGCCGGAGGTTCTCAGCCCGCGCTCTCGCGAGCGCACCTCGCCTCGATGCTGTCCCTCGTGCGGGGCGGACCTGGCGGTCGAGGCGTAGATCTTCCTCGAGGTCGACGTTTTCGTATCGTGGGCAACTACATGGAAGTCGTCGCACCCGCGATCGCCGGCGCCCAACCCCGGCTCGACGTCAAAAGTTGCGCGGGCTGCGACGATCCCAGCGTGGCGCACCTGCGACCAGGAGTGCAGGTTCAGATTGGATTTCGCCGCCCCGGTCTCCGCATGAGGCCGGTAGGCGGCCGGGGCACGCGCAAGCTGCAGGACATCCTGGTCGACGCGCGCATTCCGCGAGAGGAACGCGACTCGTGGCCGTTGGTCTTCGCCGGAGAGCGGCTGGCCTGGGTCCCCGGAGTCGCCCTGGACGCTGACCTCATGAGTATTTCTGGCGAGCCCGCGATGCATGTCGCGATCTCGCCGATGCCGGACCGTTGGGCGTCCAAAGTTGCTAGGCTAGGAACGCCGAACAGCCCTCGAGGAGAGTCGAGTTGAGTCGTTTTCCCCGCTCCAGCCTGTTTTATTTCGCACTGGTCGTCGTGCTCGGCCTGGTGTTCTACTTCACGTGGCAATCGCTGCAAAATGGCGGGACCTCCACCGACTGGCACTTCTCGTACCTGATCACCCAGGCCTCGCAGAACAACGTCAAGTCGCTGGAGATCAACGGCACCGACGGAATCGCCACCGATTCCGGCGGCCACAAGCACAACGTCGTACTGCAAGACACGACGGCCAACCCGCAGTGGCTGACCGACATGATCAACAC
>JBOHUQ010000016.1:0-6642 GCA_050734495.1 Candidatus Dormibacteraceae bacterium
CACCCCGGCCCAACGAACGCGCTTCAGCACCAGCAAAGAGACGTCGATCGCGCTCATTCAGATGCGGTGAAAGTGCGGCATACCGCGACGCAATCGCCGCCACCGCATCCACGGACTGACCGTATCACGACATCCCCTAATTGTCTAGGTAATTCTTGCGAAACCCCTTAGTGGGGATTTCGGACAAGGGCCCGCGGTAGGTTGGCAACGCGGAATCTGGCCGCTACCCCGACCACAGAGCTGATTGTGTAGAGGAGACCGAAAATCGCCCGCGCGATCGGAAGTGGCATGTCTCCCGGGTAGCTGTCCCCGTCGTGGAACGCGACGGCAAGCTCGAGCGGGTTCGGTCTGGGCCGAGCCAGCGCCCCATACAGCAGGCGGAGCTCGATCTCATGCACTATGCCCGGCCGCACTCGACCGACCATGCAGGCGGCCTCCTCGTAGGGGTTCTCCCAGCGATGGCGTGTGCCGGGAGGGACCCGTACGCTGTCCCCCGGCCAAAGATCGTGGACGCGTCCATCGATTGTGAAGCGGAGCCGGCCGCTGATCACGGTCGCGTTGTCCTCGACGGCGCGATGAATGTGCAGAGGCGGACCAGGCGAGTGCGCCGGTATTCGTCCGACCATGCGCGTCTCCATCTCGTCGCCGTCGAACCAGATCTCTTCGCCGGATCGCGGGTTGACCAGGTCCGCCGGCCTGGGTGGGACGCTCGCCGCCCAGACCGCGATCTGGTCTCGATTAACATCCTCTCGTGCGTCATCAGGTCGCGTCATGACTGTCCGCTCCGCGCCTGAAGGCTGCGCAAGAAGTACGCACCGACGATCAGGATCGAGATGATGAGCGTCACGTGGAAGCCGACTTCGATCGCCGCAAGGCCGGTCCAGTCGTGGGTCACTCGATGGAGGTTGTCGTGCGGCCACCAGCTCACGAGGCTCCAGGCGATGGCGACGAATGCCCCCGTACCGAGCCTGGACCCGTCGAAAATCAGCCACCTGCTGCCGAAGACGATGAACGCGATCCCGACCCCGAAGAGAAGGGCCTCCAGCGCTGAGATGGCGATGAATATCGGAAGCACCATCGGAGGCGGAGTTGCCGTCCCGACCGGGTCCGGCCACAGGACCCTGCCCAGCAGAAACGCCGCAACGCCAAACATCAGCACAGTCAGCGCCACCTGCCAGCGCCGAGGTCCGTCCACCCGAAGACTCCTCGATCCACCCGTTACCGTTGACACGCTCATCGCAAACCCCCAAACTTGGAATATATCACCGGTCAATGTAGGAACATATGGTGACTAGAGCGATCATACAGTAAACGTAAGGAGTGTGCAATAGCCATTTCCAAGCCGGCCCGGACCACGCGGCGGCTGATGCAGGCGGCTCAGACCCGGCGCGACATCCTGGCGGCCGCTCGACGGCTTTTCGTCGAGCGCGGCTACGCCAGCACGACCGTGAACCACATCGCTGAGGAAGCAGGCGTTGCCCTGCAGACCGTCTATTCCAGCGTCGGGCCGAAGCCGGCCATCGTCCTCAGCCTGGTCGACCTGATCGACGAGGAAGCCGGCCTAGACGAGCTTGTAGCACTTGCGATCGCCGAGACGGATCCCCGCCGGGTCATCGCCTGGGCGGTGCGGATTCCCTACACGTTGCTGGAGCGCTGCGGAGACATCATGTTGGTGTTGATGTCGGCGGCGGCAGTCGAGCCAGACTCGGCTAGGGCGATGCAAGAAGGCTGGACACGGCATCGACAAGGAGCATTGCAGGCTGCCCGCAAGCTGATCGCCAGCGGCGCGGTGCGACCCGGGCTCACCTTCGACGACGTTCACGCAACGATCGCGTTGACGACGTGGAGCGGGCAACAATTTCAAGCGCGCAACGGTTTAGGTTGGAGCGGTCCTACCTGGGAACGATGGTGCGTCAGATTCCTCACCGACGCGTTGCTGGGCGGCGGCGAGCCAGTGGAGCTGCCTTGAGCAGCGCATGTGCGCTTACCCCTCGTTCACGCACGGAGCATGGCCATTGACCAGCGATTGGACAAATCAAGCGAAAGGCGTCGGCCACCATGCCGAGGTCAACGGAATCAACCTGTACTACGAAACTCATGGGAGCGGGCGGCCGCTCGTCCTTTTGCACGGCGGGCTTGGGTCGGGCGAGATGTTCGGGCCCGTTCTGCCCATGCTTTCGGAGCGCCACCAGGTCGTCGCCGTGGACCTGCAAGGACACGGCCGCACCGCCGACATCGATCGACCTCTCGACGTCCGGCTGATGGCCGGCGACATAGCGGCGCTCGTCGACCATCTCGAGCTGGACAAACCCGACTTGGTGGGCTACTCGCTCGGCGGGGGCGTGGCACTCCAGACGGCGGCCAAGTTTCCGGGGAAAATCCGTCGGCTCGTTCTGGTCTCAGCGAACGTACGGACCGACGCAATCTATGCCGAGATGCGGGCTCAGCAAGGGCAGGTCAATGCGGCAGCCGTCGACTTCATGAAAGAGACGCCGATGTACCAGCTGTACCAGCGGGTCGCTCCACGCCCGCAGGACTTCCCGCGGCTCCTGACCAAGATCGGTGAAGCGATGTCCAAGGACTTCGATTTCACCGAGGATGTCCGCGGTCTCGAGATGCCGACGCTCGTAATCGCCGGCGACGCCGACATGGCGCCGCCGAGCCACTACGTCGAGGTGTTCAAGCTGCTCGACGGCGGCCTCCGCGACGGCGGCTGGATGGGGGATGGGCGGCCAAAAGGCGGTCACGCGCTCGCGATCCTTCCGGGCCTGACCCACTACAACATCTTCAGCTCGCCACTGTTCGCGGCGGCCACGCTCGCCTTCCTTGACGAGCAGCCGCCTACTGCTACCGGCTGAGCAGCTCTCTGAAGCGGCGGGCGTACTCTGGCCGCAGGTACGCGCCCCTGATCACCGTCCACGCACGGATCCGGAAGTCATCCAGACCAGCGGCGACAAAAGCTGCGATGCGCCGCTCAGTCCGCTGCCGATCCTCCAGCTGGTTGCCTTGCGGGCTCCACAGGAATGCTGGCACGTCGTACTCGCGATCAGCGAGGTAAGGCTTCGGATCGATCGCCACGAACTCATCGCCTCGGCGAAGAATGTTGTGGTGGTGAAAGTCGCCGTGCACCAGCCATTGCGCCCCGGGAACGAGCTCCGCGAGCAGGTTGCGCGCGAGCGGAGCGAGCTCGCTCCCCACTCGGTCCGCGTTGTCGAGCCACCCCTGAACCTCGGGCCCAACCGGCCGGAACGGGGGTCCCGCACGTCGCCACAACCGGGAGGCGAGGTCGACGGCGATCGCGGTCGCCTGCTCGTCAGGCAGCGCCGACAGATCGTTTCCCGGCACCGCGCGCTCCTCGAGGAGTGCACGCCCAGATCGCCGCAGAAGGCGCACCGCACCGTCTCCGTTCCAGAGCTCAAGCGCGTCGCCTTCGTGCAGCGACTCGGTGTCCCCTCCCCAAGCCACCTTGCAGACGGCGTCGCCGGCGGGCGCAACGTAGGAGACGTTCGAGAAGGCGAACGGCTCCCCGAGCTCGAGGCCCCAGTCGCGTGCAGCTTGCAATGCAATTGCCTTTGTCGCGGTCAGATCGAAGCGCGCGTCACCCGCGCCGGACATTGAACGAGCGTATCCCGAACGACGTTCGAAACCTTCGACGGTCCTGGCGCATTTGATGGACATGAAGCAGGCGTGTTGAGCCGTGCCCGGCAGGGCGACCGCCACGCCTTTGAAGAGATCCTGCGGCCGGTGGTCCAGCCGGCCTACCGCCTTGCGCTGGCCATGCTTCATGAGCGCGAAGCTGCGGAGGACGCGGTCCAGGAGATGGCGCTGAAGGCCTGGCGTCACCGCACCCGCATCCGCCCTGAGCTCGGCACCGCGAGGCCATGGCTCCTCGCCATCCTGGCCCCTTTATGGTCATTTTCGGCAGCCCGCTGCTCGCACTTCGTATCGGCCGCTAGTTGCCTGACAGGTTTACACTCGGGCCGAGGGTTATCTCGTAACTCAACTTCACGGGGGTGTGTTCGTATGAAACTGACTCGACTCCTCGCATGCACGGCGGCGGTTGGGATGCTGGTTGTGGTTGGCGCGTCCGGCGCCCTGGCCGGCACGACTGTCGTCGTGACGCCCGCCAATCAGCAGAGTTGGAGCACGTCCGATACGCGGCCGGGCGGTACCGTGACGTTTGTCTCGGATCCGTCGTCGCCGCTTCCGCCCGCTGCTCTTCAACTCACGACCGACTCGACCGCAGCGGCGAAGGCGCAGTACCAGCACGCCGCGAACGCTCCGTTGTCGTCGGTAACTGAAGCGGGCTATTACACGAAGCAGGTAAGCGGTTCGGCGGTCGCTGACCCCTCGTACCAGCTGGTCATGTGCTTGAACGGCGGCACCACGTCGGCCACATGCGGTTTCTCAACGTTGGTGTTCGAGCCTTACCAGAACCCGTCGATGGGTCCGATCGTGCCGAACGTCTGGCAGAAATGGAACGTGGAGACGGGGTTGTTCTGGTCGACCAGGAAGGTCACGTGCTCGAACGGCGCGGTCTCGGGCACCCCGGGTGGCCCTGCCGTCTACACCATCGGCCAGATCAAAACGATCTGCCCGAGCGCGGTGGTCATCGGTTTTGGATTGAACATCGGCAGCAACAATCCCGGCTACGTCGTGCGGACCGACGGGTTTGACTTCAACGGCACCACCTATGACTTCCAGCTGACGAACCCGCCGACCTCCAAGGAGCAGTGCAAGGACGGTGGCTTTGTCAACTTCACGGACGCGCTGGGTCACGCGTTCAAGAATCAAGGCCAGTGTGTCTCGTTCGTCGAGCATCACCAGGATCAGAACGGCGACCAGAATGGCGACCAGGCGTCTTCCGGTGACAGCGCTCAGCAGAGCTGAATCAACGTTTCAGAGCGACGAGCCCCCGAGCAATCGGGGGCTTTCTTTTTTTTGCGCTCGCCCGGCGTCAGGCGTTTGCTGCGGTCCTCGCTTGGCTTGTTGCATGCTCGCCGACGATGCTGCTTCTATAGCCGCCCTACGATCTGAGCGGTGGGCGCGTTCATCCCTGACGTGATCGATGCGGCGGCGCGCGAGAAAGAGGTCCGGCTCACCACCTATGGGCGCAAAACGGGCCAATCGCATGACGTGACGATCTGGATCGCCACCGACAGGCAGCGCCTGTTCATTCGGTCAGGCCAGGGAATGCGCCGCCAGTGGCCACAGAACCTGATGGCACGAGGCGAAGGCCTGCTGCACCTCGGAGAGATTGCGGTCAAGGTCAGGCCGCGGCAAATCACCGATCCCGATGAGGCGCGCGCGGTGTCGGCTCTCTACAAGCCGAAGTACGGCACATTCGTCAAAGCATCGCGGCCGAACCGGGCACTCACCCTCGGCGAACAGGCTTCTTTCGAGCTGATGCCCTCGGAGCAGTGATCCGCGAGCGACGCGCCGTCTCCGTCGCCTTTCTGGCGTTCGGCGCGGTCAGCGGCAGCTGGGTGCCCCGCCTGCCGGCGCTGAAAGACCACCTGCACATGTCGGACGCTCAGGTTGGATATGCGCTGCTTGCCTTCTCGCTGGGAGCACTCATCGGCGCGGGCGTCGCGCGCATCGTGCTCGGTCGTGGGGCCAGGGCGTGGGTGAGAGGCGGCACGGTCGCGATCTGCGCATGTCTAGTCCTCCCGGCGCTCGCCGCCGGCTTCCTGCAGCTGTTCCTCTCACTGCTTCTGTTGGGGGCGTGCGCCGGTTTCGTCGACATGCTGGAGAACGCGCAGGCCGCTGAGCTGGAGCGGATGGCCGGCCGGCCGCTGATCAACGGCTTTCACGGTTACTGGAGCCTCGGCGCTTTCGCGGGAGCGGTACTGGCCGGCCTGGCGGCATTCGCAGGCGTACCGCCGCTGTTGCATTTCGCGTTCGCGGCGATCGCGGCAGCGCTCGCGTCGGCGGTATTCCTGCGCGATCTACCCGACACCCGCGCAGGCGCTCCGCGGCTCGCTCCCAAGGGCGCTGGCCGGTACTGGCTGACCGGCTTTGTAATCGCCGTGGCGGCGATCTCGTTCTGCAGCATCCTGGTCGAGGGCGGGGCCGCGGACTGGAGTGCGCTGTACCTGAGAGAGCTCAGCCACGCCGATCCCGGCCTCGCGGCGGGCGGATTCGCCGCATTCGCGTTGGCGGCGACGCTCGTGCGCTTCCGCGCCGACGTGCTGACTGCTCGCACCAGCGCAGCGGTCGTGGCGCGACTCGGAGGAATCGTCGCGTCAGTCGGGCTCGTGCTCGCGATCGCCGTACCCGCGCTGCCTGGCGCGATCCTCGGTTTCGCCCTCGTCGGCATTGGCACCGCTGTGCTGGTACCCCTGGCCTTCAGCGCCGGAGCAAACCTCGGCGCGAGCGGAACCGCGCTCACGCTGGTCCTTGCGGCAGGTTATTCGGGTTCGATCGCCGGTCCGGCCATGATCGGGAATGTGGCCGACCGGTTCGGACTACGAATCGCGATGGCGATTCCGCTCGCCGCGGCGATCGTGATCGTCGCGCTCGCGCGCAGTCTTACTCCCGGGCAAGGCCGCAGATGAACCGGATCACGGCATCGATGCCGCGGTAGTAGTTGTCGACCACGAGGCGCTCGTTGGGCGAGTGGACGGCGGAGTCGGACTGGGC
>JBOHUQ010000017.1:0-1508 GCA_050734495.1 Candidatus Dormibacteraceae bacterium
ACCTCTACGCGCGTTCGGTCGAGCGGCACCGGGAGGAGCGCGACCGCATCGACCGCGAGCAGGCGGACGCACAGCGACTGTGGGAGGAGTTCCTCGCCGCCCAGGGTGCCGAGGTGCCTGAAGGTAACCGCTCCCTCACCGACAACGACCAACTGCACGGGCAGTTGATGCAACTGGCGCGAACCGCCGGCGCCGCCTACGAGCGCGAGAATGTCATCGGGGACCCCAACCAGACCTTCGGGATCGAGATCGAATTTGATGGTGCCGATCCCACCACGGTGGCTCGCGCCCTTCACGCCGCCGGCCTGAGCACATCACCCACGCAGCGCGCTTACCACGCCCCACGGCAGCCGGGTGAGTGGGTCTGCGAGCGCGACAGCACCGTCACCGGCGAGATCGTGAGCCCGGTCCTGCGCGACACGCCGGAGACCTGGGAGCAACTGGAACGCGTGTGCCAGATCCTGCGCGACAGCGGCGCTCGCGCCACGGCTCGCACCGGCGGCCACGTTCATGTCGGCGCCGACTCGGCCGGCATGGATCACGACGTCGCTCGATTCCGCCGGGTCGCGAACGTTTGCGGCTGGGCTGAGGACCTGATGTACCGGCTGGCGGCCGCGACGGGTCGAGGCGGTCGGCGGCACCGCGGCGCCGGCAACGGCTACCGCTGGTGCGGGCCGATGAGCGGGGCTCGATTGGAGGAGGCGCAAAGCCTGAGCGAGCTGGCCACACGCGTCGGCGCCAGCCACGGCGTCGGCCTCAACTTCGGAAACATTCTCGACAACCGCCGGACGATCGAGTACCGATACTTCGACTCGAGCCTCGATCCCGCTCGGCTCCAGGCGAACGTGAAGCTCGCCTGCTGGATCACCAAGCGCTGTTCGAGCCTGCCCGATTCAGCGATCCCGTCCGAGCGGGTCCGCCTGGGCAGCCACTCAGATGGACAGGTCCAGGACGCCGGGGACCACCTCCTGCGCCGCTTCGCGGACCTGGTCTTCGTTCGGCCGCAGGACAAGCTGAAGCTCTACTGGCTGTACGGCCGCTCGGCCTGGCAGCCGGCAAGGAGGGCCGCCTGAATGTACCGCCGCATCAGGCCACGCGACGAGCAACAGCTCCCGTTGAGGATGCTGTTCCAACCGACTGCGGACGACGGCGTGTTCCTCCGAGCCGCCGAAGCCGACTCCTACCGAGGTCTGGTCGCGGCCATCCTCGACGATCCGACCTACGAGGCCGGCGACATCGAGGCGCGCCTCATGCAACGCCTGCGCCTTGCCGACGATGTGGTGCTGATCACACAGGTCGCCGGCGACACTCCCGTGAGCGTCAGCGACCGTGACGCAGAGCGAAACCATCAACGTCTCCTCGGACGAGCGCTTCATCCACTCACTCGACCGCCTGGGCTACCTCTCGCTCGCACCGGGGATCCGACGCGATGGACATTGAGATCAGCGCCGACCTGATCGACCTGACCATCGAGACATGGGAGCCGATCCTGAAACGCGACCTCACCC
>JBOHUQ010000018.1:0-30171 GCA_050734495.1 Candidatus Dormibacteraceae bacterium
GCGACAGAGCTTGCGCAGCTCGAAGACGGAGAACTCGCGGGCATACCCGAGCATCTCCTCTTCGTCGAAGCCCTCCCGCTGCTCGCCCAGCCGCTCGTGAAGGTGGCACAGCGCGGAGGCGGCTTGATAGGAGATCTCACCTGAGCTGAGCGCCGCCGCCACCCTGGGCAAAGACTCCAGCTGGGCTCCGACGCACAGCCGGTCAGCCGCCGATGAGATCGACATGCCGCAGGTGCGAGCGATCCAGGAAGCGGCTGTGATGCTGCCGGCGGACCAGATGCTCGCCGGCCTGTTGGGATCGCCGAGCGTTTGCCGAGAACACACCCTCGAGCGCGTCGATCACGACCCGGAGCTCTTTGGTGTCCAGGCGCTCGTCGCAAGCCTGAAGCTCGCGCACCGCCGCCCCACCCCCGACTCCCTTTTCCCAGCCCTCCTCCGGACCGTGCCCGCCCACCAGACCTGCAACAACGCCCACCCACCCCACCCGGCCATGTAAAGAGCTCTCGCCCGGCGTCCCCGTTCCGGTCAGAATCCGGAGGTGATCACAGACGCCGAGCGTGTGCTGCGCGAGGTCTTCGGCCTGGACCAATTCCGTCCCGGTCAGGCAGACGTCGTGGAGGCAATGCTCGCGGGGCGCGACGTTCTCTCAGTCGCGCCCACCGGTTCCGGAAAGAGCATCAGCTACTGGGTGCCCGCCGTCATGGACGGCGGCCTGACGATGGTCGTCTCGCCGCTCATCGCCCTGATGAAGGACCAGGTCGACCGCCTGACCGAGCGAGGTGTATCCGCAACGTTCATCAACTCATCGGTGGAGCGGCCCGAGCAGGTCGAGAGGCTGCGCAAAGCAATCGCCGGCGACTACCGGCTCCTTTTCCTCGCGCCTGAGCGGCTTGGGCGGCCAGGATTCATGGACCGGCTGGCAGAGCTGCGCGTCCGCCGCGTGGTCGTCGACGAGGCGCACTGCATCTCCACCTGGGGACACGACTTCCGGCCCGACTATCGTCTCCTGGCCGCCGCGATCAGGGCTTGCGGCCGCCCACCGGTGGCGGGGTTCACCGCGACCGCGACACCGCAGGTGCGGGCGGATATTGCAACCTCGCTCGGTCTCGAGGAACCTTTCATCTCGGTCACCGGGTTCCACCGGCCGACCCTGACCCTCGCGGTGGTGCGCTGCCGGGGCGACCGCGCCAAGCGCGAGGAGCTGCACCGCCTTCTTTCAGACACAACGCACAGAGCCCTCGTCTACGTGGGCACCGTCAAGGCGGCGGAGGAGGTGGCCGCCGACCTCGGCGCCCCCTGTTACCACGGGCAGCAGGACGCCATGAAGCGGCGCCGCGTCCAGGAGGACTTCAGCCAGGGACGCAGCAGGGTGGTGGTCGCGACCTCGGCCTTCGGCATGGGCGTGGACATACCCGACATCCGGCGCGTGATCCACCACCACCTGCCCGGCAGCCTCGAGGCTTACTACCAGGAGGCAGGCCGAGCGGGCCGCGACGGGCGGCAAGCCGAGTGCACCCTTCTGTACAGCCCGGCGGACCGCGACCTCCAGTCCTTTTTCATCGAGCAGTCCGGCCTCGAGGACGGCTCGCCGCTCAAAGACCACGCCTATGCGCGACTCGGTCAGATGATGGCCTACGCCGAGATGCGCGAGTGCAGGCACGCGCGGATTGCGGACTACTTCGGCGAGCAGGGCGTCGCGCGCCGGTGCAGCGCCTGCGACAACTGCCTCGCGGAGCGCCCTCCGGAGGAGGCGGTCCCGGTCGGGGCGGTCACCTCCAGCCTCGCCGCGATCGCTCGCTTCAGCGGCCGGGTCGGGCTCGCCAACGTGGCCGCGGTGCTGGGAGGCCGGCGAACGAAATGGTCGACCGCCCAGGAATGGGTACGGGATCTGCCCTTCCACGGAGCGCTGGGCAAATGGAAGGACGAGCGAATCAGGCAGCTGCTCGCGGAGCTGATCGGAGCCGGCCTCGCGCGCCAGAGCTCGGGCGAGTACCCGGTCGTCGAGCTGACTCCGGCGGGCCGCGAGGCTATGACGAAGGGGATTCCGCCGCCGCTGAAGCTGCCGGCCGAGGCGCCCACGATCAGGAATGGAGCCACAGCCGGCGCACCGGTCGAGACTCTGGATCGCCTGAGAAGGTGGCGCTCGGAGACAGCTCGCGCCGCCGGCATTCCGGCGTACATCGTGTTCCACGACTCGACCCTGAACGCGATCGCGATCGCAGGCCCAGAGAACCTGGCCGACCTGCTTCGTGTCCCGGGCATCGGGGATTCGAAGCTTCGCAAGTACGGCGAAGAGGTGCTGGAGGTGCTGCGGACGCCAGCCGATTGATCCCGCTCAGCACGAGTGCCCAGGTCAAGGTGTCGCGTAAGGGGTCAGATTGCGCTCAACGGGCGACTTCAACGTTCGGAGCGTGAACAGCAGGATGAAGGTCAACAGCGGGAAACCGCTGAAGTAAAACCAGCCGATATCTGTGAGCGCACCCTCGATCAGTGCAAACACGAACACCCCCACCTGCACCCCGAGCACAAGCCACCAACTCCAGCCCGCTCGGCGGAGAAGGAACGCAACGGATACAAGGTTGAGAGCGCCGATCGCGTAGAGCTCAATCGCGAACTGTGCCTGCTCTGCAGCTTCAGCTGAGTTGATACCCACCATGCCTCCCCGATCCCCCCACTCGCTGTAGCCGGCGAAGAAGCACGCCACGCACTCGCCTCCGAGCACTGCGACCGACGCATAGAACCGCCGGCTGGAGATCACGTCACGACCTTAGAGCAAAGGAGTCGAAAACCTGACCCTTGCGAACTAAGAGTCCCCTGCAACTTTCATGTACTCGGTGAGATTCCGATCGGCGGCGGTGCGCTCCATGCGGTCGAAATGCTTGCTGGCGTAGCCGGCGAAGTCGAAGTCCAGCTCGGAGATCCCACTCTGCAGCACACCCCACATCGCCTCGCGGAAATCAGACATGAACCGCATCAACCGGAGCGAGGCGACATCGGAATCGCGCTCCGCTCCGAAATAGGCGGCCACCAGGCGCCCATCGTCCTCCACCCCGAACTCATGGTTGACCGAGAAGTTGGCCAGGTCGAAGAGCCGATCCCCCATCCCCGCGTACTCCCAGTCGACGATCCGGATCGCCCCGTCGTCCAGGAAGTTCGCGTTGAGCAGGTCGTTGTGGCACGGCACCAGCGGCTGCGGACCACGCGCCGCGAGGATCCGCAGAGCCACCTCGCGCGCGCGCGCGAACTCCTTTGGTATGCGGACCCCGTTCGCCTGCGCTTCCTCTCTATACGAGTCCACCACAGCGAGTGAATCGAACCGCCCCGGGATCGCCCGCGCCGAATGCAGGCGGCGCAGGGCCTCGGCCACGCGCGGCAGCGTGCTCGCGCTGCGCATCTCCTCGACGGCGATCGGCCGCCCCTCGATGAACCTGGTCACCAGCCAGCCCTCCGAGGCGACGAAATCCGCGACCGGCGGCCCGATCCCGATCTCCTCCGCTCGCAGGCTCGCGGCATGCTCGACCGCCCGATCGATGCCTAGCAACCCGGTCTTGGCGCCCCCCATCCGCAGGACGTACGCGGCCCCGTCGACCTCGACTTTGAAGTTGTGGTTCGTGATCCCGCCGCCGAGCACGGTCACGCTCGCCCGCCGTCCCGGCCAAAGCCGCTCGACGGCGGCGGCCGAGCGCGCGCAGAGCGCATTTGTAGATCCCTCCACTCTCGCGGATCGTATCTGCTTGAATGACCCAATGAAGGTCGAGAAGCACTCTCTCGAGGCGGAGCTGACCGACCTTCGCGCGCAGTACGTCCCGCGAGGCATCACCACCGCCCATCCCCTGGTCGCCGACCGGGCCACGGGATCCGAGCTCTGGGACGTCAGCGGACGCCGCTACGTCGACTTTGCCGGCGGCATCGGAGTGATGAACGTCGGCCACGCCCATCCGCACGTCATGGAGGCGGTCAGGGCTCAGCTGGAACGCGCCACCCACACCTCCTTCCAGGTCGTCATGTACGAGTCATACCTTCGCCTCGCCGAGCGCCTGTGCGAGGTGGCGCCTCTCGAAGGCGAGAAGAAGGCGATCTTTTTCAGCACAGGCGCGGAGGCGGTGGAGAACGCTGTCAAGATCGCCCGCGCCTTCACCGGCCGCCCGGCCGTGATCAGCTTCCGCGGCAGCTTCCACGGGCGGACTCTGCTCACGCTCAGCCTGACGGGGTCCGTCAGCCCGTACAAGCAGAACTTCGGACCGTATGCGGCGGAGATCTACCAGTCTCCGTTTCCATACTCGTACCGCGGCTGGAGCACCGAGAGAGCCCTCGCGGCGCTGGAGAGCCTGTTCGACTCCGAGGTCTCGCCGCAGCGCGTCGCCGCCGTCATCATCGAACCGGTCCTCGGCGAGGGCGGCTTCGTACCGGCCCCCATCGATTTCCTGCGCAAGCTCCGCGAGCTCACGACGCGCCACGGCATCCTCCTGATCGCCGACGAGATCCAGAGCGGCTTCGGGCGCACCGGCAAGTTCTTCGCCATCGAGCATTCCGGCGTGCAGCCCGACCTGGTGACCGTTGCCAAGAGCCTGGCGGCCGGGTTCCCGCTCTCGGCCGTCGTCGGTCGTGCCGAAGTGATGGACGCACCGGAACCAGGGGGTCTCGGCGGGACGTACGGCGGAAACCCGGTCGCCTGCGCGGCGGGCCTCGCCGTGATGGACGTGATGCGCGATGAGAGGCTGCCCGAGCGCGCGGTGCGCATCGGTTCGATCCTCGAGGAGCGCATGCAGAGCTGGAAGGCGGAGCACGACATCGTCGGGGACGTCCGCGTGGTCGGCGCGATGGCCGGGATGGAGCTGGTGCGCGACCGCGCCACGAAAGAGCCCGCCGACAAGGAGACCGCGCGAGTTCTCGCGCTCGCGCGCGAGAAGGGCCTGATCCTCCTTCGCGCCGGCACCCACCACAACGTCATCCGCACGCTAATGCCGTTGACGATCCCGGACGAGCAGCTTCACGAAGGGCTCGACATTCTGGGCGCGGCGCTGAGCGAAGTAGCGGCCGAGACAATGGCACCACTTGGGTGAGGGAGGGACTGTGAGTACGACGCTCAAGCGCCACGAGATGTTCATCGGCGGCGAGTGGACGCCCAGTACCGGAGGCGAGACGCAGGAGATCATCAACCCGGCGACCGGCAAGGTCATCGCGCACGTGCCCAAGGGAACCCAGGATGATGTCGACCGCGCCGTGGCCGCCGCCCGCAAGGCCTACGACGAGGTGTGGTTCGACAGCACTCCGCGCGATCGCAGCGAGCGCCTGCTCAAGCTGGCGAGCGCGATCGAGGAGCACGGCGACGAGCTGGCCCGCATCGAGTCCGACAACGTAGGCAAGCCGTTGGCCACCACCAAGTCCGAGGAGATCCCGCCCATCGCCGACTGCTTCCGGTTCTTCGCGGGCGCGGCGCGCACGCTCGAAGGCCGGGCGGCAGGCGAGTACATGACCGGTTTCACGAGCTTCGTCCGCCGCGAATCGCTCGGCGTGGTCGGCTCGATCGCCCCCTGGAACTACCCGCTGATGATGGCCGCCTGGAAGCTGTGCCCCGCGCTTGCCGCGGGCAATACCGTGGTGCTCAAACCGTCTGAGTGGACCCCGCTCACAGCCCTGCGGCTGGCCGAGCTCGCGGCGGACATCCTTCCTCCCGGCGTCTTGAACGTGATCACCGGCGACGGCGAGCCGGTGGGCGCAGGACTGGTCCGGCACCCGGGAGTTTCGATGGTCTCGCTCACCGGTGACGTCGCCACGGGCAAGGAGATCGCGCGCGCGGCCGCCTCGACACTCAAGCGCGTCCACCTCGAGCTCGGCGGCAAGGCCCCCGTGATCGTCTTCGACGACGCCGACCTGGAAAAGGTGGTGGAGTGGATCAAGATCGGAGGCTTCTTCAACGCGGGCCAGGACTGCACCGCGGCCACGCGCGTGATCACCGGACCGAAGATCAACGACAGGCTGCTGGGCGATCTCGTTTCCGCGGTGAGCTCGCTCAAGGTCGGAGACCCGATGGCGGACGACACGGAGATGGGGCCGCTGGTCTCGGAGGAGCAGGCGATTCGCGTGTCGGGGTTCGTCGACCGGGCCAGGAAGGCCGGCGCGGAAGTGCTCACCGGTGGCGCGCGGATCAAGAAGCCGGGCTCGTGGTACTCGCCGACGGTCGTCGTACCGCACGGACCTCAGGACGAGATCGTGATGAAAGAGGTGTTTGGACCCGTCGTCACGGTGCAGCAGTTCAGCGACGAGGACCAGGCGCTCCAGTGGGCCAACAGCGTCGAGTACGGCCTCGCCGCGTCGGTCTGGACGCGCGACGTCGGCCGCGCCCTGCGCATGGCTCGACGGCTGCAGTTCGGGACGGTCTGGATCAACACCCACATCCCGCTCGTCAACGAGATGCCGCACGGCGGCTACAAGCAGAGCGGCTACGGCAAGGACATGTCGATCTACTCCCTCGAGGAGTACACGCAGATCAAGCACGTCATGGCGTCCCTCGACTGAGCGACACACCAGCGCTGAAGCTCCAGGGGATCCGTAAGAACTACGGCGGCGTGGTCGCGGTCGCGGGCGTCGACCTCGTGGTCGAGGACGGTGAGTTCTTCACGCTCCTCGGCCCGTCGGGTTCCGGCAAGACCACGCTGCTGCGGATGATCGCCGGCTTCGAACGTCCCGACGCCGGCCGCATCGAGCTGGGCGGTCGGGACGTCACCTCAATGCCGCCGAACATGCGCGACACCAACACCGTCTTCCAGGACTACGCGCTCTTCCCGCACATGAGCGTGGGCCAGAACATCGGTTATGGGCTGCGGATCAAGCACATCCCCGGCGCGGAAAGGCAGCAGCGGGTCGATCGTGCGCTGCGCATGGTGCGCCTCGAGGGACTGGGCAAGCGCCGCCCCAACCAGCTGTCCGGTGGCCAGCGGCAGCGCGTCGCGCTCGCCCGCGCGGTCATCAACGAGCCGGAGGTCCTGCTCCTGGACGAGCCGCTCGGCGCGCTTGACCTGAAGCTCCGGCAGGAGATGCAGATCGAGCTGAAACAGATCCAGAAGGAGGTCGGGATCACCTTCGTCTACGTGACGCACGACCAGGAGGAGGCTCTCACGATGAGCGACCGGGTCGCTGTCATGTCGAATGGGAAGATCGAGCAGATCGGCACGCCCGTGGAGGTCTACGAGCAGCCCGCCTCGGAGTTCGTCGCCGGGTTCATCGGCATCTCTAACGTGCTGCTCCGGGACGGCGTGCGGTTCGTGATTCGCCCCGAGAAGATCCGCATGCTCGCGGAGGACGAGTCGCCGGAGCCTGCCACGAGGGTGGAGCACGGGACGGTGGAGGAGGTCGTGTACGTGGGCATGTCCACGCGCTATCTCGTGCTTCTGGATCGCGGCGAGCGGCTGGTCGCGGTGCGCCAGAATATGGACGCCGCGAGCGAGGCGGCCGGCTTCCAGGGCCGGAGGGTAAGGCTGGCCTGGACGGCCGATCACACTTACGTACTCGGAACTAAGGAGAGGTAGAGAAGATGGGTGTTAGACAGGCCGGCTGGGCCCGGCTCGGATGTTCGGCCGCAGTGGCCGTGCTCACAGCGACGGCATGCGGATCCAGCGGCGCGCCCACTGCGCCCGCGCTGCAGGTGCCACCGACGGCAAAGCTCGCGCCGCTGACTTCGATTGGAGCGGGAGAAGGCCAGCTGAACCTGGTCCTGTGGGACGGCTACGCCGACAAGTCGTGGGTCGATCCCTTCACGGCGGCCACCGGCTGCAAGGTCAACCAACACCCCGCCGGCTCATCGGACGAGATGGTGAGCCTCATGAAGGACGGTGGCGGTGGCAACTGGGACATGGTCTCCGCATCGGGTGACGCGGACCTCCGCCTCATCTACAGCGGCGACGTGAGGCCGATGAACACCGCGCTGATCCCGGACTGGACCAACTTCCAGACCTACTTCCAGGCTCCTCCCTACAACACGATTCAGGGTGTCCACTACGGCATCTCGCTGCAGTGGGGCCCGAACACGTTGCTCTACAACACAAAGAAGTTCGTCAACCCGCCGACGAGCTGGAGCGTGATCTACGACCCGGCCAACAAGGGTTTGATCACCGTGCCGGACAACCCGATCCAGATCGCCGACGCAGCGCTCTACCTGAGCAAGACCAAGCCGAGCCTCAAGATCACCGACCCATATGAGCTGACGCAGCCGCAGTTCGACGCGGCGGTCGCCCTGCTCAAGAGCCAGCAGCCGTTGATCAAGAAGTACTGGGCCCTCGCGACAGACGAGATCTCGCTGTTCCAGAACGGCGACGTGACCGTGGGCGCCGCATGGCCCTACCAGACCATCCAGTTGAAGCTCGCGGGCGCGCCCGTTGAGGAAACCATCCCGTCCGAAGGCGCCACCGGATGGGCGGACACCTGGATGCTGGCCACCAAGGCCACGCACCCCAACTGCGCATACCTCTGGACCAAGTGGGTGAGCACCCCGAAGGTCCAGGCGATGCAGGCTCTCTCCTTCGGTGAAACTCCGGTCAACAGCAAGGCGTGCGCCGAGATGGAGGCGCTGCAGGCCGGTTCGTGCGCGCAGTACCACGCCGACAAGGGGCAGGCGTATTTCGACTCGATCAAGTTCTGGAAGACGCCGATCGCGCAGTGCCCGGACGGCACCACGGTCTGCGTGCCATACGACCAGTGGGTCTCTGCCTGGACCACGATCAAGGGCTAGATGTCGACTGAAGCGGTAGGACGGCCTCGTCCCAAGGGGGGCGGGGCCGTCCCTTTTCGAGCGCTCCTGTGGCGCTTTCCGTGGCTGCGCCCCCTGCTCTTGCTGACGCCCCCGATGGCGTGGTTCGTGCTGGTCTACCTCGCATCGCTGGTGCTGCTGCTCATCACCGCGTTCTGGTCGATCGATCCATTCACCACGCAGATCGTCCAGGTGTGGAACACCAGGAACTTCGAGACGATTCTCAGCGACCCGACCTACCGGATCATCATCGGCCGCACCGCCGGACTGGCTGCTCTCGTGACCATCACAGATATCGTCCTGGCCTTTCCGCTCGCCTACTACATGGCCAAGGTCGCCTCGCGCCGGGTCCAGAACCTACTGTTCGCCGCCGTGCTGCTGCCGCTCTGGGCGAGCTACCTTGCGCGCGTTTACGCGTGGATCCTGATCCTCAACCACACCGGCGTTCTGAACTGGAGCCTGCAGACGATCGGCCTGCCCGCGGCGAACATCGGCTACACGAACACAGCGATGTGGCTGGTCTTCTCCTACATCTGGCTGCCGTTCATGATCATCCCGACCTATGCCGCCCTCGAGCGGGTGCCGGATTCGCTGCTCGAAGCAGCAGCTGATCTCGGCGCGCGGCGGTGGCGCACGACGCTCGACGTCGTGCTGCCTCTTGCGCTGCCGGGCATCGTGGCAGGTTCGATCTTCACGTTTTCGCTGACGCTCGGCGATTACATCACGCCGATCCTGGTCGGCGGCGCCGGGTCGCAGTTCATCGGCAACGTCGTTTACAGCAACGTCGGCATCGCGAACAACATCCCGTTCGCCGCGGCTCTCGCCACCGTGCCCGTCGTGATCATGGCCGTGTACCTGTTGGTTGCCCAGCGCCTCGGCGCATTCGAGGCGCTGTGAGCATCGGGTTCTGGAGCGGCCTGGCCCTGCGCGCGTGGTCGGTCCTTGTCCTTCTATTCCTGTTCATCCCGATCCTCTTGATCTTTTTCTATGCGTTCAACACGTCGAACATCGAGAGCTGGCCCATCCCGGGCCTCACCACGAAGTGGTTCGTCTCCACCTGGAACGACCCGAACGTACGGACCGCATTGCTGCTCTCGGTCCAGGCGGGCCTCGCGGCCACCGCCATCGCTCTGATCCTCGGATCCTGCGCGGCTTTCGCGATCAATCGATCGTCCTTCTTCGGACGTGACGCGGTGAGCCTTCTGTTCGTGCTGCCGCTCGCGCTTCCCGGGATCATCACGGGAATCGCCCTCAACGCGTTCTTCAGCTTCGGCGGCGTGACCCTTTCCCTTTGGACGATCATCGTCGGCCACGCGACGTTCTGCATGGTGGTCGTTTACAACAACGTGCTGGCGCGACTCAGGCGAACGCAGGGCTCGCTGATCGAGGCCGCGATGGACCTCGGGGCCAACGGGTTTCAGGTGTTCCGGGACGTCACCCTGCCGCTCATCTCAACTGCGGTCGTGGCCGGGGCGATGCTTGCGTTCGCGCTGTCCTTCGACGAGGTGATCGTGACGACGTTCACCGCGGGCGCGCAGAGCACGCTGCCGATCTGGATCTTCGGCCAGATCCGCCACGGAATCCTGCTGCCAGAGGTGAACGTGGTGGTCTCGTTCGTAATCCTGGTAACCATCATCCCGGTGGTGATCGCCGCCCGCCTGACAGGCGGAGGGGGCACCGCCAGAGTCCCAGCCGCCCGCTGACGCAAATGACGGCGCCGGGTCAGGAGACAGCAAGGCGTCGGGCGCACGCCGTGTCGTTGACAGTCGGGGAGAGGTCGTGAAAGAAGTACCTAGGCCCCGCTCTCCATCTTCGTCTTCAAATTTGACATCGCGCCGTTGTAGTTCTTCTTTACGGTGCCGCTGAAGATCGCCAGCACGAGCGGAAAGTAGAACGGACCCTTCGTCATCGTCACGTGGCGCTCGACGTGCGTCCCCCCGTCGGCCGAGGTGAACACGAACTCGTGGTGGAACACGGAGTTCGTGTCCTCGGCGTCAAACGCGAGTCGCTTCGGAGCGTCCAGAGCAGTGATCGTCACCGTGGAATTGTTGAGCTTGCCGTTCAACATCCCTTCGGCCCTGTAGCGCGAGCCCATCGCCGGCGGGCCCGGCTTCTCAGGCGTCGCCTTCATGTGATCACCGGCGCTCCCCCACTCCCCATGACGCGACACGTCGGCGACGAAGTCGAAGACCTTCGCCTGCGGCGCTTTGACGTCGACGGCGTAACCGGCGGAATACGCCATTGCGTGCCTCTAGTGAATGAACATCGGAATAACGATCGAAGCCATCCACAGCGCGAGGCCCACGGCGATCATCCCGATCTTCCTGTATTTCCAGCCGATCGCGGCAAGCACGAAAGCGATGAAGGCCAGGATCAGCAGGATCGTGCTCAAGCTCAGGCTCGAGAGCCGGCCGATCAGCTCCGACAGGGACCATAGCGCGAGACCGACGGCGATGAGGTCCGTCTTCTTGTAACTCAAGCCGATGGCGGCGACCACAAAGACAATCAGGGCAATGATCAGCAGAAGCTCACTGAAACTCATGCCGGGTATTGTCGGCTACCCAGCGACCATTTGTGCCCGAATGGCCGCATCCCTGGCACCTGGCCCGAAGGGGCCAGGTGCGGCCATTTGTGCCCGAATGGCCGGGGTCAGGACGCGGACGGCTTCCTCGCCCTGATATAGGCGCTTCCCACCGTTCCCTCGACCCCCGGTATCGACTGCGTCGCGTGAACCTCGAACTCGGGGTCCGCAAATCCGGCTTGGAGCAGCGCGCCGCGGTACTCGTCGATCGGGATGGTGCCCGATATGCAGCCCGCCCACGAGTCGAGCTGCTGCTTCAGGGCCGGCTCGAGCGGATCCAGCTCGACCATGTCGGCCACCGCAAACAGGCCACCCGGCCTCAGCACCCGGAACGCCTCGCCGATCACCGCGCCCTTGTCCTCCGCCAGGTTGATGACGCAGTTCGAGATCACCACATCAACCGACGAGTCGGGCAGCGGGATGCTGTCGATCGAGCCTTTGAGAAACGTCGCGTTGGCCACCCCTGCGTTCTTCTTGTTGCTGTTTGCCAGCTGCAGCATCTCGTCCGTCATGTCAACGCCGTAGGCATGGCCGCCGGGCGCCACGCGCCGAGCGGACAGCAGGACATCGAGTCCCGCCCCGGATCCGAGGTCGAGGACCACCTGTCCCGGCTCGAGCTGGGCGAGCATCGTCGGGTTCCCGCATCCGAGGCTCACCGATTCGGTGAGACCGATCTCCTGCAGCTCGTCCGCCGAGTAGGAGCCGGAGCACCCACAGTCGGGTCCGTCGGCCTGGCAGCACCCGACACTTGCGTCAGGCTGCACCACCGTCAGCTGCCTTGCGATGCCGGCATATCGGGATCGAACGGCTTCCTTCACGTCACTCATGACCTGGGCTCCTTCAATTGATAAACGTCGATGGATTCATCCTAGCGCATCCATCGACAAATGTCGATGGGTATCGTAAAATGGCGGAAATGGCAACAAGGAGCTCACTGTGTTGAGAGAGCGAGGAGCGTGCTGCGAGCTGCCCGTCGTCAAAGGGAGCTGGGCCAACGACGCCTCCGATCTGATGAAGGCACTGGCCGACCCGACACGGCTCACGATGCTCGCCTCTCTATGGAAGGCCACCGCGCCGATCTGCATCTGCGACTTCACCGCGGGCCTGGGGCTCACCCAACCGACGATCTCCCACCACATGGCAAAGCTCAAAGCTGCAGGGCTCGTCGAATCGGAGAAACGCGGTATCTGGATCTACTACCGATTGCACAGGAAACTCGCGCCCTCGACTCGCCAGGTGCTTGGACAACTGATCCGCTAGCGGATACCGTTACCGCCGTGCGTCTCAGTGTGGTGGCCGCGGTGGTGGTGGCCGTGAGCCTCTCAGCGTGCGGCGGCGCGCCGTCCACCGCCAGGAGCTCGCCAAGCACGAGCCCTCACGCGACCAGCACCCTCAAAGCCTCGGCAGCGCCTTCCTCGAGCCCGACCTCGACTCCCACCGGAGGCCAGGGCGGCGCCTCCCTGGTGCACTGCGACACGGCCGTGCCCGCCGGCGACAACCTCGTGATCGGAGCCGTCAGCGGAGATCCTACGGTCGTGGTCCGGGACATCCAGGATCCGGCCAACGCCAAGAACCTGTGCCGCTTCGATCCCGCGGCCATGAGCCCCCAGTTCGTCAGCACGTCACGGGTTGCGTACGAGACAGCGAGCAACGAGCTGATCGAGGCGGATCTCGCATCTGGCAACACGACGCTGATCGCCACCTTCGGCGGCGGCATCGGCTCCGGCCAGTATTCGGTGAGCCCCGACGGCGCGTCGGTCACGTACCTCGATGGCAACGCATGGCACCTCGTCACGGCGGCGGGCAACAAGGTCCTGACGACGCTGCCCGCAGTGCCCGGACGCGGCGTCAACGCCGATGAGGACGACCTCTTCCTCAAGTACTCGCCCGACGGCCTGTACATCGCGCTGGTCCAGACGTTTCACACGGGCGGCACCGGCGCCACCGCGCCGGACCAGGTGCGCAAGGCGAGCGACGGGTCGCTGGTCTACTCCACCTCGGGCATGACGATGGGCGTGTGGGCGTCGGTCCCCAGTCGCCTTCTTTTCAGAGACTCGGGCGGAACCGTGCACCGATGGGATCCCAGCACCGGGCTCTCCGCCATGCTTCCGCTGCACTGGATCGGGCCGAAGTCATCGCCCGACGGTCGCTGGATCGCCTATACGTTTCGGGCCACAGGTGGGCTCGGCGGAGTCGGCTTTTACAGCGTGCAGAGCAACAGCGTGTCGAACACGACCCCACCGGGCCGCTCGGGCGTGAGATTTCTCAACAACGACCTGGTCTGGTACATCGGCGAGCGGACGTGCTCGACGTGCTTCGGCGGCCTGCCGGCGCCGACAGGCGTGACGTACATCTACGACATCGCGGGAACGTCAGAAGTCGTCTCCCGCCTGTCCAACGTGTATGACGCCTGGCCTCATCAAACGCAGCCAGGCCTGTAAGGACTCTCTCCATGAGTACGGCTCCCACCGCCGCAGGCGGAGCGAGTCTCGCGCGCAGCGCCGGGTGGTGGGTGGTTCGCTAAGCCGCCCAGCTAAGCCATCTCCCGCCGACCGCGGTCTCGTTCCGGATGGACCGGCGCCCCAACCATCTTCTCCATCACCACGCGGTAGTGGAGCATTGCCCGGCGCTTGCCTTCGGTCCGGTCTCCCCTCCGCATCGAGGCATCGTCGCGCGCCTCCCGCACGTCCCTGGGCAACCGGCGCGTCTCGAGTGGATGCCGCCGCTCCCGCAGCAGGGAAATGACGAGGGCGTCGGCCTCGCGCACAGCCTCCTCAGGAGCGTCGACGAACCGCGTCTCGATCCGGTCCCAGTCCACCAGATAGCGATCGCGCGACTCGTCCGCGAGCGGAGTCAGATCGACTCGACCGCCGCCCCGACCAACCCTTCCCAACAGAACGATGAGCACGATCACCAGCAGGGCCAGGCCGATGATCACCCAGGCAGTTTCGGACATTCAACTCACCTCCTCTTGAAGAAACGCGGGCCACATGGATTCGACTCGGACCGGGCGAGGAGGGCTTCCCGCCCCAGCCGATGATCACGCAGATTCGCAACGTGCTCGAGCGCTAGCCCGGGGCCGAATACGCTCGCAGCGGCGATGTCAACATCCGTCACGCAAAATCGCGCGCGACGATGCCGGCCGCTCGAAGCGAAGCGAAGTCTGGGTGCGGGTCCTGGTAGACAAGGCTGACGACGCTGTCGCTTCGGTAGGGCACGGGTACATGCGCGATCTCGGCCAGTCGCAATCCAGCCCAGACGGGCTGCCACGGCACCGGTAGGAACCTGGGATGCGCTCTTTGGCGCCGGGCCAGCTGCGCGAGCAGCTCACGCATCGGCCAAGGCTTCGGGGCCGCCGCGACCACCGGCTTCGCGGGCATTGAAAGCTGCCCGTCGCAGAACCGCCGCAACAACTCCCAGAGATCTTGCACGTGGACCAGGTACTGCGGATGCCCGCCTCCCCCGACAAGCGGGACGAGCCCGCCTTGGACGCTCCTGGCGAGGCTGCCGAACATGCCACCGGCGGAGGGAGGCCCGTCGGCCCACACCAGACCCGCGCGCACGACGAGGTCCCCGGCGGCCAGAGCCGCGGCCTCGATCTGAAGCTTCGCCCGACCATAGTCGGAGCGACATCCTTCGAAAGCGCTGATCGTGGACATCACAGCGATCCGCTGCACCGCGCCCGCCGCAGCGGCGGCAAGCAGCTTGCGAGAACCTTCGACATTGACGCGCTGGATCTCTCGACGCGTGACCGGTTTGAAGTCGTACGCGCAGTGGACCAGCGCGTCGATGTTCCGGCTTCGAAAGACCTCCGGTTGAATCTCATCACCCAGGCGAAAGGGCACCGCATCGCCGCCACTCGCGCTCCCGGAATGAGAAAACCGCGTCACCACCCAGCCGGCCTCGATGAAGCGACGCGCCAGCATCGAGCCCACAAACCCCTGCGCGCCGGTGATCCCGATCCGCTTCATCAGGCGATCGCCGCGGTTCCGATGCGGTGCGCGTTGGCCATGACGCTCAGGGTGATGGTGGTGGCCGGAAGCGAGGGGAAGACGCTCGCGTCGACGAGATGCACCCTCGTGAACCCATGCGGCCGGCCCAACACGTCGACCTGGAAAGGACCTGGATTCGCCGTCATCGGAAATGTCCCACCAGTGTGAAACCCTCGGCCCGGCAGCCCCACGCGCAGCATCGGGGAGATCGGTACTGCTTTCATCGCCCCGCGCTCAGACCAGAGCCGCCGTCGCAAGGCGGCAAGCGCTGGGCGGGTCTTCTGATTTGGCCGGCCCGAGAGGTCGAGGCGAGGCGGAGCGCCATCGCTTCGGCGTTTCAACACGATGCGGATGCCGGCCGACAGGTCCGAATGCAGGTATCCCTGGACCAGGAGCAACCGTCCCAGCACGCGGCGCTTGATCATGGGCAGCGCTCCACGCAGCGGACCCATCATGCGCGCGAACTCCTCGCCCAACAGTTCGTTGTAGGTGTACACCTGAAGATGCGCGCGCCTCGGCCCGATCGCCGGGTCGACCACCTCGATGAAAACCTGAGCCAGCGTGTGCAATCTCTCGTCGAGGGCGGCGGGCCGGCCTCGGTAGCGCATCAGCGGCAGAAGAAAGTAGCAGTTGTCCAGGGCATGGAGCGGCTGCCCGTAAGCTTCGAGCGAGGCGAGCATGATGCGAGCGGTCGACAGCACCCCGCAAGCCACGAAGACCTTGGTGGCGCGCATCTGGAACCTCTCCCCGGCATCGGTATGCCGTCCGGTCACCTCGACCTGCGAGTTCACCTCTTCGAGTCGCTCGACGATGACGCCCGGGCGGTAGGTGAAGGCGCTGTTGCCTGGCATCCTGTCAAGCGTTTGTGCCGAGTTGTAGATGAACTCGTACGGACATCCGTAGAGGCACATGCCGCAGTGGACGCAGCCCGGCTTTCCACCGGCGCCTTCGGCCTGCACCGCGAGCCGGGACGCGCCGAAGCTCACGCCGCGCGCGGAAAGTTGTGATGCGCTGAGCTCGAGGTCGCGGAGCAAAGCTTCGGCCTGGCTGCTGCGGCCGAGCACTCCTGGTTCGTCGTGATACAGCGGGAATTGCTCCTCGAGGTGGTCATGCCGTCCCGCAAACGGCATCATCGCCAGCGCGGCGCGGTAGTGTGGCGCCAGGTCACCCGCGGTGATCGGCCAGCCGCTCATGTCCTCAGTCCGGTACGGGAGGACGCTGGCGCCCCACACGTTGCTGAGGCCGCCGCGGGCAAACGACGGCCTTGCGTAAGCGCCGTTCGCGGCGAACGGTTGGCCGGCCGGATCGCGGTACGCGAAGTCGGAGCCGTACGCGAGCTTCATGGGAATCCCATCGCGCGTCGCCTCCACGCCGTCGCGGAGGAAGTCTGTCGACTCTCTCGACCATGAGGTCGAACGCGTCGATTGTAGGTTCACTCGCTGCAGACGACGCGATGGCTCCAGCTCGAGCCCGGCGTCGAGCATCGTGACCTTCTCACCGCCGTCGAGCAATGCGCTGGCACATGCGACACCCGCGGGGCCGGAACCGATCACAAGAACCATTCGGTTCGCAGAGCATGACGGCTGGACCGCCTCCAACGGCGCGGCGCCGCCCAGATGCCTGGACCCGTTAGGCTGCTCGGACCATGAGAGTCAAAGAGCTTGGGCCTCATCTGACCCAGATCACCAAATGGCCGATCGTGTTTCCGATCAACTGCTACGTGGTGCAGGAGGAAGACGGCTTGACACTGGTCGACAGCACCATCTCCTCGCCGGCCGAAGGTATCGCGGCATTGGTCACGCGGCTCGGAAAGCAACTCCGCCGGGTTGCCCTGACCCACGCCCACGGCGACCATGTCGGCGGCGTGGCGGGCATCCGGCAGATGTTCCCCGGGGTCGAAATTTCGATCTCTGAGCGCGATGGGCGACTTCTCGCCGGGGACACGACACTCCTGCCCGCCGAACCGCAGACGGCGGTCAAGGGCTCGTTTGCGAAGGTCAACTGGAAGCCCGACCGATTGCTCAAACCTGGTGATCGCATCGGTTCACTCGAGGTCATCGCATCACCCGGACATACCCCAGGGCACGTGGCCTTCTTCGATGTCCGAGACCAGGCGTTGATCGTCGGAGACGCCTTTCAGACTCGCGGCGGCGTCGCCGTCGCGGGCGACCTGAGGCTGCTGTTTCCCGCCGTCGCGATGGCTACCTGGCACAAGCCGGCTGCGCTCGCTTCGGCAATCGCCCTTCGGGCGCTCAACCCATCGCTCCTCGCCACCGGCCACGGCGAAGCACTCAGCGACCCGCCGGCGACGATGGACCGAGCCATAGAGTCAGCGCGAAGAACGTTCGGCTAGACATCCCTCTCCCCGCAGGGGAGAGGGGCATCCGGACCTTGCTTTTTCCGCGCGTGTGTGAATAAGCGAATATTCGTTTATTCACCTATACTCCTGCCATGGGGATCTACGCGACCCCGCCCAAATCGCATGCGATCCTCCGGCGCCTCGAGGAGCTCGACGACCTCCGCCGTTACCTGGCCGAGCATCTCGGAGGCTCCACCCTGCCCTGGACCGGCGCCCTGCGCCGCCTTGCCGCGGCCGAGGCGACGGTGGGTTCGACGTCAATCGAAGGCTACGGCGCGAGCATCGAAGACACGGTCGAGATCCTCGCCGGCCGGCATCCATCCGGCGCATCAGACGAAACGCAGCGCATCATCGCCGCGTACGCGCAGGCCATGGACCGGGTCGCCGTGCTGGCCGACGACCGCCGCTTCCAGTGGTTCCCCCAGACCATGCTCGACCTGCACTTCCTTGTCTGTCACCCTCAGCCCGACGCGGGCCCGGGGCGCCTGCGGGATCGCCCCGTGATCGTCACACGGGGCCCCGGCCGGGATCCTTACCGCGCACCCTCCGCAAGCGAGGTCGCCAACCTCGTCAACGAGGTCGCCAGGTGGTTGGGGTCTGGCGACCTTTCCCGCCACCCGGTGATTAGGGCCGCGATGGTGCACCTCAATCTTGTCTCCATCCATCCCTTTCGCGACGGAAATGGAAGGCTCGCTCGCATCGTCCAGTCCCTGGTGCTCGCGAAGGAGGGCCTCCTGCGACCCGAGCTGGTTTCCATCGAGCCATACCTGGGGCGCCACACGCGCGAGTACTACGCTGTGCTGGAGGAGGTCCAGGGACCGGTGTTCGATCCCCGGCGCGACGCGTCTGCCTGGGTCGAGTTCTGCATCCAAGCCCACGTGCACGAAGCCACCGAGCGCAAGCGCTGGCTGGAGATCGCCTACGCCCGGCACGATTTCTGCGAGAAGCTGGCGCACGACCAGAGGTACCCCGAACGCTTCGTGATCGCACTCGAGCAGGCGCTGCTCGGGTTGCCGCTGACGAACATGGAATATCGGCGCGAGGCCGCGATCGCCGGCCCGACCGCCACACAGGACCTGCAGCGTTTGCGCCGCGAAGGGTGGCTCGACCAGGAGGGCGGCGGCAGATCGGTGCGCTATGTCGCCGCGCCGAAATTGAAGGAGCTCTGGTCGAGCTCGGACAGGGTCCGCTGAAAACGTGGAGCACACCGAGCTGGGCCGCGCCGGCGACCTCGGGTTCCAGGAAAGAGACCATGCGTCCCGGCGCAGCTACTTTTTCGCTTCTGAGTCTCCGTTCTTCGGTGTCCAGGGCTGGTGCGCTGAAATCGCGAGCAGCCACCGGCCGCCATCCCGGATGTACGTCGAGGCGATGCTCCCCTGGTACGGCTCCTGGTCGCCGTCCCGGCGCCCTCTGCCGTGGTACGCCAGGATGATGCAGTCGGGCGTCACCTCTCTTGCCTGAACGTCGAGCATCTCGACCTCTTTCCATGGCTTCTCCGCAGGCATCTTGATGACCTGACCTTTGTCGATAAAGCCCATCGGCTCAATGACCGAGATGGCCTTGTCCGCCATGTGCTCTTTGAAGTAGTCGGGCTCATCCGCCTTGGTCCAGAAGCCCTTCTCGATCATGATCACCTCATCGATTGCTTTGCTCAAGGTTGCGCCTCCTTTCGGCTTGGTGTGCTTGGCTTTCGCGCCCCAACTTGTTGAACGCCAGTAAGGAGAATCCCACCGATTCCATGGGGTGGGTGGTGGGCCGAAGCTCATTTAACGCGAACCGTACCTGATCCGCCAATCGCGGTCTGATCTGGGGATAAAAGCTTTGTCGCCAAAGCTATGGCATAATTATGGCGTGAAGCGAACTACCGTCATGGCCGACGAGGGCATCCTGGAACGGCTGCGCCTGGCGGCTGCCAGAGAGGGACGATCGCTCGGAGACCTCGTCCGGGAAGCTCTCGAGGAAAAGGCTGCGGCCCTTGCTCCTGCTCCGAAGTCAATCGCCCACGGTGACAGCCGGGGCCGCGGTCCCCACGCGGCCGACATAGGCGATCTACCGATCGAGCCTGACGCGTGGCGCTCCTCTTAGACACCGGCCCGCTGCTCGCTGCGATCGACCGTTCGGACCCGGACCACAACCGGTGCAAGGAACTGGTGGAGGGGACCAGAGAGCCGCTAGTGGTGCCCGCCCCAGTTGTGGTCGAGCTTGACTATTGGTGTCGCACCAAGCTCACGCCCGACGATTTTCTCGCGTTCCTTAGCGACATATTGGTGGGCGCATACCGCGTCGAGGACCTCGAGCACAGTGATTACGCGCGGGCGCGGGATCTGCAAGCCACGTACGCCGATAACCGAATCGGTTTCGTTGACGCGGCCGTCCTCGCCGTCGTCGAGCGGCTGGGGGAGACCAAGCTGGCGACCTTGGATCATCGTCATTTCTCCGCCATGCGGCCTGCCCACGTGCAGTCGCTCCGGCTGGTGCCCTGAGTAGGGCCGCCCTTGGCCGACCATCGTGGGCTGCGGTGGACTCGAACCACCTACCTCCGCCGTAGAACGGCCTGAGCGGTGCTTCAAGAGCGATACACGCAGGCGAAAGAAGGGGTGTTATGTGGCCCTGACGCAATCCAAGTAACGGGTACCTCGAGCCGAACGTTGTTCACTTCATGAAGGGGGCAGCTGTGGCGGTGGTGCTCTTGCTTACAGCCTGCAGCAGCTGTTCGGGGGCCAGCGCAACCCCCGTTACCTCGCCTGGTCCAACGCCGACACAAACGCCCTCGCCATCAGGCAAGACCGCACTCGCCCCATGCCGGTTGCCTGTGAGCCGTCCGCAGTTCAGCGTCGAAACTGGTTCCCTTCCGAGTGGCATCGTGGGCGGCTCCCTCGAGCTACCGAGCGGTCAGTACCGTGACGATGCGAGTAGTGGCGCGTCGTTAACCCATCCTGGCGGCCGCGGGCCGAGCCTCTATTCGACCACAGCCTTACCGGTCCTTCGTGGCAGCGATGCCGTTCTTGGATCCCCGGGTAGAGCGGGGATGACCTACGATGCAGCCTTCGCGCGCTGGCTGCCGGTGCCACAGTCGTCAGTGTCCCCCGACGGCGCGCGCTATGCGTACGTTGACGATGTCGCAGCAACTCCACTGAACACCTCGAGGGTGCACATTGTCGACGTCCGAACCGGCACAGACCGCGTCATCATTTTTCCAGGGCCCGACCTGGCTCAGGCGACCCAGTGGCTGGCCGGGGTAGTCGCCTTTGCCAATGAAGGCATCTACCTGAGCCTTTACGGCTCGAACCAGGGTTCTGGGCCGGACAGCGGCAAGCTTTGGCTGCTGGATCCGGGTCCAGGCACGATCCGGAAAGTCAGCAACGTGTCGGGCAACCCGTGGCTCATCAGCCGTGCCTACGCTTGGACCTTTCTTCCGACGACGGGGGCGTCCTCGATACCAAACCGCCTCGTTCGCCTCGATCTCAACAGCGGTCAGACCGTCGATTGGTGGGTCGACAGCACCTATGAACCCGTGTCTTCGCCCGGAGCAGTCACCGAGATCAGCGTGATAGGCGTCGATGGCTCAGGAAACCCGATCGTGGAGGGTTTGGGTGAGACGGGAGGGGGCGCAAACTACATTCCTGTCGTGGACGTTTGGGTCGTCAAGGCTCAGAACCACGCCGTGCGGCTTGACGTGTCTTTGGCCAATGTGGGTGTCGGCGTTAGCAACCCGACATGGGACGGGGTCGCGACCGATAGCGTGGGAACCTGGATTGCCCTCAACAATCACTTGTTCCTGTACCGCGCCGACGGCTCCTTCGTAGAGGTGGCGGAAGGAGCCTACTCGCCGTCGGGCCCGTGCGTGTGATGCGTGATGTCCATCAGGCGATCAGTATCCTCCGCATCTCCGCAGCCCTAACGTCGTGCTATCTGCCGGAAGCGAGTGGTGGGCCGAAGCTTATATAACGCGAACCGCGCAACAGTCCGCGGGCAACCGATCTGTCTTGACCATGAGCCTGCCAGCCCCTGATCGGTGTTGGCCCAGCCCTGCGATGGACTACTCGGGGGATCTGTACTACCCAGCCAGGTGACGTTATTGTGCGACTCAAAATGGCTGGCTCGAGTTCAGTGACTGGGCAGCGGTTAACGACCTGGATGAAGGTCACGATTGCGCTGCTGGTCGTCTACGTGTTGACGCTCGTCATCGAGGTGCCGATCGGGCTTCACATGTTGATTGAGCAAGACGGAGCTGTCTCCGCGATTTGGCCAGCGTCACCGCAGCTTCCTGGATCGCTCGGAGGTGCCATCGAAGCGATTTTTGTGGCGCTGATGATCGTGTTCATCCGTTACAGCGGGCGAGGGATGCGCTGGAGCTATATAGGAGCCATGGTTGTCGGCATAGTGCATGCCATTCTCTCCGCGGCGATCGTCGTGATTGAGCCGTGGGGCGAACCGCTGAGTAACTTTACTTCAACAGATCCGCCCCTGGCCATCGATGCCGCCGTTCTTCTCGCCGATATCGCAGTTTTCCTCACAGTTTTGCCAGCATTCCTCGCGATTGCGGCCGGCATCGCTGTGCTTGAGTTGGGGAAACGCGCTCCCAGCTAGTCGCAGCGCCCAAGGTGGAAAAAGGGTTGTCCCGGATTAGACGCTCGGATTTACGATCTGGTGGGCGGTAGCTCATATAACGCGAACCGGAGCCTCGTCATCGCTGGTTGTCCCTTCGAGCTCCAGCGGTGACGCGTCCTCAATCTCTGAGCGTACCGTGAGTATCGAATAGATGGCTATGATTGCCGCCCGTTGATAGTGATCACTAATGAACCTGAGGTACTGACACTTAGCCCATCCCGCCGAATCGCATTGACTTACGTCGCGTACTTTCTCGCAATTGATGCTGCCATCGCTAGCTTTCTCATACTCGTCGCCCCCGGCCGCGGCTTTCTTGCGGACCTAGTCGGATGGGTTGGCGTCCTATTCTTCGGCAGCAGCACACTCTTGTTCGGTGTCCAATTCATATGGCCATCTTGGTTCGGGCTGAAACTCGATGCGGAAGGCTTCACGGTGACAATGAACCTTGGTCGTCGCCGCTATCGTTGGAAGGACGTTGACCGGTTCTTCCTTTACAAGACGCTGGCAATCCACCCGGTCGTGGTCTTCAAATATCGCGGCAAAGCTGAGGTAACCGGTCTCCAGCCGGGGCGTGGAATGCTGGGAATCTTCGATGGGAGCCTGCCCCGGAACCTCCCTGTTCGGGGACGCGCCTTGCAGGACTTGATGGAAGGGTGGAGGGTGCGCACTGGACAGTCGCAAGGGCGAGCATAGGTCTACGACGCCTCTGTTGGCCTGGTGGCAAATTCGCCGACTAATGTGGCCAGGACGGTCCACCTCGGGCATTTGGAGGGCACGAGACACACCAGGTCAGCAGCTATGGACACTGCAGCGACACGACACGACGGGTGAATTGCGTACAGGTTCGACTCTCGCAGGTCATTACTTGATGGCCTGACGGGTTCACCTCACAACGCGATCGATGGCCGGTTCGATGGGTGCAGAGCCAATCGAGAGTCACGCGTGGCCACGGGCAAACCTCTTCACGCGCGGATATTGAATCGGCGGACTAGAGCCGGTGCCCCAATCACGCCGAGGAGAGCCGCAAGGACTGTAGGAATGCCAACGATCGCAAGAGCCGCCAATGCGTGGGAGCCCGGCCACCTGATACCAAGCGCAGGCAACATGACCGCGACGAGTGTCAAAAGGAGGATGCCGAACAGGGACCCGAGAAAACCTCCCAAGATCAATCCAAGGACTCGATAAGCCGTCATTCTCGTCCCTTCACCGGACCGCGGGTCGGTCGTTGAGGTCTGCCTCAATGACTTGCATAGTCACCCTGCCCCGTCACGAAATTAAAGATTGCATCGTTGGCATGCGGAAGAAAGGTATCTGCTGCTACAGATGCTGCGCCCGCACAAACGGCTGCACCGATCAACCCACCTCCCGCCAAATCGGCAGATTCTCCAACACCGAATCCAACCGCCGCTGCACCCCCAATCAACCCGTACGAGATCGCCGTGTCGGCATAGGCTTGAAGGACTATTCCCTCGACCTTCACCCAGGTGGGAACGTTCGCTGATGAGTACCTGCCGTAAGCATCGAGACCATTCTGCGCGACGCTTAGCGCGGTCCCGACCGGACCCAGTTCCCCTGCGATTCTTTTTGCCAGGGGGCTATGCAAGTCGCCAATCACAGTCGTGGCAGCTGCTCCGACTGCGTTCATGGCCGACGTACAATCCCCAAGGCTGCTCCAACTGCAGGCGAGACCAGTCGGATCAGTTGCGTTTAGGGGATTGCCGCCGACGTAACTGTATGGCCGCCTTGTCGAACTGACCGCAGGATCCAAGCTTAGGAACTGCCCAGTAGCTGGGTCGTAGTACCTGGCCCTGAGGTAGATGAATCCGTCTTCAGCATCACGGTATTGCCCGCAGAAGCCGAATGGCGTGGTAGCGGATCCGGTTGACGCAGTGATGTTGCCATAGGGGTCATAGGTGAAAGTCGCGCGGACTGTGCCGCTGATATCGGTGAGCATCCGGGTGCTGCCGAGCTGGTCCAGGTGGAGGTAAAGCGGGCTTGGCGACGACGGCGGTAGGGTCAACGCCAGCGCCACCATCACCGTGGTGAGGTTTGCGGTCTTACCGAACGTCGAGATCCGGGTCCCGGTCGCACCTGCAGCGCTGACAATTTGGTCTGCCAATCCGCTTGAGGCATTGGCCGTGGAATTGATCTGCGCTCGTTCGGTGGTGCCGCTTGGGGCGGTCCAGGTAGAGGCCGAGAACGTCCCGATCGCGCCTTGGAAGACCAGCAGCTGGTCATTGACAAACGATGTGGTAATCGACGGCCCGATGACGGTCTTGCTGGCGGCGGCTGAACCGGTGGCAGTCACGTCGATGGGCTGGCTTGGGTTGATGCCGCGATAGACGGCGAGGCTCACCGCTTGGGCAGTCGTGCTGGTGCTGAAGGTCAGGGTCACCGAACTGTCGCCGCTCAAAGCGGTGTGCCGGAATACCGCGGTCTTCGCTAGTGGGGCCGAACCGCCAGACGTCACCGTAGCGATTTGGGTGTAACCCGAAGGTGCGGTCACGGTCGTCGTCGAGGGCTGCGTGCTCGCCACGATCACCTGGTCATTGGCCTTAACTCCCGCCGGCAATGTGATCTGGAGGGTCGTGCTCTTTCCGCTGCCGGTCGCTGTGCCGACCAGGATCGCGGTGTGCACGGGCGCCAGGGTGACCATCACTGACGTGAGATTCGCGCTGCTGCCGAAGACTGACGATCGGCTGCCGGTGGCTCCGGAGCCAAGCGGCTGGTCTGCGAGCCCAGTCGAAACAGTCGCTGTGGCGTTAATCTGCCCCTGCTCCGTGATCCCGTTGGGCGGTGTCCAGGCGGAACCCGAGAACGTCCCCACGGCACCCTGGAAGACCAGCAGTTGGTCGCCAGCATAAGTTGGCGTCACCGACGGCCCGGTAACGGTGGTGGTCGCCGCCGCTGAACCGGTGGCGGTCACGTCGATCGGTTGATTCGGATCGACGCCGCGGTAAACGCCAAGCACTACGGACTGGGCGGTCGTGCCCGTGCTATAGGTGAGGGTTATCGAACTGTCGCCGCTAACGATGGTATGCCGGAACACCGTGGTGGTGGCCAACGGGCTCGACCCGCCCGAGGTGACTGTCGCGACTTGCGTGTAGCCGGAGGGGGCGGTCACCGTGGTCGTCGAGGGCTGGGTGCTCGCCACAACCACCTGGTCGTTCACCTGGACCCCGGCTGGTAGGGTGACCCTGAGGCTGGTCGACTTTCCGCTGGCCGTGCCCGTGCCGACCAGAGAAATGGTCGGCGGGGCGATCTGCTCAACTGCTGCCGCACCGGGGCCATATATGTAGTCGTTTGCACCGTCGCTGACCAACAGTGGCACCGCCCCGCTCACATCCCAGGTGAATGGCGTCGTCAGGCCAGCGACCGTCTTGCTCATCCGCAGGCCGTCCGCGTTGTACTTGTAGCTGGCCGACGTCGCACCTTGCAAGAAGCTCGTAAGCCGATTGGCCTGATCGTAGCCAAGCGTGGCGGCGCTGCCAGAGGGTGGCGTTACCCCTGTGCGGTCACCGCGGTTGTTATAGGCAAATATGGTGGCCTGGCTGGGAGCACTTCCGCAGGCGTTTCCGCTGCTGCCCGGCACCGACCAGCAGAGCTGGTCCGCCGCGTTAAATGCCTGAGTTGTCCCGTTGTTGCCGGTGAGATTGTCAGCGGCGTCGAAGCTGTAGGCCTGGCTTCCCGAGGGCGGCGCGGTGCATGTGGAAGAGTTGGTCACGCCCGCGTAGCAGAGTTGGTTCAACTGCGTGTATTTGTAGGAGCCGACCGCTGACGGCAGCGAGCTGTCACTGGCCAACTGGCCGTTTCCATCTCGGCCATAGCCGGCGACGAACAAGTTCGATGAGCCTTGAGTATCAGAGATCGCGGTCAGCTGATCGGCCGCGTTGTAGGTTGACCCATCCACCTCGCCTGTGGCGGAAGGAAGGGTCTTCGTCGTGAGATTTCCATTCGCGTCATAGCCGAAAGTGAAGGTGTTGCCGTACCAGTCCGCGACCGAGGTCCAGCGGCCGGCAATGTCGTAACCCCGAGTGACGTTAGGACCACCCGGATACGTCACCTGAGTGATCAGCCCGCGCAGGTTGTACTGGTACCGGATCGCGTCCATTCGACCGTCCGTGAAACTGGTAAGGCGGTGCAGGCTGTCCCATGCCCAGCTCGAGGTGCCCGTGCCGTCGGTCACTCCCGTGCGCTGACCATCGTTGTCATAGGTGACATTGGTGACGTTTGGGGTCACGCCGTCCGAGTAGGTCGCACCGGTGAGCTCGTTGTCGGAGTCGTAGCCCATCGTGGTGCACCCGGTCGGGGGCATGCCACCGCAGTTGCCGCCCGGATCCTGCTGGGTGAGCTTGTTGCCGCTGCCGTCATACGTGAACGACGTCACGTTGCCCAGCGCATCGGTTCGGCCGGTCACCCGCGCCAGCGGGTCGTAGCCGAATGTCAGGATCGGATTCCCCTTCCCATCCTTCTGGTCCGCAACGGTGCCATCTGGGTTGTAATCCGAGTGAAGGTCGGTGCCGTCGGCCCGCCTGACGTCAGTCTGCTCGTTGGCCAGATCGTAGACATAGGTCGTGGGATTGCCGTCCGCATCGTTAGTTGAGGTGAGGTTGCGGTCGGCGTCGTACGCGTGAGCCACGGTATGCCCGAGCGGGTCGGTTACCGCCTGGACATCGCCGAATTCGTCGATCTGGCTGTTGAGCTGGGTGTAGCTGTAAGTCGTCTCGTATGGCGAGGAAGGCGGCGGGTTACTGCAGGTAATGCTCCCCGCTTTCGGGGTGTACGTGGCCAGCGTCCAGCCGTCCGAGTTGTAACAAGTCGTAGCGACGTGGCCCAGTGGATCCGCTACTGTCATTCGGTCTCCGTAGGTGTCGTAGCTATACGTCCAGACGTTGCTGTCGGGGTCGGTCATAGTTGTGACGTCACCTGGATGCGAGTTGTCGGTGTAGCCATAGGTCGTGAGCTGATTCGTGCCCGTCCCCGCCAGCGGCGTGGAAACCGTTTGTAGGTTGCCATGGGTGTCGTACGTGTAAGTGGTGGTGACTCCATTGCCATCGGTTTTGGTGAGCGCCTCGTTGAAGCTGTTGTATGTCGCCGAGGTCTGCCGGCCGAGCGGGTCATTGGTTTCCATCACGTTGCCGTTGGCATCGACACCGTAGGCGGTCGTGTGTCCATTCGGGTCGGTCTCAGTAATGGGACCGGCAGTATTCGGGTCATAGGTCCAAGACCATGTGGCAGCCTTCGACGTCCCATATCCCTTGGTCTCCGCGGTTCGCACCCCGTTCTGATAGGTGTCGACGGTCACATTCCCCTTGGGGTCGGTGATTGTTGTACTTCCGCCCGCAACCGAGGTCGGATCGCCCGTATAGGTGGAGGTAGTCTGCCGGCCGAGTTGGTCCTTCTCGGAGCTGACCTGGCCGCCGGTATAGGCGATTAGGACACCGTTGCCCGAGTCGCATGCGTTGCCGGCCGCGTAACAATTTGGGTCGTAGAGATTGGTCAGATGGTGGCTCGGATCGTAGGCGAAATGGGTGTGGCCGCCATTGACGTCGATCACATCAGTAAGGTTCCCGTTCCCGTCGTTGTATCCGAAGATTGCCGTGCGGTTGGGGCTCACGTTGGGGTCGGTAACGCTCGTGATGTTACTTCCGGTCCATCCGATGGTGAGCGTGCGGCCAGCCGGGTCGGTGGTGGTTATCAGCTGGCCGCTTCCGTTATAGCTCAGCGTCGTGATGTAGCCATTGAGATCAGTCTCGCTTTGCAGCTGGCCAGCGGCCGAGAAGACGTAAGTGTTCTGGGCCAGGCGCGTTAAGGTCCATGTCCCGTTGCCGTTGTGGGTCAAGCTGGCGATGTCCCGCGGTGCTGCCGGGGAGTACAGGGAGCCATTGGGATTGAAAACGACTTGGGCTCCCCCCTCCTGCATGATCGTCACGGGACCGCTGCCGCCGGGCTGAGTCAGGGACATAAATAGGTTCGACGACCAGCCATAGCCCAGCGGCCCATTACTACCTGCGTTGAGCGAGTCGTAGGTCCTGGCGAATTCGAGCGGGATCCCGCGTCCGGGGATGGACACGTCGACGGCGCTCTCGGCGAGATCTCCGAATTCGGGATTGACGGGATCGCCAAAGAGAGCTCCTACCGCAATTTGTCGCAAGGCGCAGGAAAAGCAGAAGTTGCCGTATGGGTTCTCGGACGCGGTGATCGGACCACCGCTCAGGGACTGCTGGAGGAATTGGCTTGCCCAAGAGCTCCCGTTCCACAGCTCAGCGAACACCAGGTTGCCGATGCCCTGCATGTGATAGTTGCCCACCGCGGCGCACGCACTGGCCGTAGCACAGGACACCCCAAACAGCTGGTTGTTGTCACCCGGGCTGGGGGTTGACTGGACAACCCAGGAGGTACCATTCCATCGCTCGGCGAGGGTCAAGTCTTGTCCACCGACCCCCACGTAATAACCCGCACTCGTACACGTGTTGGTGGCGGTGCAGGACACACCCCGCATCGAGCCGCCGCTCACGCTAGGGGTAGTCTGAACGCTCCAAGAGGTGCCGTTCCAAGCCTCGACCAATGCCCCCACCGCTCCGCCGACGGCGGTGCAGGCGTTGGAGGCGGCGCAGGAAACGCTTTGCAATTCGTTGATGTGGCCATTGTTCGGGTTGGGGGTCGTCTGTGTGGTCCACGAGCTCCCATCCCAGCGCTCAGCCAGCGTTTCGTAGGCGACGTCGTAGAGGGTGCCGTAATTGGTGTAGTCGCCGACGGCGGTACAGGCGCTGGAGGCGGTGCACGATATGCCGACTAGAAAACTATCGGCGTTGCTCGGGCTGGGCGTCGACTGTACGGCCCATGAGCTCCCGTTCCACTGTTCCGCGAGGGTTAGATACCCGCCGCTATAGTCGTACCCGGCAGCGCCGCAGGCGTTAGTCGCGGTGCAGGAAACTGCGTATAGGAGACTCGCGCTTGCGCCGGTAGGGTTGGGAGTTGTTACGGATCGCGCGGAAACCAGCATTTGTGATCGCGAGAAAACCAGCAGAAAGATCGCCGGCCGCCCCGCGTTTGTAGAAGGGACGCGATAACTCGACGCGATTCTACTTGCCGGTTGGTCGCCGGCGCTTCGCCTCCCTCAATCTGTAGCTCTCGCCGCTTTGGTTGAACACGGTTGCGAAATGTAAGAAGCGGTCGAGGACGGCGGCGGCGACTACGTCATCGCCCAAGAACTCGCTCCAGCTGTCGAAGCCTCTATTGGAAGTGAGAACCACGGATCCAGTGGTGTATCGCCGTGTCATCAGTTGGCAGAACGCTCGCCCGGCTACCTGGCTCAGCTTCTGGTGACCGACTTCGTCGAGGATGACAACTTGGGGCCGGACCCACTCGAGCAGAAATCGCGTGATGTCCGCGGAGGCGTTGGCTGTCTCGGCCAGGATGGCCCACTCGTCGAGACGAGCAAAGCGAACCGTGTAGCCGGATTCGACAGCGGCGACACCGAGACCGACCGCGAGCATCGTCTTGCCCAAGCCGGGTGGGCCCAAGAAGGCGATGTTGTCGTGGTCGTCGATGAAACGGAGACTGCCGAGGCGCTCGATCTCGGCACGGTTGAGCGTGGGCTGTGCCTCCCATTCGAACTCGTCGAGTTTGCGGACGAAAGGAAAGTGGCAAGCGGTGAGTCGACGCTCACGCGTGCGTTGTGCCTGCATCTCGAGTGCCTCGCGGACCAGACCGCCGAGGAAGTCCTGGTAACTCATCGAACTCTTGGCCGCGCGCTTGATGTGGGTCTCGAGGACCGGCGCCAAGCTGCTCAGCTTGAGCAGACGGAGGTTCTCCAAGAGTTGGTCGTATTCGGGGCTCGCCATCATCGTCTTCTCAGCGGACATGGTCTGCATAGACC
>JBOHUQ010000019.1:0-27287 GCA_050734495.1 Candidatus Dormibacteraceae bacterium
CCCCAGAACCGGTGGACCTCGGCCCGGCCCTCGATGGAGTCATTGGTGTGCTGATGTACCGCTACCAGGAGCGGTCGGCGGCGGTCCGCGTCAACCTACCGGCAGGCCTGACGGCCGCTTTCTGCGAGCCCACCCACCTGGGCCAGGTCCTCACCAATCTGATCGGCAACGCGCTGGAGTACACGGAGTCGACCGTGCTGGTCGAGGCCCGGCAGATGAACCGCGGCTGGCTCGAGATCACTGTCGCCGACCAGGGCCAGGGGCTTCCGGCAGCGAGCCTCGAATCGCTTTTCGAGAAGACAGGCCCGGCCGGCCGCAACCGCTCGCAGGGAGGGCTGGGTCTCGGGCTCTATCTCTGCCGCCTCGTCGTGGAGAGATCGTTCGGGGGGCGGATCTGGGTCGCTTCCAGCGACCGCAACGGAACCACGTTCAAGTTCACCGTGCCCGCGAGAACGCGTCTCTGATCCAAGGATCTCCTCTGATCTACCGTTAGGCAATCAATGAATCTGGCCGCGCCGATGTGGGTGAGGGTGGGCGGCGGCATGGAATCGATTCCCGGCCACATGCGCCACGGGCCCGCCGACCCCGATTTCCCGCCTCCGGGCGGCCCCTGGATGCCTCTCCACCTCGGTGGGCGCCTGGTCGGTTGGGCCGGCGATGGTGGGCTTGGCGTTGCGCGGCGGTGCGCTGAGCTCGGCCAGGCCATGGTCGACGAGCATCGCGACCACCTGCTGGGGCGTCTCGGCCACAAGCTTCGCTCGGCCGTGCTCGCCCTGCAGGAATCGGCGAGGCAGGCGGCGTTCGGCCGGCCCGAGCTGCTGGAGGCCGTCTACGAGCAAGCTCAAGAGGTGGGACGCCGCGCCGCCGCCCTCGAGGCGGCCGCGGTGCAGTCGAAGGACGGCGCACGTGGGGTCGTGTTGGGCGCGGTGCTCAACCTGGCCACTCCGTCGGCCGCGCGCGACCTGCCCGCCAATGCGGTGGTCGTCGGCTCCGAGCCGGCGCTTGTCGAGGCCTTCACACGCGCCCAGGATTGGCTGGGCCCGGACGGACTCAGGATCGCCGCCGAACCTCTCGGCTCGTGGTGGAGGGTGCGCATCGACGCAGCCCAGCCCAGGCGGGCGATGGCCGTGCCGGAGATGGGCGAACCGCTCTTGCGCCTGATCGTCGACACCCACCTCGACGGGTGGCTCGACGCGACCAGGCGCGACGGCGCTGATATCTATCTGCCGGCTCAGAGACTTCGCTAGTGGCGACCGTACATCGAGTGGTCGCGCCCAACCCCGGTCCGTACACCGGTCCGGGTACGAACACCTGGATCGTCGAGGCGGGCCCGGTGGTCGTCGTGATCGACCCCGGGCCCGACGACGAAGGTCACCTTGCCGCGCTCAACGCCCGGATCGGTGCGGCGACCGTCGGAGTGGTCCTGGTCACACACTCGCATCCCGATCACCTGCCCCTCGCCGAGCGCCTCGCCTCCGCCCATCACGCCTCGGTGCAGCGTTATCCGGGGCTCGGCGACGAGGAGGTGGTGCGCGTCGGCACGGTCAACGTGACGGCCCTTCACACCCCTGGGCACAGCGCGGATCACCTGTGCTTCTGGCTCACGGGCGACCGGGCACTCTTCACGGGCGACCTCATCCTCGGACGCGGCAGCTCGATGGTCACCTACCCGGAAGGGGATGTGGCCGCATACCTGCGCTCGCTCGACCGCGTGGCCGCCCTCCGGCCGCGCATCCTCTTCCCCGGCCACTGGGACCCTGTCGAGGATGCAACGGGGAAGATCGAGGAATACCGCGCGCACCGCCTCCAGCGCGAAGCGCAGGTGCTGGCCGAGGTGAGGCGTGGCGGAGGCACCGCGCGGGAGCTGACGCGCCGGGTCTACGGAGACCTCGACGACCAGCTGATGGTCGCAGCCGAGATGACGCTGCGCGCGCACCTGCGCAAGCTCGTGGACGACGGCGCTGTGCGATCGAGCGGCGAGGGAGATCGGGAAGCGTGGGCGAAGCCCAGCCACCTGCGAGGCATCGGCTGACGTAGCCTGCACTTCGTGCCCGATCCCCGGCCGCCGATCCTTGCGCTGTCCCGGCCCGAGCTGGAGGCGTGGCTGACGACCAACGAGGTCCCCGTCTATCGCGTCAAGCAGATCTGGGGATGGCTGGCGCGCGGGGTCGCGTCGTACGAGGCGATGCACGACATTCCCAAGGCATTGCGCGTCGCGCTCGAGCGAGATTTCCGGATCACCTCGCTGCGCTCGATCGCGGTCAGCGAAGCCGATCGCTCGCTCACGACCAAGACGCTTTTCGAGCTCGACGGCGGGCATTCGGTGGAAGCGGTCGTGATGCGTTACACCGACCGAACCACGCTCTGCATCTCCTCACAGGCGGGCTGCCCGATCGGCTGCCCGTTCTGCGCGACTGGAAAATTTCCCTTCGGACGCAACCTGAAGGCGCACGAGATCGTCGAGCAGGCCCTGGACGCGGTCCGTCTCTTGACCGATGAGGATCGGCGCCTGTCACACGTCGTCTTCATGGGGATGGGCGAGCCGATGGCCAACTACGCGGCCGTTATCGAATCGGTGCGTCGCATGTCCGACCCCGAGCTGTTGGGGATCAGCCCCCGGCGCATCGTCGTGTCGACGAGCGGCCTGATCCCGAGGATTCAGCAGCTCGCCGACGAAGACCTGCCCGTGACGCTGGCCATCTCGCTGCATGCCGCTCGCGATGAGCTGCGCGACGTGCTGGTGCCCATCAACAAGAAGTACCCCGTGCGCGACCTGGTCGGCGCCGCGCAGGGCTATGCGTCGAGGACCGGGCGGCGCGTGAGCTACGAGTGGGTGCTGCTGGGCGGTGTCAACGACACCGCGCGCGACGCCAAGGAGCTCGGCGCGCTGTTGCGCCGAAAGCTCGCGCATGTGAACCTGATCCCTTTCAACCCGGTGGATGGCACTCCCTATCGCGCGCCCGACCGGACAGCGATCAAGGTTTTCAAGGAGATGGTCGAGGCGGAGGGCCTCAACGTCACCGTGCGCGACACGCGCGGGCGCGAGGCGGACGCAGCGTGCGGGCAGCTGCACGAGCGCGCGATGCGCGGCAAGGTCGCGGTTTCTTGATCTACGCCGGGACGTCCGGCTTCAGCTACCCCGGTTGGAAGGGAAAGTTCTACCCTGCCACGCTGCCAGGCGCGCGTATGCTCGCCTATTACGCCGAGCGGCTCAATGGGGTCGAGCTCAACGGCAGCTTCTATCGCACACCCCCCGAGACCGCGCTGACGAACTGGGCCGCAGCCACGCCTCCCGGATTCCGGTTTTGCATGAAGGCTGCCCGCGGCCTGACCTACTCCGCGGAGGGATTCGATCGCGTGGGGTTGGCCGGCATCTTCAGCAAGCGGCTGGAGCCCCTGGGCGAGCACCTTGGTCCCATCCTCTTGCAGTTTCCGCCGGCGCGTCAGCTCAACGTCGCGCTGCTGGACTCGCTGCTCGGCGCCCTCGACCGCACCGCCGCTGTGGAGTTCCGCCACGAATCGTGGTTTTGCGAAGAGACGTACAGGGTGATTCGCGCGCATGGAGGTGCGCTGGTGGTCACTGACGAGGAGAAGTGGCCGCGCGCTCCACTGCTGGAGCTTGGACCGGTGGCGTACTTCCGGCTGCGCCGCGGCTACACGGCCTCGTCGTTCACGTCGTGGATGGCGGAGGTCGCATCGGCCGGTGCCTCGCACGACGAGGTTCACGTGTACCTGAAGCATGACCCGGGGTCGCCGGCGCTGGCGCAGCGATTGTTGCAATCGGTTGCTCGACCACGGCCGGCTCCGCAACGGTAGGTTCGACCTCCGCCGGCTCCGCAATGGTGGGTCCTGCCGCGCGATCGCGCCGGTAAAGGATCGGAATCGCGACGGCCGCGATCCCGACCATCAGCAGCGATGCGAGCTGTGCCTGCCGCAGTCCCAGGAAGACGGCCGGGTCGGTGCGGTAGAAGCTCAGGAAGAATCTGCCCGCTGCGTAGATTCCCAGGTAGCTCAACCCGAGCACGCCATCCGGGACGCGCGCCTTCAACCTCTGGTGGAAGGGAAGCAGGGCTCCCAGGAGCGCGAGCGTGAGAACCATCTCGTACGCGACCTCGAGGTGGACCACCGCCCCCGGTTCACCCAGTGTCGCGGGGTTCACGTACTCGACCCCCCAGGGAACGTTCGTCGGCGTGCCGTGGTGCTCGCCGTTGATGACGTCGCCGATGCGGCCCACGGCGAGCCCGATCATCGCGGCAGGGCCGCTCGCGTCGATCAGCTTCCAGTACGAGAATTTCGCACGGCGCGCCCATATGTAGGCGCCGACCATGGCGCCGAACAGCCCTCCCCACTGGCTGATCCCGCCCTCCGTGAGGGCGAACACTCGCATGAGGTTCCCGCCGGCAAAGATCTTGAAGTTCTCCCAGACGTAGAGAAGGCGCGCGCCGACCAGCCCGAGCACGACCATCCACGCCACGCCGTCCGCACTGCGCAATGTGTTGACGCCATCCTTCTGCAGCAGCCACAGGCCAAGCCGGGTGGCGGCGAGAATTCCGAGGACTGCGAACACCCCGTGCCAGGTGATGAGGAACGGCCCGATGCGAAGGAGGTTCGGGTTGAGGTCGATGACGATGGTGAGAGGCATTACGGTCGCACGCCGGTTGCACGATGCAGGCGCGCCATCGCAACGTCCTTGGGCAGCAGCGCGAGCGTGTGGTCGATCGGTGGCGAGATCTTCTTGCCGGTCACGGCGAGGCGGATCGGCATGAAAGTCTTGTTGGGGCCCAGCCCCGACTTCTCGACCACGCCCATGAGCACGTTGTGGATCTGCTCCGCTTCCCAGGTGACGTCCTTCAAGACCGCCATCGCGGCTCGCACCCGATCCACGGCTTCCGGGTCGAGCTCGGGCGCCGGCGGATCGGTCCACAGGTACTCGAGCAGCTCGGCCGCCGCTTTCAGCTTCGGGAGCCGCGTCTTGAGAGCGGGGACCGCGCGACGGATCGTGGCCTCGTCGAGCTGCGGCAGGAACGGCGCCAGCCTTCGCGCCAGCTCCGCGTCGTCGAGCCTGCGGATGTACTCGCCGTTGATCCAGTTGAGCTTCTCCCAGTCGAAGCGCGCGCCCGCGTGCTGCACCCGGTCGAACGAGAAAGCGTGGACGAGCTCATCGAGTGTGAAGATCTCCTGCGAGGTGCCGGGGTTCCATCCCAGCAGCGCCAGGTAGTTGATCAGCGCTTCGGGCAGGTAGCCCTCGTCGCGGTAGAGGATGAGATTCGTCTCCGGATGCTTTCGTTTCGAGAGCTTGCTGCCGTCCTTGGCGAGGATGAGCGGCATGTGGGCGTAAGCCACCGGTCTTGGATAGCCGAGGGCGTCCACGATCATCAGCTGATAAGGCGTGTTCGACAGGTGCTCCTCGCCGCGGATCACGTGCGAGATCTTCATCGCCGCATCGTCGACCGGGCTCGCGAAGTTGTAGGTCGGATACCCATCCGACTTGACGATGATGAAGTCGCCGATGAGGTCCGCGTCGAAGCTCATCTCTCCGCGGATCATGTCGTTGAACTTCACCTCGCCGCCGGGGACCTTGAAGCGCACGGTGAAGACCGCCCGATCTTTCGGAGCGTCCGGACCGAGGCAGCGACGCGAGTACTTGTATGGGCGCTTCTCCGCCTGCGCCTGCTTACGCTCGGCGTCGAGCTCTTCCGGCGTGCAGTAGCAGCGATACGCCATTCCGGTCCCGAGCAGCCGGGCGGCGTGCTCCTTGTAAAGGTCGAGGCGCTCCGACTGGCGGTACGGAGCATCGGGGCCACCTTTGTCCGGCCCCTCGTCCCAATCCAGGCCGAGCCAGTGCAGGGCGTCATAGATCACGAGCTCGTACTCGGGGCGGTTGCGCTCCATGTCGGTGTCGTCAACGCGCAGCACAAACGTCCCGTGGTTGGCGCGGGCGAAGAGCACGTTGTAGAGGGCGGTGCTGGCCGTGCCCAGGTGAGCGAAGCCGGTGGGGCTGGGTGCGATTCGCACCCGAACGTTGGATGCGTCGGGCACCGCCATATGCTACCGAGATGCCTGGTGTGCTCGCGCTCGTCGGAGGCGACGAGTTCAATCCCGGCAACGAAGAGCAGGACCGGATTCTCGCCTCGGCGGCGCAACCCGGACCAGCGTTCGTAGTTCCGACCGCCGCCGCGCGCCAGGGACCGGAGCAGGCGGTCGCTCACGCGACGGCATGGTTCGAGCAGTTCGGGCTCGAGCTCCAGCAGCTGCCCGTTCTCAAGCGCACCGATGCCAACTCGAAGGAGCTGGCCGCGCTTGCCCGGACCGGCGGATTCTTCTACCTCGTGGGCGGCGACCCGGGGTGGGTGGCGCAAGTCCTCCGCGCGTCCAGGGTCTGGAATGCGATCTTCGAGGCCTGGCATGACGGCTCCTCGTTGGCCGGATCGTCGGCCGGCGCGATGGCGCTCTGCAGCCACACGCTCATCCGAGCCACCTGGCCCAAGCGGTTCACCCGCAGGCCGGCGCAGGCACTCGGATTGGTGCCCGACACCGCCGTGCTGCCGCATTTCGAGACCTTCGGCCATCGCTGGATCGAGTCAGCCGAACAGGAGCTGCCCGGGAAGACATTGCTTGGCATCGACGAGCGCAGCGCCGCGGTATGGATGAAAGACGGGTGGCGGGCCTTGGGGCCTGGCTCCGTGACGGTCATCGACGGATCGCAGACCACCCGGTTCGCCTCGGGAACGATGGTTTCGGGCGTTCCGGCCCCCGCCCGTATGCTTCCGAGACAGGACGCGTGATCGGAACGGAACGCCGCACCCCAAAGTCGATCAGCTCGGAGTTCATCGAGGTTGGCTCGCTGCGCGTCCACCATTCGCACGGCGGCCACGGCTCTCCTGTGGTTTTCATCCACGGCCTCGGGTCGTCCGGCTACATGGAATGGAGATACAACCTCGAGGCCGGCGCGGTCCGGCATCGCGTGTTCGCCCCCGACCTGCCGGGATACGGCCGCACGGAAAAACCCCGAGCGCGTTACACGATCCAGTACTTCGCGCGCTTCGTCGAACGCTACATGGAGGATCGCGGACTGCGCTCCGCGAGCGTCGTCGGGGCCTCACTCGGGGGGCGCATCGCGCTGGAGCTTGCGCTCGAGCAGCCGCGCCTGGTGCGCAAGCTCGTGCTGGTCAACACGCTCGGGCTGGGCAGGCCAAAGGTCCGGATGGCTCAGATGACATACGGCCTGGTGACCGTGCCGCGCGTGGGTGAGGCGGTGATGAGGTTTGCGCGAAACGCGCTCCACTGGGCGCCTCCGAACATGATCCGCCGGGTGGCCGCTCGCTATGCGGGCGCCAGCGCGGACCTTGTGAAGTCGATGGACGACGGCTACCTGGACGATCTTCGGGAGATGTACGCGACCGATGGATTCCACAACGCTTACCTGTCGACCGTCAGATCGCTGATCAAACCGGGCGCGCTGTTCGGCGGAGATCACGACGTGACCGCGCGGCTTAACGAGCTGAAGCTTCCGGTCCAGCTCATCTGGGGAGCCGATGACCCCCTGTTCCCGGTCGCGCATGCGGCGCGAGCGCACGCGATGATCGGCCTCTCGAAGCTCGCGGTGATCGAAGGGGCCGGCCACTCGCCCCAGGCCGAACGGCCAGAGGAGTTCAACCGCGTCCTCCGACGCTTCCTCGACACGTAGTGAGCCCGCCCGGGATCGGAAGCAGTACACGAGCCCGGAGTACCGGGAGCTCGTCGCCGGTCCGCTCGACCCGCTCGTCCACCCCGATCCGATGCGGCCGCATCGGTTCTATCGCGTGGTGCGTCGCATCGTCCGGTGGCTCGTCCTGCTGTTCTTTCGCGTCGGCGTGACCGGCCTCGAGAACATCCCGGCCGCGCCTTACATCATCGGGGCCAACCACCAGGCCTGGTTCGACCCGGCCTTCATCATCCCGTTCTTCCCCGAGGCGCCGCTGATCTACACGATGGCGAAACGGGACACGGTTTTCAACCAGGGCTGGAAGCGCCGGCTGCTGCCTCTGATCGGAGTCTTTCCCATCTCTCCGCACCGCGGCGAGCTCGACGAGGCGGGGCTCCGCACGGTCTACCAAGTGCTCGAGCGGAACGGCGTGGTGCTGATCTTTCCCGAGGGCCGCTACTCGCGCGGGCGGGCCCTCCGGCCGCTCAAGACCGGAATCGGACATTTCGCGCTTCAGGCCGGCGTGCCGATCGTTCCGGTGTCCGTCCGCGGCACGGACGTGCTGCGACCCTTCAGCAGGATCGACGTCACGATCGGCCCGCCGATCAGGCCGGACGTGCCCGCCTGGTGGGAGCTCAGCCGGCGTGTGACGCAGGTCGTCGAGAACGTCCGGCTCGCGCTGGCCAGGGGCCTGAGGGGCCGCCGAGCTTAGAATCGCGAGCGCGTTGCAACTGGTCATCGGCGCGGGTGAGTTTCTAGGCGATCAGGTTTCGCGCGCGCTCGCGGCGGAGGTGCCGGTCATCGAGCTCTATGCGGACGCGGACGACGAAACGCTCTCGGACGCGATCAGCGCGGTCGAGGTGGTCATCAACTGTGCCCAGACCTGGTCGCCCGCCCGCCGGCTTCGTTTCAGGAAAAGCCCGCCGCCGCTGCTGGAACGAATCGTCGCGGCGGCGCGGCGCGCCAGCGTCCGGCGGATCGTTCACGTGTCGACGGCAGACGTCTACGGATCGGGGCAGCCGGGCCAAGCGAACGAGAGGTCTCCCTTGAAGCCGGTCCACGCGTTCGAAAGGTTGAAGCTGCAAGAAGAGCGGTGGCTGATCCAGGCAGCCGAAGATCTCGAGGTCGTCGTGGTGCGGCCCGCGCGCATCTTTGGCGCGGGAGAGGACTGGATCCTGCCCAGGCTCATGAGCTCGCTCGCCGATGGTCGCGTGTGGCTGCCGGGCGGTGGACGCGCGAGGCAGACTTTCGTGTCCGCCGCGGACGTCGGGCGCGCGTGCCTGGCCGCGGCCGACCGCGGCCGGCCCGGTCACAGCTACCTGGTGGGGGGGTTCGACGCGAGCTGGCGGGAGCTGCTGGAATCCGCTGTTCGTTGGGTCGGCATCGGAGGCACCATCGTGAGCCTGCCCTACGACCTCATGTACCTGCGGGCGCTCGCAGTGGAGACTGCGACCGCGCCTGGGGCGGTGGTGTGGCCGGGAACCTACGCTGTGGACGTCCTGGGCAGGCACCACTTCTATGACGACTCTCAGTCCAGGCGCGACCTCACGTGGTCTCCGTCGGTCGGCAGCTTCGAACAGGAGATGCCACGCATGGCCGCGTGGCTCTCCGCGTTGCCGGAGGTCGCGGCCGCTCTGGCCGCGGATCAGCTCGCGGCTACTTCACCGCCAGGCAAGTGATCGTCTTGAAGACGCCATCGATCTTCTGAATCTTGTCGACGATCAGCGAGCCGATCGAGTTCACGTCGGGCGCCTCACAGACCGCGATCACGTCGTACTCGCCGGTGATCGCATCGGCGGCCGTGATGCCGCTGGTCCCTTCCATCTTCTTGGCCACCTCGAGCGCGCGCCCCGGTGACGCGTTGATGAGGACGTAAGCCTTCATCTTTCAACCCCTCCAGCAGTTCGTTACGGGAACCGCTTCAGGGTACTCGGTCACCGACTTTTTAGGGCTCGGAGCATGACTTCGTCCGTGACGTTGCCCCCGGACAGGATGACGACGACCCTTTCATTCGGCACCGGGCGGTAGTGGTACAGCAGGGCCGCGAGGGCGGCCGCGCCGGCCGGCTCGGCGAGCAGGTGCTCCCACTCGAACAGCAGGCGGATCGCGCGGAGCATCTCGGTCTCCTCGACCAGGAGCACCTCGTCGACATACTTCCGCGCCAACTCGAAAGTCAGCTTCCCGGGCGCCGACGCGGCGAGCCCGTCGGCGATCGTGCTCACCCGGTCGAGGGTGACGATGCTTCCCGCGCGGAGCGAGCGGGACATCGCGTCCGCCCCCGCCGGCTCGACGCCGATGACCTTGATCGCCGGCTTCTTTGACTTGATGTAGAGGGCGATGCCGCCGATCAGCCCACCCCCTCCGACAGGCACCAGCACCGTGTCGAACTCATCGAGGTCGGAAAGAAGTTCGGCGGCTATGGTGCCCTGGCCGGCGACCACGTCGGGGTCGTCATAGGCGTGCACGAACATTGCCCCGCTCTCCTTCTGGGCCGCGAGCGCTTCGACGTACGCGCCGTTGTAGTTGCGTCCGGCGGCGGCCACGTGGGCGCCCAGCCTGCGGATAGCTTCGACCTTGAACGCATTGGCTGCCTCCGGTACGTACACGGTGGCGGGCGCCTTGAATGCGGCGGCGGCATACGCCACACCGAGGCCATGGTTCCCGGCCGAGGCGGTGATCACGCCAGCGGCGCGCTGGTCCGGGGTCATGCGGATCAGCTTGTTGAGCGCGCCTCGAACCTTGAAGGCGCGAATGGGTTGGATCGATTCGATCTTCAGGTGCACCTGGCAGCGCGCCTTGTCGGTGAAGGCGCGGGAATACTGCAGCGGCGTTCGGGAAAGATAGGGTCGCAGGTCCTCGGCAGCTTGCTCGACGTCAGCGGGCGTGATGCCCGAAGTTACCATCAGGCGGTGAACGACGAGCTAGAGCGCGTGTCGCCGAAGGAGAGCGCCCACGTAAAGGCCCGCGACAAGAAGGTGCGGGGACCCAGGGTGATCGAGGTCAACCCAGGCCTGAAGAAGCTCGCGCAACACCTCGCCGACAAGCGAACTAGGAAGGGGAAGGGACCGCACGCCTAGAAGGCCGCCGGCACGATCGCGCGCTTGTGGATGCCCGCGCCGATGACCTTCTCGCCTTGCCGGCACTCGACGTCGAAGTAGAGCTTGTTGCCCTTAACTTCGGTGACCATCGTGGTGACCAGAACGGTGCTCCCCGGAACCGCCGGGGCGAAATGGCGAACGTGGACCTCGTAGCCGACTGTGGTGTGACCTTCCGGAAGCAAGGGTTCCACGGAGCGGTGGCTGGTGATCTCCATCAGGCCGATCATCGCGGGCGTCGCAAACGTGCCGGCGCCGCCGACATGCCGGGTGATCAGCTCGCCCTCCACAACCCTTTCGAGCCGTCCCTCGAGTCCCGGCCGGATACCGTCAAGTGTTGCCAACCGATAGATTGTCCTCCGTGGCCATGCCTCCGGTGAGAAAAGCAATCTTTCCCGCCGCCGGCCTAGGTACGCGATTTCTCCCGGTCACCAAAGCGCAGCCGAAGGAGATGCTCCCGCTCGTCGACAAGCCGACGATCCAGTACGGCGTCGAGGAGGCCATCGCCAGCGGCATCGAGCAGGTGATCATGGTCACCGGCGGCGGAAAGCGCGCCATCGTCGACCATTTCGACCGATCGCTCGAGCTCGAGCACTACCTGACGGTGCGCGGCAAGAGCGACCTGCTCCACATACTGAGCGAGGTCGACGAGCTGAGCAACCAGGTCGACATCACCTACCTGCAGCAGAAGGAGCCGCTGGGCCTCGGGCACGCTGTATGGACGGCGCGGCGCCTGGTGGAGGGCGAGCCGTGCGCTGTCCTCCTGGCCGACGACGTGATCCTCGGTGGGGAGCCCTGTCTCAAGCAGCTGATCGATGCCTATCGCAAGACGGGCGCCACCGTGCTGGCCTTGCGCCGCGTGCCCAAGAGTGAGGTCAGCCGCTACGGGATCGTCGCCCTGGGCACGTCGAACAACGGGATCCACGAGGTCGTCGACCTCGTCGAAAAGCCCCCCGCCGACGACGCGCCGTCAGACCTCGCCGCGCTCGGCCGCTACGTCCTCGTACCGGCGGTGTTCGAGGAGCTCGACCGAGCCGAGCCTGGCGCCGGAAACGAGATTCAACTCGTCGACGCCATCAAGCGCACGATTGGGCGCCACCCGGTCGTGGGTATCGAGTTCGAGGGCGAGTACTACGACACCGGCACGGTGCCCGGATACTTGCGCGCCAACCTGACCCTGGCCATGAAACGGACGGACCTCCGGGAGGAGCTGGCGCCCCTCCTGCGAGAGCTCCTGGGCGGGTCCTGACCTCGACCGGAGAGGGAGGCGAGCGGGGCTATAATCAAATGGCTCAATGAGCCGAATGCCCACCCGAGTGAATTACCTATGGCTGTATCAGGACGAAGAAGGTTCGACGACGACAAGGTTGTCAAGTACGAGACCGCGGAGAAGGACTTCGAGGTCGAGGTTTCGCGCACCCTCCAGAAATGGTGCGTCACCGTGTATCAGCTGCCGGATCGGCAGATCCTGGTCCAGGACTTTTTCCCAGAGCGCTGGAAGGCCCTCGCACGGGCGCAGGACTTCATCCGGCTCCTGAACCAGCGCAAGAAGAAGGAAGAGGAAGGCCTCGCACACTCCTCCGACGACGACTACTAGAAGCGCCTCGGTCTCGGCCGGAAAACCCTCCGCGCCTCGGTCTCGGTAGAATTCTGCGCTCGTGAACTGGTCTGTTCTGCGCCGGGAGTGGGGGGCGGTCACGTTCGTGCTGACAGTCCTTGTGGGCATGATCGTCGTGCCGCTCGCGCTGTACTTCACCAACCAGGGGCCGGCGGCGATAGCCGCGCCGCCCGTCACGACGGCGAGCGCCGCGAGGGCCAGCGACGTGACGGCCACCTCGTCGAGAGTGTCTCCGACTCCCTAAAAGTCTTAGCCGGCGAGGCCCCAGAGCAGGCGCTCGCCGTTCGGCCGGACTATGTGCTGGAGCGGCATCGTGAGCTCGGCCACGGATTTCTGCTCGGCGCTGACGCGCATCTCGATCACCTCGGAAAGGCGAAGGTGGGCGATCATCGCGCAGTCCCGCAGGAAGGTGAAGACGACCGGGCACACCAGGTTCATCACGTAGTCGGTTGCGCGGGCTCCGTCCGACAGCTGCTGTCCACCCTTCGCGATGCGGTCGCGGAACGCGAGCATGACCACCTCGTCGCTGAGCATCACGGGGTCGCTCCACTCGTAGGCCGGCGATCCGGATCCGCTCAGAAGCTGAAGCAGCTCGGTGAGCCGAAGCATCGGAGGCTGGGGACCTTCGATCAGGAAGGGAATGTCGCGCTGAGGCTCGTTGAACTCCTGGGCGCGGTACTGGGCCGTGAAGCCCAGGTCGGAGATCCCGGCGAAGGGTGCCGGGACCTTGATCGTCATCTCGCCAAGCCGGGGGTTGCGGGAACGCATCCTGGGACGTGAGCCTTTCATGCGGTATTAACGCACGGGGGCCCGGATTTGTCGCCTTCGCGGAGAATTGAGCCCGTGCCTCTAACCGGAATTCGAGTTCTCGACCTGACCCGGCTCTTGCCCGGCGCGTTCTGCACGATGCTCCTGGCGGACATGGGGGCTGATGTCGTCAAGGTGGAGGAGCCGGGCGCGGGTGACTACATGCGCTGGACTCCGCCGCTGGTGCAGGGCCAGAGCGCCCTCTTCGATGCGATCAACCGCAACAAGCGGAGCATCACGCTCAACCTGAAGTCGGAGGCGGGTCGCCATCTGCTGCTGCAGCTGGTGGAGCACGTGGACGCACTGGTGGAAGGAAACCGCCCTGGTGTCATGGCGCGTTTGGGCCTCGGTTGGGATGTGCTGCACGCGCGCAACCCGCGCCTGGTCATGTGCTCTATCACCGGCTACGGGCAGGACGGTCCGTTTGCGTCTCGGGCCGGTCACGACCTGAACTACATGGCGACGGCCGGAGGGCTCGGTCTCAACGGCGAGAAGAGCGGCCCGCCCATTCCGCTCTCGGTCCAGGTGGCGGACATCGGGGGCGGCGGCCTGCAGCCGGCGGTCGCCATCCTGGGCGCGCTGGTCGCGGTGCAACGCGGAGGGGAAGGACGGTGGATCGATGCATCCATGACGGACGGCGCCGTGAGCTGGCTCGCACTTGCGTTCGCGGCGCGCGCGGGTGGCGAGGTGGTGGGGAGGGGAGACCAGCGCCTGTCCGGCCGGTACGCGTGCTACCGCGTCTACGCGTGCAGGGGCGGCGGGTTCTACAGCGTCGCCGCGCTCGAGCCGAAGTTCTGGGCCACCCTTTGCAAGGCGGTCGGCCGCCCGGACCTCATCGATCAGCAGTACGCGGAAGGAACTGAAGGCGAAGCGGTGCACCGGGCACTGGACGAGCTATTCGCGTCACGCACTCGGTCCGAGTGGGAGAAGGAGCTGGCGGACTGCGATGCATGTTGCGAGCCGGTGCTCGAGCTGGACGAGGTGATGTCGCACCCGCAAATCGCTGCACGCCTAAAGCTCCGCCGTGTCGACGGCGACGCGCCGCGCCTGGGTGAGCACACGGCCGCGGTGCTCGCTGAACTCGGGGTCGACGCGTCCCGTTACGAGGAGTTGCAGCGCCAGGGTGTCATCTGACGGCCAGCGCCTCGTTCCAAATGCGTTCGACCTCCGCTCGCGTCGCCTCGCGGGTGCCGCTGTTGTCGACCACGTGCTCCGCGAGCTTTCGCTTGTCCTCGATCGGCATCTGTGAGGCGATCATCGCCAGGGCCCTGTCCTCGCTGAGGCCGCGGCCTTCGACCAGCCGCCTCAGCTGGGCCGGCTCGGGCACGTAGACCAGCACCGTCGTCGAGTAGAGCGGCTCGAGCCGGTTCTCGAACAAAAGCGGAATTTCCTGCACGATCATGTCCGCGCCGGCTTCGATCGATTCGGCGGTGCGTGCCGCCATCCACTCCCGGACAAGGGGATGGACGATCGCGTTCAGGCGATCGCGGGCTTCGTCGTCATGGAAGACCAGCTCACCCAGCCGAGCCCGATCGATGCGCCCATCGCGCACGTACTCAGACCCGAACTCGCGGACCACCGACTCGAATCCCGGGCTGCCCGGCTCGTAAGCGGCGTGAGCGGCCTCGTCCGCGTCGATGACCGTCGCGCCGAGGTCTTTCAACATCGCTGACACGGTGGACTTGCCGGAGCCGGCGCCGCCTGTCAGCCCAATGAGTTTCAATTTGCGTGAATGGCTGAAGAGGAAAAGTTCGACGCCGTGGTCGTCGGCGCCGGTCCGGCGGGCTCTGCCGCGGCGATCACCATGGCGAAGGCCGGACTGCAGGTGGCGCTGCTGGAACGGGGCGCCAGGCCGGGGGCAAAGAACGTGATGGGCGGCATCCTCTACAACCACTACCTCGAAGAGATCGTAGGCGACGCGTGGAAAGAGGCTCCGCTGGAGCGCCCGATCATCGAGGAGAGGCGATGGATGATGACGCCCCAGGCCGCGATCGGCCTGGATTACAAGAACCTGCGCAACAAGGCCAGGCCTCACTCCTATTCGGTTCTGCGAGCCAAGTTCGACGCGTGGTTCGCGGAGCAGGCGGAGAAGGCCGGCGCGGTGGTCGTCCCCGAAACGGTGGTCGAGCGGCTGATCACGAAAAACGGCCGCGTGATCGGTGTGGGCACGGGTCGTGGGGACGACGTGTATGCCGATGTGACGATCGTGTGCGAGGGAATTGGGCTGGGCGCGGGCCTGCTGGAGAAAACGCTGATCAACGGCAAACCGCTGCGGCGAAAGCTGCGCCCCAACGAGGTGGCGATGGCGGTCAAAGAGATCATGCAGCTCGATTCGCGTTTGATCGAGGAACGGTTCAACTGCGACCCGGGCGACGGCTGCACCATCGAGTGCTTCGGCGATTCGACGATGGGCATGTCCGGGTTCATGTTCATCTACACGAACAAGGACACCCTCTCCGTCGGAGGTGGCGCGCTGCTCAGTGAGTTCAACCAGACGCTGCGGAGCCCGAACGAGCTGATGGAGCATTTCAAGCAGCATCCGGCGGTGAAGCCGCTGCTGCGCGGCGCCGAGACGGTGGAGTACCTGGCGCATTTGATTCCAGAGGGCGGCCACCGCGGGATCCCCAAGCTCTACGGCCCGGGCTACCTGGTGTGCGGCGACGCGGCGATGCTGTCGAACCCCGTGCACCGCGAGGGCTCAAACCTCGCGATGGAATCAGGCCGCCTGGCCGGCCTCACAGCGGTGCACTGCAAGGAGACCGAGGATTACTCGGAGCGCCGCCTCGCGGAGTACAGGGGCAGGCTCGATCACTCGTGGATCATGGCCGACATGAAGAAGTACGACGGGGCGGTGCCACTGCTCGAGCACAACCCGCAGATGCTGACGAAATACCCGCAGGTGCTCGACACCGTGCTCGATGAGTTCCTCCGAGTCGACGGCAGCTCGAAGTGGACGAAGCAATCGAACATCGTGAAGATGGTCCGCAAGGAAGGCATGTTCCGGATGGGCTGGGACACCCTGAAAGCCCTCTGGACGATGAAGTAACACGGCGGAGAGCTAAGCCGCCCAGCGCATCCCCGGCCCGCGCGCCCGCCTCATCACCACGCGATCCGGCGGCAGGAACTGAAACTCGCGGCCGACTTTGATCACCTGCCACCCACCTTCATGCACGAGGCGATGGTGGAAGAAACGTCAATACCTAATTTACAAAACCACCACCGCCACCAAACGTCAAACAACGCCACCTAAGCCCCCGCCCAACGCCCCTTTCCCAGTCCCCCTCCGGCCCGTGTCCGCCCACCAGACATGCAACAACGCCCACCCAGCCCCGCCCCAACTCCCTCTTCCCAGCCCTCTCCCCAGAACGTGGAGGGTCCAACTCTCGTCCCCGCAGCTACTTGCTGATATCGACGTGGATCGAGTGAAACCCACCGGCGCCGCCTGGGTAGCTGGCGGCACTCCGCGCATCCTGCAGCGCCCCCGTCCCATCGGTTGCCCGCGCCATGATGCGATAAGCCCCCTCCGCCGAAGGCGTCCAATCCACCGACCACAACACCCACGTGAACGCCGAGAGCGGCGTCTTGAACGGCGCCTCGCTCCAGCTCGAGCCGCCATCCGTGCTGACCTCCACCTTGCTGATCCCACGCGTTCCGGCAAACGCGACCCCCGCGATCGTCACCGTCCCAAGCTTGATCACGCCCCCATCCGCCGGCGCATCGATCCGAGCGGTCGTCTTGACGATCGCGTTGTGGTCCCACCCCTGCTGCTCCCAGTACCCGCCGCTCTCGTGCGTGACCAGGTCGATGCGGTCCAGCCACTTGGGCCCCTTCATCCCATAGTGCCCCGGGATCACCATCCGCGCCGGGAACCCGTGGCTCGTCGGAAGCGGAGCGTTGTCCAGGTCGTACGCCACGAGGATCTCCGGCGAGCTCTGCACCAGGGTGACGGGGAGGCTCTCCGTGTACCCATCTCGGGCTGTGAACGCGACCCATGTTCCCGACGCCTTTGCCCCCGCCAGGCTGATCAGATCGCGCAACCTCACCCCGGTGAAGCCGCCCGTGCTCATCAGCCCGCCGCCCACGTCGTTGCTGATGCACTCCATCGTCACGAACTCGGTCGCGCCGGGCAGAGCGCGCAGGTCCGAGAGCGAAAGCTTGAGCGGCTTGTCCACCAGTCCGCCGACGGTCAGGCTCCAGCCCTGCGCGTCCACCACCGGGTCGGTGAAATTCTTTGAGACCACGTAAAAGTTGTCGATCGGCGTGATCTCCGGAGCGGGCCCACGAAGCCCCGCCTCCGGCGGGTTGAAAATGGCCTGGTACCAGTCGGGCAGCAGCCTGTACGCAAGCACCCCGAGGCTGAGCGCGCCGATCGTGAGAGGCAGCGTTCCGAGCAGCCGCCGCCGTCCGGCGTCCACTCCAGCCGCGCCGCTCCCCTCGCTCCCGAGCTGCAGCACGACGCTGTACACGGCAAAGAGCGCGGCCCAGATCAGGGGAGTGGCGGGCCCGTCGTTGAGGCCCAGGAAACCCGACCCGGACACCGGCAGAAGAACCGCCACCACGACCAGCCACCCGACGCCCGCGAACATGAGCGCGAGGTAAGAGATCTTCCAGCGCAGCGCCGCCACGGCCCACGCGGCGCCCAGCACGCCCAGCCCTATCACCATTGCGAGGATCAAACCGAACTCCTCGACGACCTTGCCGGCGTGCTGGAGCGTGTCGATCAGGAATCCGAACACGAAGCCGGGCATCAGCGCAAGAAGGGGCTGGTTGAGCAGCTGGGGGAGTGGCTTGAGGCCGAGCAGGAGGCTTGCGAGGTACATGAGCGCGACGAGCGCCAGCCCTGCGAGCGCGCCCCATCCGAATCCGCGGAGCGCCGCCTGCCGGTTGCTCATCTCTGTTCCCACAGTTGTTGTACCGCGAGACGATACGGTGCCGCGGTCAAGTAGGTCCGTACCGAAAGCATGTTGGCTGCTGATAGCATCGGGCTACGGCGATGGCTGCCCCAATCAGCGCGGACGACCTCTATCGATTTCGCTGGATCGATCACGTCCGGCTGAGTCGCGACGGCGAACGCGTCGCTTACCAGCTGGGTTGGGCGGACGCCGAGTCCCGACAGAACCGCAGCCGGGTCGTCGTCCGGAAGCTGCTCGAGTCCGAGCCGATCGAGCCGACGGGCTCCCCTCGCCGGGATCATTCGCCCGAGTGGTCGCCTGACGGCCGCCGTCTCGCCTTCATGAGCAAGGTCGGTCCGGTCGATCAGCTGTTCGTGCTCGACCTCACGGCCGGGGGCGAGCCCCGCCAGCTGAGCTGGATCCCGGAAGGCGCGGCGAGCCCGATGTGGTCTCCCGACGGCACGCGGATCGCCTTCGTCGGCACCCTGCTCTCCGACCCCGAGGCTGTGGTGGACGACCCGCGCCCGCCTGAAGGAAGAGACCAGCCGCGCCGTGCTCCGGTGGCCCGGGTCGTCCGCCGCCTCGATTACAAGCACGACGGCCAGGGTTTCGTCGATGGCAGATACCACCACCTCTTTGTAGTGTCCGCAAGCGGTGGAACCGTTACGCAGCTGACCACCGGCGCCTGGGACGTAACCGGTTTCGACTGGGCGCCCGACGGCAAGAGCCTGGTCGCTGCTGGAAACGCCGAGCCTGGCGCCGACCTGCAGCGAGACGTGAACCTCTACCTGGTCGACCTGGCCGGCAACCGGCACCGGCTTGGTGGCGGCTTCTATTTGAGCGCGCCCGCATGGTCGCCACGTGGAGACCTCATCGCTTTCATCGCTCCCAGCGGGCTTGACCCGGGCCTGGTCGAGCGGTTGTGGGTCGTACCGCTGACAGGCGAGGTACCCCGCTGCTTGACCGCGACCTTCGACCAGGGCGTCACCGACAGCATCATCACCGACATGAGGGCCGGCCACGGCAGCCGCCTGTGTTGGGCGCCGGCGGGGGACCGCATCTACTTCCTCGCCAGCGGCCCGGGCGTCACCAGCCTGTACTCGAGCGACCTGGAAGGAAACGTCAGGCAGGAGGCGGCCGGCCAGCGACGGATCTATGACTTCGACCTCGCTCATGGGGTGGCGGCGTTTGCCGCCTCCGACGCGAACCACCCGGGAGAGCTGCACATTCTCACGCAGGGTGCCGAGGCACGGCTGACCGACCTGAACCCGTGGCTGCACGACCGCTATGTCGCCCAGCCCGAACGCCATCAATTCACCGCGCCCGACGGTTGGGTGATCGAAGGCTGGCTGCTCGAGCCGCAGGACCTGGACTCTGAAAAGGTGCACCCGCTGGTGCTCGAGGTTCACGGCGGCCCGCACGGACAGTACGGATGGGCGTTCTTCCACGAGCTGCAGGTGCTGGCCGGCATGGGATATGTCGTGCTGTATCTCAACCCGCGCGGGTCGGATGGCTACGGCGAGCGCTTCCGCCGCGAGGTGGTTCGCGATTGGGGCGGCAAGGACTACGTCGACCTGATGAGCGCGCTCGACCAGATCATCGAACGCACTGGCTACGTGGACACCTCCCGCATGGGAATCGGTGGTGGGTCCTACGGCGGCTACATGACCAACTGGGTGATCGGCCAGACGGATCGGTTCTCCGCGGCGGTCTCCATGCGCTCGATCTCGAACCTCGTCAGCGAGTACTCCCAGCACGACATCGTGCTCTGGGGCACGCTCGAGCTCGGGCCTCCACCGTGGCCGGACCTTGATGAGCTCTGGCGGCGCTCGCCGATCCGGTACGTCCAGAACATGAAGACTCCGCTCCTGCTCACGGCTGGCGAGATGGACCTGCGCTGCGCCATCTCGCAATCGGAGGAGCTTTTCGGCGCGCTGCGCCTGCTCGGCAAGACCGTCGAGCTCGTCCGCTTCCCCGAGGAGTCGCACGATCTCTCGCGAAGCGGCCGGCCAGACCGTCGCGTGGAACGGTTGCGCCGCATCGCGGGCTGGTTCGAGCGCTTCCTCGGCACGGCCGCCACGGAGCGGGTCGTCGAGGAGGCTGCCACCCAGGTGCTTCCAGTGCCTGACTTTGCAACGCGCGAGCTGCCGGCTGAGCCGGCGGCAGCGCAGTTCGAGACCGAGACCCTTGTACTTCCGACGGTGGCGCCCTCCGAACCGACGACGGAGATCGAGGCGGTCCAGCCGGAGCTCGCGGAACCGGAAGCGCTGCCCGACCTCCCCGAGCCGGAGCCTGCGCTCGAGCGCGAGCCTGAGGCTGCGGCGGAGCCTGCTCCCGAGCCCGAGCTTGAGGCTGAGGCCGAGCGTGAACCTGAACCTCAACCTGAACCAGAGCCGGAGCCGCTGGTCGCCTCCGAACCAGAGCCCGAGCTGGAACCGGTGGCGGCGCTCGAATCGGAACCCGAGCCCGAGCTGGAACCGGTGGCGGCGCTCGAATCGGAACCCGAGCCTGAGCCGGTGCAGGAACCGCTGGTCCCCGGCGAGCCCGCACCGCCCTCCGCGGCCGAGGCCGAGGCGGAACCTGTGGTCGAGTCGGAGCCCGCCGCCACTTCTGAGCCCGACTCCGATCCTGACCGGGAGCCCGAGCTCGCATCCGAACCGGAGCCGGAGCCGGTGGCCGCGGTCGACAGGTCCTGGCGGGAGACCATCCCCGACACCAGCCCAGAACCCGAACCTGAGCCGGCGGCCGAGCCCGCGCAGGCGACAAACCCGCCCGCGCCCGCGTCTGTGACGTCCACGATGCTGCGCTGGCCGGGGAGCACCTCGCCCGGCAATGGATCGCCGGCCGCCGCCCCACCCGAGACCTTTGAAGAAGCGACCTCGATCATCCCGGTCTGGCAGCATTCTGAAAACCCGTCCGACTCGAGGCAGACCGTTTCGCTCCAGGCCGTGCCTGTGGAGCAGATCGCATCGGGCACCGCGTTTGCCGCCCTGCTGACCTTCGAGTCAGGACCCTTCGCGGGTCGGATGGTGGCCCTGCCGAGTCAGATGGTGAACTTCGGCCGCGCCCCTGACAACGACGTCGTCGTCGGAGACCCTGCGACCTCGGGTCACCATGGAAGGATCGAGGTGCGGGGCGGCTACTTCTGGGTCAGCGACCTCGGGAGCACCAACGGCACGCTGGTCAACGGAGAGCCGGTGATCGAAAAGCAGCTGTCCGACGGCGACCTGATCGCGATCGGCCAGAACACGATGAGGTTCACTCTCGAGGGGATATGAGAGAAACCCGGATGGTTTTCTCTCATCGCCAGGCGCTACGCGCGTGGCTGCTCTCATTCCGGTACATCGAGGGGACTTGATCCAGTATTTACTCCTCGCGACGCATTGCGGGAATCAAGTACGTCCGGGACGGCCGGAGTCTGGCACCACCCGGGTGTAGGTAACCTTGTCGGCGTCCTCAATGGGACAGGAGGAGAACATGGCGATCAAGGCGTTTTCTGACGATTGGGCGACGCAGTTCAAGGACGAGGTCAACAGGTCCAGCGCTTACAAGGCGGCGGGCAAGGGATGGAAGTGGACCGTCGGCTTGGTGGTCGAGGCCGAGCCTGACAAGCATTTCCCGGAGTCGCGCGGAGTGGTGATGGACCTGTTCGATGGCGACGCTCGTGACATCAGGGTCGGGGCCGCGGCCGACGCGCAGGAATGCGACTTTGTGATCACCGCCCCGTACTCGCGCTGGAAGCAGGTCGCCACCAAGGAGCTGGACGCGACCAAGGGCATGCTGCAGGGCAAGCTCAAGTTGAAGGGCGACCTGCCGACCATCGTGCGGTACACGAAGGCATCGCAGGAGCTGACCGATTGCACGACCCGAGTGCCAACCGAATGGCCCGACGAACAGTAAAGCAAGCCACGGTGGTCGCTTACGCGAGCGAGGAGCCCAGCGCGTTCGCCGAGATGCTGGGCGGCCTCATCGACGCCAACGTGAAGGCCAATCCGGGCAAGCGGCATGACTTCGACGCGCTCACAACCCGGGTGGGCATCTGGGTCACCGACATCGACGAGGGCGTGACGCTGGTGTTCGATTCGGGAAGGCTGACGGTTTACAACGGCCTCGAGCCTCGGCGCACGATCACGATCCGCGCCGAGGCGGACACAGTCATGAGCCTGAGCAACCTGAAGATCGGTGTCTTCGGCCTGCCAGTCTATTACGACGGCGTCGGTCGAGGAGTGGCCCTCAAGCTGCTGCAAGGCAAGCTGAAAATCGACGGGCTGCTCCCGAACATCGCGACCCTCAACCGCGTCACGCGAGTCTTTTCGATTCAATGACTCGGCTCGCGGTGATCGGCGCCGGAAGCATGGGCTCTCAGATCGCGCAGCAGGCGGCGCTCCATGGAGTTGAGGTGTCGCTCCACGACAAGAGCGCCGAGCAGCTTCAAAAAGCGCGCGAATCTAATCGCGGCCACGTGATGCGGCGGGTGGAGAAGGGAAGGCTCGGCGAGGACGAAGCCGAGAAGGCCCTGGCCGGCGTGCGGGACACCACTGATCTGTCCGAGGCTCTAGAGAGCGCCGATTTCGTCATCGAAGCGGTCTTCGAAGACCTCGAGCTGAAGCGCGCGGTCTTCGCCGAGCTCGACCGCGCGGCGCCGCCCGACGCGGTCCTGGCCAGCAACTCCTCGACGATGGGGATCAGCAAGGTCGCAGACATGACCTCGCGTCCCGAGCGCTGCGTGAACATGCACTTCTTCTACCCCGTGCTGGTGATGGACCTGGTCGAGGTGGTGCGCGGACCGCGCACCTCCGACGCGACGGTGGAGCGGGCCCTGTCGGTCGCGCGCGCGATCGGTCGCACCCCAGTGCTCATCAACAAGGAGATCGACGGCTTCATCGTCAACCGCATCCTGCACGCCGCGACGCAGGAGGCGTACCGGCTCCTGGACGCCGGCGTCGCAAGTTTCGAGGACATCGACAGCGCGGTCGAGAAGGGCCTCAACTGGCCCCTGGGCCCTTTCAGGCTGGGTGACTTCAGCGGCCTCGATGTGACCTACAACGCAAGGCTGCACATGTACCGGTCCACCGGGGAAGAGCGCTTCCGACCATCACCCCAGCTGGAGGCGAAGGTCAAGGCCGGCAAGCTCGGCCGCAAGACCGGCGAGGGCTGGTACAGGTATTGAGCGCGCCGGATCGCATCCACCACATCGGTGTCGCGGTGGCGGACCTCGACGACGCCATCCACCTCTATGAAAATGCGTTCGGCGCCGAGCTCGTATATCGCGCCGCCAGCGAAAACGAAGGCCTGGAGGCCGCCCTGTTGCGCATCGGCGATGACGAGATCGAGCTGATGGCTCCGTTGCGCGAGGACTCGCCGGTGGGAAAGTTCATCGCCAGGCGCGGACCCGGCCTGCACCACGTCGCGTACGGCGTCGCCGACATTGGCGCGGCGCTCGAGGCGGCTCGCGAGACCGGTCTCGAGCTGATCGACTCCGAGCCACGGATCGGCCTTCACGGCAGGCGCATCGCGTTCGTGCACCCCAAGAGCATGGGCGGCGTTTTGACCGAGTTCGTAGAGACGTGACCGAGTCGATCAACGACAGCGGCCTTCGGATCAAGCCGGTCTACTCGGTCGAGGACAGGCGCGCGGAGGAGCCGCCTCCAGGCCAGTTCCCTTTCACCCGCGGAATCCACGAGGACATGTACCGGGGCCGCCTCTGGACGATGCGCCAATACGCAGGGTTTGGCTCCGCGGCGGAATCGAACAAGCGATACCAGTTCCTTCTGAAGCAGGGCCAGACGGGCCTTTCGGTCGCCTTTGACCTGCCGACGCAGATCGGCTACGACTCGGACGACCCGATGGCCAACGGCGAGGTCGGCAAGGTTGGCGTGGCGATCGATTCGCTCGAGGATATGGAGATCCTGTTCAAGGACATTCCACTCGACAAGGTCTCGACCTCGATGACCATCAACGCCACCGCGGCGATGCTGCTCCTGCTGTATCAGCTCGTCGCCGAGAAGCAAGGCTGTCCTCCCGAAAAGATCACGGGCACAGTGCAGAACGACATCCTCAAGGAGTACGCGGCCCGAGGTACGTACATCTTTCCGCCGCAGCCCTCGATGCGCCTGGTGACCGATCTCTTCGCCTACTGCGGCCGCTCGCTCCCAAACTGGAACACGATCTCGATCTCCGGCTATCACATCAGGGAGGCTGGATCGACCGCGGCTGAAGAGATCGCGTTCACTCTGAGCAACGCGATCGCATACGTCGAAGCGGCGCAGTCGGCCGGCTTGTCGGTGGACGAGTTCGGCCCGCACCTCTCCTTCTTCTTCGCCGCTCACATGGACTTCTTCGAAGAGGTGGCGAAGTTTCGCGCGGCTCGGCGGATGTGGGCGCGCATCATGCGAGACCGATTCCACGCCACCGACCAGCGCTCGCTGGCCCTTCGCTTCCACACGCAGACTGGTGGCGTCACGCTGACCGCGCAGCAGCCGCTGAACAACGTCGTACGGACCACACTCGAGGCCATGAGCGCGGTGCTGGGCGGCACGCAATCGCTGCACACCAACGGCTATGACGAGGCCCTGGGCCTCCCGTCGCAGAGCGCAGCGGAGCTTGCGCTGCGTACGCAGCAGGTGATCGGTTACGAGACTTCCGTACCGCTGGTCGCCGATCCGCTCGGCGGGTCTTACTACGTCGAGAATCTCACCGACCGCGTTGAGGAAGACGCGCAGGCGATCATGGCCGAGGTGGATGAGCTGGGCGGCGCCGTGGCCTGCATCGAGCGCGGCTGGACCCAGCGGAAGATTGCGGACAGCGCGTACCGCCTGCAGCGTCGCATCGAGTCAGGCGAGCGGGTCGTGGTGGGGGTGAACCGCCACTCCGAGATGGGCGCCGAGCCGGTCGAGATCATGAAGATCAGCCCGCGTCACCAGGTGGCGCAGGCGCGGGCGCTCAAACGCCTACGGGCGGGCAGGTCCAATGAGTTGGTCGAGAAGCACCTGGGCGAGCTCGACAGCGCGGCGCGCGGCACCGGCAACCTGATGATCCCGCTCAAAGCGGCCCTCGCGGACTACGTGACGATCGGCGAGTGCTGCACGGTGCTGCGCCGCGTGTTCGGTGAGTACCGGCCGGGTGGAGCGGCCTGATGGCCTCGACGCCGCCGAAGCGACGTAAGGTCGATCCGCTCAACGAGCTGCGACAGCGCAAGTACGAGGCGGGTCACGGCGACGCGGAGGCATTCAATCGCCAGCACGCCAAGGGCAAGCTCACGGCGCGCGAGCGAATCAACCGCCTGGTCGACCGCAACTCGTTCGAGGAGATCGACATCTTCGCCAAGCACCGCGCTTCCGGTTTCGGGCTCGAGAGCAGGCGCGTGCCGGGCGACGGCGTGGTCACAGGCATGGCGAAGATCGACGGGCGGGACGTGGTCCTGTTCAGCCACGACGCATCGGTGTTCGGAGGTTCGCTCGGCGAGGTGTTTGCCGAGAAGGTCATCAAGGTCATGGACCTCGCTCTGCGAAACCGGATCCCCATCATCGGGATCAACGATTCCGGCGGCGCGCGGATCCAGGAGGGGGTCGTCTCCCTGGCCGGCTACACAGAGATCTTCTGGCGCAACGTCGAGGCCAGCGGCCTCGTCCCTCAGCTCAGCCTGATCCTTGGGCCGTGCACCGGCGGCGCCGTCTACTCGCCGGCGATCACCGACTTCACCTTCATGGTGCACGAGGTCGGCTACATGTTCATCACCGGGCCAGAGGTGATTCGCGTGACCACCGGGGAGAACGTGACGTTCGACTCGCTTGGAGGCGCTGAGGTCCACAACGTCAAGTCGGGCGTTGCGCACTTCCTGGCCGAGTCGGAGGACGAGTGCTTCGCGCAGGTGCGCCGCCTCTTCAGGTACATCCCTCAGAGCTTCGACCAGTCCCCTCCGGCGCTGGCCGCGACCGATGATCCGGAGCGCGCGGCGCCGGGCCTGGCCACGATCATCCCCGACAACCCGAAGGAGCCTTATGACATCAAGGACGTCATCGGGATGGTCGTGGACAACGGAGACTTCTTCGAGGTCCAGCCGTATTACGCGATGAACATGGTGGTCGGGTTCGCGCACCTGGACGGACATCCGATCGGTGTGGTGGCGAACCAGCCGAAGGTGATGGCGGGGGCCCTCGACATCAACGCCTCGGTGAAGGCCGCGCGCTTCGTGCGCTTTTGCGACGCGTTCAACATCCCGCTCGTGACGTTTGTCGACGTGCCGGGGTTCCTGCCAGGGACGGCGCAGGAGTATGGCGGGATCATCCGGCACGGGTCGAAGCTGCTCTACGCGTTCGCCGAGGCCAGTGTGCCGAAGCTGACCGTGATCACGCGCAAGGCCTATGGGGGCGCGTACTGCGTCATGTGCTCGAAGCACCTTCGGGCGGACTTCAATGTGGCGTGGCCCACTGCGGAGATCGCGGTGATGGGTCCAGAGGGCGCGGTCAACATCGTCTTTCATCGCGAGCTGGAGGCTGCCGCGGACCCTGTGGGCCGCCGCCGTGAGCTCGTGAGCGATTACACCGAGCGGTTCGCCAACCCGTTCATCGCGGCGGAGCGGGGTTATATCGACGACGTGATCGAGCCGGGGCGCACGCGGTGGGAGCTGATCAGGGCCATGAGGATCGCGTTGCGCAAGGAGCGGCGGCGCAGCCCGCGCCTGCACGGCAACATTCCTTTGTGAGGGTCGATCCGGCCGGAGGTCCGGATCGCGTCGCTGATGTGGGGGTCTCGGCTGTGTTGAGGCGGAGAAGGCGACTAGGAAAAGGGTGTCGGGGCGGGGCTTGGGTGGCCTTGGGGATGTTCGGAGGAAATGGGTTCGTTATCGGCGTTGTTAAGATCAAATCTATTGACTAGGGAACGTCTGTTTGGTATCCTGTTTTCATGCTTGCGACGCAAGACGTCTGCTCGCCAAATCCCAACGATTTGCTTCGGGAGCGCCTGTTTCAACGCCGTCGCGTGATCGATCTGCAGGAGATTTCCTTCGCCCGGGAGGCGGCTGAATTGGCCGCCGGCGACGCCTGGGACGAGGACGGCTCGGTCGGCGCCGTCGACTGGCTGCGCTTCCACTGCCACATGAATGCGGGCGCCGCCGCCAACGCCATCGCGGTCGGCGAGATCCTCGAGCGATTGCCGGAAAGCCACCAGGCTGTGGTCGATGGCGAGATCGG
>JBOHUQ010000020.1:0-20270 GCA_050734495.1 Candidatus Dormibacteraceae bacterium
GGGTCCGCTGATCCGGTAAAGGTCGCCGACGCGGCGGCGCCAGTCGACCAGATCGAGAAGACTCTGCGGGTCAGCGGCCGTCAACTGGCAGCGCCCCTATTTCCGCGGGGGTGAGCTTGTAGGCCGCGTGGGGCGGCAGGCTGGAGAGTGCCTGGTGCACGTCGTCCTCGGTCGCGTCGGTCACCGAGAGCAGGTAGCGATGCGTGTGTGGCTCTGTGACACCAGGCGCAGTGACCAGGCGAGACACCACGGCGGCTACCACGGCGGGTGCCGGCTCCGCGGCGGCTTTGGGTGGCCGCGCGGCCGCATCAGCCCTCAGCACCCTCCAGTGGTAGAAGCCCACACCGGCGGCGACGACGACCACCGCGAGGTAGTGGCCGAAGTTCAGGTTCGTGCTGTCAGCGAGGGTGGGCCGCGCGCTGAACACCTGGCGCAACACCGCGGCGAGCATGCCGACGCCGCCGCCCAGGACCGCCAGCACGCCGGCCAGCAGCGCCGCCCAGACGTACAGGCGGCGCGGCAGGGCCTGACGATCGGCCGCCCAAGGCGCTTGACGCCAGTGCGCGAGCCACACCGCCGAGCCCACCACCAGCAGTGTCAGCCACAGGCTCGCCGGGTCCTTCCAGCGCGTACCGCCGGCCGCGACTCCGATGATCGGCCCCTCGACCTGTTCCGCGAGAGTCCACAGCAGGCCGCCGGCGCCGATCGTCGAGGCCCCGAGCGAAACCAGGCAGGCGAGGTTTGTGTAGAGCCTGCGGATGTTGGCCTGCCGGTCGCCCTCTTGCGTCTCGGCGTCTCGCGCCAGGCGCCGCCGCATCAAGAACCACGCCGTGCCGTAGACCACGAGCAGCGACGCCGGCGACGCGAGCGCGCCGAGGATATCGTTGCCGGCCCCGCCGGGGTTGTCGACGCCGAGCGCCCGCGCGAGCGCGTAATAGAGGATCTGGCTCGCTCCGAATAGGGCGATGGCGATGCTGACCGCGAGGGCGATGAAGCCCTGCGCTGCGCGAAGAGTGGAGTGGCGGTAATCGGCGACGTGGTTCTGCGCCACCGTTCGCGCATGGAAGCCCCACACGACGAAGCCGGCCGTGAAGAGGCCGGCGGCATCGGCCATGTGGAAGGTGCCGCCGAGCGGGCCGGCCACTCTGAGCCAGAGGACCTGGAGCAGGCTGCTCGCCCCGCTGAGCATCACCAGCAGCCCGACGAGCAGGACGGCGTACATGTACCAGCGCCGCAGGGTGGCGGACGCGCCGGTCTCGCCGGCCGCTGCGCGATCGCGCGCCGCGATCCAGAAATGAAAGGCCCAGATCGCCAGGAAGACCGCCGCGACCCAGCCCGCCTGCGACGTCACCAGCCAGTTCTGACTCGCCGGGCACGAGTAGAGGATCTGGCCACCTTTTGGTGTCAGCGGCGCGTAGCCGGTGAATGGGCAGACATCTACCAGCGGGCGCAGAAGGTCGCCGGCTGTGCTCGCAAGCGCGACGAGGGCGCCTAGGGCGCCGGCGAGGCACGCCCAATAGACGTAGAGGCGCCGGATTGCAGAGGCGCGCTCGGACGGATCGCGCATGGCGTAGCGCCGGGCGAACCAGAAATGGATGCCCCAGACCGGCAGCGCCACAGCGGTCATCGCGGTGAAGCCGGCGAGCGCGGTCCGGCTGTCCTGGGCGGAGGGATAGTTGAAGAGGAAGAGGAGGACAGTATTGCCGAGCAACGCCAATCCCGCTGCCCAAAGACCAAGGCTGACAGCGCTCACCAGGTAGAGGTAGAGGCGCCGGAGGGTCACGGCCCGAACCGTACTACCATGCGCGGGTGATCTCTCATGAACTGCTCGAAATCCTGGCGTGCCCGAAATGCCACACGAAGGTCGAGTTCAGAGAGCCCGACAAGCTCCTCTGTCCGAACTGCAAAGTCGTCTATCCGATCGTCGACGGGATTCCCGTGATGCTGATTGAAGAGGCGAAACCCGACACCGATCAGTAGGGTTTTCGATGCGACTTATTGATTGCCCCGGCGGAGAAGGGGAGATCAGTTCTCAGGCCGCGCATGAATACCCGCTCGTGTCGGTTGGCGTCGGGTGCGACTGGGCCTGGTTGACGTCTCCTGAGATTTCGGCGTCGCTCAGGGCGTAGGCCTGGTTCGGATCTCCCGCCGAGGTGGCGAACACAAGACCGAGCACGCGCCCGCCGAGGTCCACCAGCGGACCGCCTGAATTTCCAGGCCGCACCCGCGCCTGGATGACGAGGATCTGCCGCGTGACCAGCTTGGCGTTGTAGATGTCGCGCCCTTCCGCTGGAACCTCCCCGTCGACGATCGCCGGGACCGTCTGCTCCTGGCCCCCGCCGGGGTAGCCGATCACGGCTCCTTGCGTGCCCCTGTTGGCGGTTCCGAAGGCCAACGGTGCCTGTACGTAGCCCGGCACGCGGAGCACGGCCACATCGCGCTCAGGGTCGAAGAAGATGACGGTCGCATCCAGCTGGACGCCGCGCGGCGTCTGGATCGTGTGCCCGCTGGTCCCGGACACGACGTGGGCGTTCGTGACGATGTAACCGGCGCCAACCGGAAAGCCACTGCCCGTCACCATCCCTCCGCATCCGAAACCCGAGACCTTGACCACGGACTCGGCCGCGCGCTTGACTCCGGCCGTGTCGACAGCAACGGGAATCGGCAAAGGTGGGGGCAGAGAGCCCGGCTCGAGGCCCGCGAAGACCGGCGAAAAATTGACACCCGAAAGAATCCCTTCGACGCTCGCAAGGAAGGCCGGCGGGCGTGGAGCCGCGTTGTCGAGCGTATGCAGCACCACTGACCGCTGGATCTGCTGCGCGATCTCTGGGCTGGGTCCGCGGGAAAAGCTCAGCCCGAGGAACCAGCACATCGTCAGCACCGCGACCACCGATAGGGCCGCGCCGCCGACTGAGTCGGTGGCGGTATGCACTCCGGCGCGCAGGATGCGGCGGCGAATCGGCTCACCCGCGGCAAAACCGATGCTCGAGCCGAGGCTCCCGCCGATCACCAGCACCAGAACCGCGCCCAGCGGACGCGCGCCGGGATTGTGGATCTCGAGATAGTTGAGCGCCGGGGTTGCGGCGGCCGCGCCCAGCAGCACACCGCCGACCAGGCCTGCGTACTGGGCGGTCGAGAGCCAGAAACCCCGACGGTAGCCGTTGGCGACCCCTATCAATACGGCGGCCAGGATCACCAGGTCTACGAGATCAAACCCCATCAGCCTGTTAACACCCTAGCCGCTGGGAATCTTCGACCCGTCGATTTGCCGATAATTGCAGTGTGATCTTGCTGATCGGTGAGTGGGTGCCGGCCTGGCTCGGGATGAGCGCCACCTTCCTCGTCGCTGCGCTGGGTGTGGTAGGCCTCGGCTGGTGGGTCCTGCGCAAGGACAAGCTCAACCGTGCGGCCGAAGAAGCTGAGCTGGCGGCCCGCGACTCGCAACCGAAAGAGACTCACCACTAAGGATTGCAATTCTTCCGCGCTGGGAGAGGCAGATATCACTCCCCCACCCGGCGCGGCGCGCCACCCTCCCGAGCGGGGGAGGGGAGACTAGAGACCTGGCCGAGAAACGGCCTTCGCGAAGCTGAGGCCGAGGCGTATTGCTGCGGGCTTCGGTATTGCGCGATACCCGAATGCCAGACCGAGGAAGCCCCAAAAGGCAGCTCTTACGCGATTCCAGGGCTCTGTCGGGCCCATCAGCAAGATGGTGAGTGATTGCCAGAGGTTCGTCGAACCAGGGTCGGGACTCAAACGACCGGTGGAGCCCGCAATCAGGGTCAGATTGGCAACCGCCGCCGCCATCAGGATCTGGAACAACGTCTTTCTACGACCGAAATAGCGGGCCTGTCGAATGCCCAGTTGCACGAGCCGAGCCAGTCGATGCTCGACCACTTGGCGCTGCTTTCGGAAATCATCGAACTCCGGACCGCGCTGCCACTCGCGCGCGGCTTGGAGCATTGCCTCGTGCGCGTGAAGCTGCACCCTGCGTCCTTGTCCATCGGCATTGGGCTTGAAGCACTCCGAGCGCAAGGGGCAAGCGTTGCAAACGGTGCCGGAGAATTGGAAAGCCCGCTGAGCGATTCGTTCGCCAGCCCCGTCCATGCGAGAGCCGGCCTTGATCAGCTTGCTGGTTTCTTGTCCCGCCGGACAGCGACAGCTCATCTTCTCCAGATCGATGACGAATCGCTCCTTGCTGAAGAAGTCGCCATTGCTCGCCCGCGGCACCTTGGCCAACAGCTCGACTCCGGCGGCGGCAAACTCGAGCCGGTTCTCCGCGCTTCCGTAGGCGCAATCACCAAGCGCGGCTTCCACTTTGAGGCCGGTGTTGGCCTCCGACTGCTGGACCAGCTCCAGGCTGCCCTCCTGGTCCTTCGCGCTCCCGGCCATAACGTCCACCGCCGTGATCAGCTGGCTCTCGACGTCAACCACCACCGCCGCCTTGTGGCCGTCGAAGCGAACGCTCGAACTCTTGCGCCCGTGCCGCATCTCAGGGTCGTGCACGGACACGATCCGTTCTCCGCTCGTTCCTCTATGCACCTGCTTGCGTATGCGATCCCCACTCTGGCTGGCCTCCACGTCTTGCAGCAGAACCTGCTTCAAAATCTCGCCCGCCCGATCAAGGCTGTCCTCCTCGGGCGAACCTTCCGCGTACTGGGCTCGCATGCGGTCGGCGATCCCCATCACCCGCTTGGCGTCGGCCACCAACGCGCCAGCAACTCTTCTTTCTCTTTGTCGTCGCTCCAATCGATGTCTGCCTCGCCCTTCAGGCTGCTCCCCACGTAGGGCTCTAGGTCGTGTGCCTCCAGCCACTCCTTGAGCGGCTCGCCCGCCGTCTTGGCCAGCAGCCGGCTCAGGCTCACGATCCCGTCCGCGATCAGGTTGTAGGTGTCACGCACCGCCCCCCGGCCCAGGATGTTGGTGGTGTCGAGTGCCGCCCGCATCTTCCCATCCGACTTCAGTCGGCCCACCCGCCGGGCATGGGCAAGGCTGGCCTCGAAGATCGAGCGCGCCTTCTCGTGCACGATCAACTGCGCCCGAAACAGTTGCAGCGTGCTCTTGACGAATGGCCTTTCGGTGTCACCAGTTCCCAGCGCCACCTTCCAGCGCTGGTCGTAGGCCGCCGAGTCCGCAGCCTCTCGATCCGAGCAGCCGTCGTAGTGCTGCAAAACTAGCGCCGTGCAGAGCATGCTCGGCGCTACGCTCGGCCGTCCCCAGTCCAGCCGATAGAGCTCGGCGTAGTCATCGTCGCGAAACAACTCATGACGGTGCTGCGCCAGGTATCCATAGAACGTCTTCTCGCCGACGTGGCCGAGATACTTCTGGTCGCCATCGAAGATCGAGGTCTGTGCTTCTCGCCGTCCAAGCATGGGCGCCTTCTCCAACGTGTGCTGCGATGATTGCTGCGATGCCGACGTGCTCCACGATTTTCTCAGCCCATGCCACGAACGGCGCAACTACTTTTCGGCCAGGTCTCTAGGTGAAGTTCAACTAGGCTGGAGCCGCTTGGGGCTCGGGGTCGACGAACTCTCCTGAATCCCGCAGGTCGCGCAGCGGCATGAAGCTGCGGATCGGCGGCACCCGCTCGAAGTTGTACGGCGGCGGCGGTGAGGTCGTGGCCCACTCGAGGGTGTTGCCGCCCCATGGATCATTGCCCGCCACCTCACCGCCGCCCCAGCTCCTCACCACGTTGATCAGGAACAGCAGCACGGAGAACGCGATCAGGAACGACGAGACCGTGATGATCGTGTTGGTGGTGGCCCACGCGGGGTTGGTGTAGGTCGCGATGCGCCGAGGCATGCCCTCGAGCCCGAGCGTGTGCATGATCAGGAATGTTCCGTTGAACCCGACGAACAGCGTCCAGAAGTTCCACTCGCCGAGCGTGCGGTTGAGCTTCCGGCCCGTGATCTTTGGGAACCAGTAGTAGAGGCCCGCGAAGATCGTGAACACGCTGCCTCCGAAGAGCACGTAATGCAGATGGGCGACCACGTAGTACGACTGGTGAAGCTGAGTGTCCACCGGGACTGACGCCAGGTAGATGCCTGTGATGCCGCCGATCAGGAACGTGGCGAGGAATCCGAACACGAACTTCATCGGCACAGTGAACTCGATCGAGCCCCACCAGGCGGTCGCGATCCAGTTGAAGAACTTGATCCCGGTCGGCACGGCGATCAGCATCGTCATCAGCATGAAGAAGCCCTCGACATACGTGTTCATGCCGACCGTGAACATGTGGTGCGCCCACACGGTCATGGAGAGGAACACGATCCCGAACAGGGCCATGACCATCGACATGTAGCCGAAGATCGGCTTGCGCGCGAACACCGGGATGATCTCGGAGACCATGCCGAAACCGGGCAGGATCATGATGTAGACCTCCGGGTGCCCGAAGAACCAGAACAGATGCTGGTAAAGGACCGGGCGGCCCTGGGTCGTGAAGAACTGCGTCCCGAGCTGGCGGTCGAACTCGAGCAGGATCATCGCGGCGGCGAGCGGCGCGCCCACCACGAGCAGCAGGATCGAGGTTGAGATCTGCGCCCAGACGAACAAGGGCAGACGGCTCAGCTTCATGCCTGGCGCGCGTAGGGCGACGATCGTGGTGAGGAAGTTTGTCGACGCCATGATCCCGCTGACACACCAGACGATGATGCTCATCGCCCAGAAGTCCACGCCGAGGCTGTGCGACTGGTACGCCTTCTCGGTCAACGGCGCGTAGCCTGTCCAGCCGGCGTCGAGCGCGCCGCCCGTGAAGAAGCCGCTGTAGTAGAGGATGATCGAGACCGGTATGAGCCAGAACCCGAGCAGGTTGACGCGCGGGAAAGCCATGTCTCGGGCGCCGATCATGACCGGGACCATGTAGTTCGCGATCCCGGTCAGGAAGATCGTGACGAAGAAGAAGATCATCGTCACGCCGTGCGCCGAAATCAGCTGGTTGTATGTCTCGGCATCGACGACATGTGCGTTGGGGTGTGAGAGCTGGAGCCTGATGATGAGCGCGAAGATGCCCCCGACCACGAAGCTCAAGACTCCGGTGACCATGTACATGATCCCAATCAGCTTGTGATCGGTCGTCGTCAGCCAGATGCTGATCGGCTTGAAAAAAGTGTCGTCGTATGCCTTGGGTCGAGGCAGGACTGTCGTGGCTGCCATCTGCTTCTTTCCTAGCTAGGCGTCGGCGAGTGGCTAGGCGAGGGTGATGGCGAAGGCGAGGGTGATGGCGAAGGCGAAGGCGAAGGGGAGGGAGCCGGCGTCGCGTGCTTCGCGGCGAGCTGCGCCTGCATCCACTGGTCGTAGTCGGTCTGATCCATCGCCTGCACGATGATCTGCATCGTGCTGTGGCCCGCGCCACACAGTTCCGCGCATTCTCCGCGCCACCTGCCCACCTGGTTGATCTTCAGCCACGAGAAGTTGTCGTAGCCGGGCACCGCGTCGGTCTTGCCAGAGATGGCGGGCACCCACCACGAGTGGATGACGTCGGTGCCTTGGAAGCGCAGCTTCACCAGCGTGTTCACCGGCACCACGAAGGGCGTCACGTCGTTGGCCAGCGTGCCTTCCTGGTCCACCACGACGCCGTTGTCATAGGTGTATCGCCATCCGAACTGGTGGCCGCTGACGGTGACACTCATCTGCTGGTTGGTGATCGGCTGGAAATCAGCCTGCAGGGTGAGGAAGCTGCCAAACGCGATCGCAAGAACGATGGCCAGCGGGATCACCGTCCATACGATCTCGAGAGTCTTGTGGCCGTGGATCTGAGGTGGAACATATCCGGCCGGCTGCCGCGAGCGGCGGTAGCGGAGGGCGACCCAGATCAACGCGATTTCGACCCCGAGGAAAATCACGGCGGCCGGTATCGAAACCAGGAGGTAGAGGTTGTAGATGTCCCGCCCGTTGGGCGAGACCGGTGTCGGGAAGATGGGGGAGATGCCCCCCAGCCCGCCGCAGGAGCTGAGCGCCAGCGCCGCGATGCCAAGGCCGATCGTCGTGAAAGTCGCACGGGCGCGTGCTGCCACGGCGGCAAGTATAGGAGCGCGTTGGCAGTGGTCGCCGGAGCTGCGCCGCCGGCACGGCCCATCTGCGTCGTGGCGACCTCCGCTTCTCGGTTACGCACAGACGATGCGCTCGCTCCGGTGCTCGGTCTCGCCTGGCTCCTGGGCCAGCTCGGCACCGGATCCATCGTCGCCCACCGCGACCGCGCTCCGATCGATCACCCGAACCGCGCCCGGCGAGAGGCCTCGGCGACCGGATAGAATCCAAAATCGACTGTGGCGGCATCGAACAAGACGCGATACGTTGACGTTTCGAACCCCAGCCTGGTGGTCGATTGCCCCCGCTGCGGCCTGGTGACGGCTCGCTTCGTCGACATGTGCAGGAACTGCGGCTATAAGCTCTGGCCCTCGAGCGTGATGGCCTCGGCCGCGTTCAGAGCCTGGCAGGCCGTCGGCCCTGAGCGCCGCTCGGAGGTGTCCCGGTTCGACATGGACTATCCCGTCCACCTTGACGACACCTTTGACTTCGAGGCGCGGGCGCACGCGCTCGGAATTCACGTCTCGCCGCCGAGCAACTGGCCTTTCGTCATCTGCTTTGGCGCACTTTTCCTAGCGCTGGGCGCCATCCCGTTCGCGGCCACGGCCCGCATCGTGCTGGCCGTGATCGGAGGATTCATCTTCCTCGTTGGAGTCGTCGGCTGGGTCGTGGTCGAGGACACGCGGATGTACCCGGGTGACAGCGCGCAGCCGGAGGTGCATCACTGATGGCGGTCGCTACGATGCGGCCCGAAATGCAGCCCCAGTACCCCGCGATCAAGCCTGGGATGATGGGCATGTACATCTTCCTGGCTTCCGAAGTGATGTTCTTCGGCAGCCTTTTCGCGGTCTACTTCTATCTATACGGATCGCACTTCGTGTGGCCGCCTCCGCCTCCGACCACCACCAACGAGTTCTACGTCAGCTGGTTCCCGATCCCGTTCGTCAACACCGTCCTCCTTCTGTCCAGTGGTGTGACGTGCCACTTCGCGTCCGATGCCATCGCGCGTGACAACCGCCGGCGGTTCTTCCAGCTGCAGATCGTCACGATCCTCCTGGGACTCGCATTCGAAGGCTTTCAACTCTATGAGTTCATCACGGCCTTCGGCCGGGGAATGAGCCTGACGTCGAACACGTTCGCCAGCGCTTTCTTCACCCTGACCGGCTTTCACGGCGCTCATGTGCTGGGCGGCCTGATCCTCCTGACGCTCGTCCTGTACCGAGCTTCGAAGGGCCAGTTCTCGTCTCAGCATCATGTCGCGGTCAACGCGGTCACGCTCTACTGGCACTTCGTTGACGTGGTGTGGCTCTTCCTTTTCGGAATCCTGTACCTCGGGATCACGGCCTTCCGATGAAAGCCCTGGCTGTGGCTGCGTTGGCGGTGGCGCTGCTTCTCGCCGGGTGTGGCGGCGGAAGCGGCGGAACACAGCAACCGGCCGGTTCGATCAAGGTGTCGCTCACCGAGTTCAAGTTCGATCCCTCGACGATCAGCGCGCCAGGCGGCAAGGTCGTGTTCTTCCTGGTCAACGGGGGCACCGTCGCGCACGACATGGTCATTCGGGACAGCTCCAACAACCGGATCGCCGGCAGCGAGCTGATCTCAGCGGGGGACACGTTCGTGTTCACCGTCGGCAACATCAAGGCCGGGACCTACACGTACTTCTGCGACCAGGCTGGGCACGAAGCCGCGGGCATGAAGGGAACCCTGACGATCACCTAGCCATCCGGAGCGGGAACGCGACCAAGTGCCCGAGTGGCCGGATCTACGTCGCAGTAGGACTTGGGCTGGGGCTCGGCGAGGGCGAAGGGCTGGGCGAGGGCGAGGGACTCGGTGACGGGCTCGGTCCAGGCGCCACGCCCAGCAGCTCGACGTCAAAGACCAGCGTCGCGTTGGGCGGAATGATCACGGCTTGGGTGTTCGGATCGGTCTGGCCGGCGGTCCCATATCCAAGCGGGCCGGGGATGATCAGCTTGCGCTTACCGCCGACCTTCATCCCGGGGATCCCCTCGTCCCAACCAGGGACGACGCTGCCGACCCCGATCTGCACGGTGTAGGGGGTGCGACCCGCCTGCCGGCTCGAGTCGAACGGTGGCCCTCCGGTGGACAACCACCCCGTGTACTGAACTGTGATGTTCATCCCGCTCTGGGCCACGTCGCCGGTCCCGACCTTGAGGTCGACGTACTGGAGGCCGTTGGGGTAAGTGACGATGGGGAGGCCGGCGCCGTCGTTCAAGTTGTCCGTCCCAGGCGATGGGTTGATCACCGCGGCAGGGCCCGGACTCTCGTTGGCGACAGGCCCCGCGCCTGCGTAAGGGTCCGGGTAGCCGCACGCTGTGAAAGCGACGGCGGCAAGCGGGATGACCGCCACAAGCAGTCTCCTCACGAGGTGGTGATGTCGATCGAGCTCATCGTGTCGCCCTGCTGGATCTTGTCGAGGACGTCCATTCCAGAGGTGACCTGGCCGAAATGGTTGTAAACACCGCTCGTCTCGAGGAACGGGGCGTCGCCGATCGTGATGAAGAACTGCGAGCCGCTCACGCCGGCCTGGCTCGAGGCCATCCCCGCTGTCCCGCGCGGCCATTTCGAAGGGTTGTTCTCGTTCGGCAGCTTGTAGGCGGGGCCGCCTGTCCCGTCGCCCGACGGGTCGCCGCCCTGGACGACGAAGCCCGGGACGACGCGGTGAAACGTCAGGCCTTCATAGAAATGGTTCTGCGACAGGTAGACGAAGTTGTTGACGGTCTGAGGGGCGATGCTGGGATCCACGAAGGAGATCACGAAGTCGCCGCGCGTGGTGTGCACGGTGGCCGTGTACTTCTTGCTCGGGTCGATCACGGTGGGTGGGGGCGTGGTTCGTTGCTCCATGCAGGCGACGATCTCATTGTCGCAGCCCGGGGCGAACGAGGTCGCGGCTGGGGCGCCTCCTCCCGCGTCGCACGCGGAGACGGCGAGCAACACAAGCGCAGTGCCAAGAATCCGCTTCACCCGCGAGACATTACGTGAGTCTTCCCTCCTCCGCAGGGGAGGGCGGCGCGCAGCGCCGGGCGGGGGTGCCCCGAGCCCCCCGATTTGGGCAACCCGGATCACCTCGTCGGTTCGCGAGCCCCTACGGTGATCAGCACAGCCAGCGCGATCGCCAGGATGGCGACGACGATCAGCGCGGCGGACACGCTCGTCGTGGCGGCCACGGCGCCTCCGATCGCCGGCCCGATGGCGAACCCGAGCGCAACCGAGCTTGCGTTGACCCCGAAAACCCTGCTCTGGGCCTCTGGCGGCGTCTCGAGCCCGATCATGCTCGCGGTCGCGGGTATTAGCACGCCGCTGAACAGGCCGTTCAGCGCCACTCCCGCCACGACCACGGCCGCCCAGGGCGCAATCGCGATGAGCGAAGCGGCCACCGCGACCATCACCGCGGCGATCGCCGTCGTCCGCACATAGCCCAAGCGCCGCGTGACCAGCGTGTAAAAGACAGCGGCACCGCTGCTCGCGACGCCCGCCAGGCCGAAGGCGACGCCGGTGACCGCCGCCACCCCGGTGCTCAGCATCTCCAGCAGGCGCAGCACGACGAGCTGCTGGGTCGCGGAGTTGCAGACGTTGATCAAGCCCTGAGCTCCGATGAGCACGGCCAGCGCACGCACTGCCCCGGGGCGCTGCTTGATGAGGTCCAGCGCCCCCACCTGCGGACCCACGTGCGGCCGGCGAGGGCTCTCACGCACGATCACCATCACAGGAATCGTCGCCAGCAGCAGCAGGACGCCGCCGCCCAAGAAGACCAGGCGCAAGCCGAACACCGCTGCGGCCAGGCCGCCCACGACCGGGCCGATCGCCCCGCCCAGGGCGACCGCTGAGGTGACGACGCCGAGCGCCCAACCCACGCGGTTGCGCGGGGTCTCGACCGCCACGAGCGCAGTCGCCGCGGCGACTGTGCCGCTGGTCGCGCCCTGGACGAGGCGCAGGATCAGGAGCTCGGTCGGCGACCGGGCAAAGAAGATCAGGCCGACTGTGATGGCGCCGCCGACCATCGATCGCAGCAGCATCGGCTTGCGGCCGAACCGATCTCCAAGCACTCCCCAGATGGGGCTGGCGATCGCCATCGAAAGGCCCGATACGCTCGCGATCGCTGCGGTCCAGAGGTCCAGGTCGCGTCCTTGGGGCACGCCAAGGTCCTTCGAGATGAAGATCGACAGGAACGGAAACGCGAAGCTGAAGCCGAAGATCGCCATGAACTCTGCGAACCACAACGCGGCGAGGTTGCGCCGCCAGTCGATTCCTCCAGGGCCCGCGGGAGGACTGGTCGAGCGAGGATCTGTGCTCAGCTGTGAGTGACCCGGGACCGATCCCGCGGCGCCGTCTCAGCGGCGCCCCGACCGGCGCCTGTCAGGCGCCCGCCGCGATACGTCACCGCGGGCCGGTCACGGGGCACTCGCGCTCAACAGCTCGACGATCCGGTCGGACGTGATCGGCAGCCGATCGATGACAGCCTTCGGGTTGCGTTTGCGCAGCGCGTCCTCGACGGCGTTGGAGATTGCGGCGGGGACCGGGATGGTCCCGCTCTCACCCGCGCCCTTGAATCCCTCCGGGTTCGCGTCGGTCGTCGTCTCGCTGCTGATCAGGTCCGGCGTGACGCCCACCTCGCCGGTCGTGACGATCGTGTAATCGAGGAAGCTCGCTGTCCGGTACGAACCATCGGTGTCGTAAACGGCCGCCTCGAAAAGCGCGTATCCGAGGCCGTGGGCGAAGCCGCCATGCAGCTGGCCATCCAGGGTGACCGGGTTGATCGCCTTTCCGGTGTCGTGCGCGATCACGTACTTCAGCACCTCGACCTGGCCGGTTTCGGGATCGACCGCGACCACAGCCCCGTGGCAGCCGCTCGAGAACGCGAGCGACCGCTCGGGGTCGAAGCTCTCCAGGACCTCGAGGCCTTCGTCCGGCAGCACGTCGGTCGCGGGGACCTGTTTGGCTGGCGCGCCACGCACGCCGATCACGCCCTCTTCGAGCACGAGGTCGTGAACATCCGCCTCGAGGACGTTGCCGGCGCGTTCGAGGATCACTTTGCGCATTGCGGTCGCCGCCTTCGCCGCCGCGTTGCCCACCTGCACCGCGCTGCGGCTGCCTGCTGTGAGGAGCGCGAACGGGACGTGCTGCGTGTCTCCCGCTGTGACGCGAATCTTTTCGAATGGCCAGCCGAGCCGCTCGGCCGTGACCAGCGCGACCATCGTTTCGTGGCCCTGCCCCTGTGGTGTTGAACCGACGTAGACGTGGGCGACGCCGTCCTTGGAGACGTGGATTTTCGCCGGCTCGCCGCGGCCGAAGCCAGTCGACTCGACGCAGCAGGCCACCCCAAGCCCCACCAGGCGGCCCGCTGCGGGAACGCGAATCGGGTCTTCGCGCAGCTTGTCGGTGACCAACTCGAGCAGTCGAGGGTAGTCGCCGCTGTCGTAGACGTAGCCTCTCCGGCCGGCTGGAAACCCTGTCGTGTATGGCATCTGTTCTGGCTGGACCAGGTTGCGGCGGCGCAGCTCCACCGGGGTCAGGTCGAGTGCTCGCGCCAGTCGGTCCATCACCCTCTCCATCGCGTAGTTGCCGAGAGGCCGGCCGCCGCCGCGGATGAAACCGCTGGGCGCGGCGTTCGTGTAGACGAGCTGGTACTCGATCTCCAGCGCAGGCAGCACATATGCCGAGATCATGTGGGCGATGATGATCTCCGGCTGTCCGGTGCCCGAGCCCGCGTAGGCGCCGAGGTCGTGGATCAGCCGGCCTCGCAGGCCCCGCAGCTTCCCATCACGATCCGCCGCGAGCTCGACCTCGATCACGGATCCGTGTCCTTGCGCCGTCGTCGCCCCGTCCTCGCTCCGAGAGGCGACCCAACGGACCGGCTTCTTCAGGCGCCAGCAAGCAATGGCGGTGAGGACCTCCTCCGCGAAGACGCTTCCTTTCGCGCCGAAGCCGCCGCCGACGTCTTCGGCGAGCACACGGACCTTCGCCTCGTCCAGGCCGAGCTTCGAGGCCACCGCGTGCTTGACCCCGAACACGTTTTGGGTCGATGTCCAGACCTTGATCCCGCCTGTCTCTGGATCGGGCGTGGCCGTGACGGAGCGCGGTTCCATGGCGGCGCCGGCGACGCGCGCCGTGGTGAGACGGAGCTTTGCCGTCACGCTTTCGGGGGTGAATGCGGACCGCACGTCGCCGTACGTGATCGTCGCCGTGTGCGCAATGTTCGATTTCATGTCGGCGTGTACTGCAGCCGCGCCGGCGCCGGTCGCCGTCACGACGTCGCCCACTCCGGGTAGAGGATCGAATTCAGGGGAAACCTGCTCGGCCGCGTCGAGCGCCTGGTAGAGGGTCTCGGCGATCACCATCGCGTATGCCTCGCCGATGTAGTTCACCTCGTCCCGGTTGAGAACCGGCCGGCCTCTGTGCTCGACGCCGACAGGGCTGGACTCGCCGAGGCCCGCGACCACCTCTGGCAGGTCGTCGGCCGTCCACGCCGCCATGACTCCCGGCATGGCGAGCGCCGCGGAGCGGTCGATGGCCCTGATGCGGGCGTGCGGGAGCGAGGACCGGCAGAAGACGGCGTGCATCAGGCCGTCGAGCTTGATGTCCCCTGCATAGCGACCTGCCCCGGTGACCAGCCGTTCGTCCTCGACTCGGGGGGTGCGCATGCCGATGTGGGGAGGCATGGCAACTACAATAATTCGTCACTCGGCAGCCCATTCCGAAAGCCCGAATGAGACGGGCGGCTAGCTCAGTTGGAAGAGCGCCAGCTTGACATGCTGGAGGTCGGGGGTTCGAAACCCTCGCCGCCCACCACTCGCGCAGGGTTGGGTTTCGTTTTCGGGCACAATCCTTGAGCCTCGGCCCGGTCGTCTAGTGGACTAGGACGCCACCCTTTCAAGGTGGATACCAGGGGTTCGAATCCCCTCCGGGCTACCAGGCAAAGGGTCCCCAAGCGGGCGTAGCACAATGGTAGTGCGGCAGCCTTCCAAGCTGTTTACGTGGGTTCGATTCCCATCGCCCGCTCCACTCTCTAACCGGCCTCCTGTCTTTGCCGGTAGCGGCCGACCGAGAACGGCAGATCGAGTACCGCGAACAGGACGAGCGCGAGAGCCGCCGCGCCCACGATGTACCACGGCCACGGGCCGAGCATATCGAGAAGGCTGTGAGCGCCGGGTGTGTGGCGCAGGTACATGTAGTTGCCGCCGGTGAGCAGGTTGGTGCCGGCGTCGACCACGAGCAGGCCGAAGGTCAGGCCGAAAACGCGAATCACCGCCCCCGGACGCGGGGCGATCCTGAGTCCGATCACCAGGACCAGCGCGGCGGCAACGATCGCTCCGTGTGCGATGAAGTACTGCAGGAAACCGAAGGTCGGGAAGTGGTCGGAGACGTCGGGCGTGATGAGGCCGTTCGCGGTCCCGGCCAGGCCCCAGAAATACGTCAGCTCGACCAGCAGCGGCTGCCGGAACCACAGCGCCGCCGCCGCCACGATCCCGGCCACGTCGCAGAGCTGGAAGGGCAGCGCGTAGCTTGCTGACCAGGTGCCCTGGCGAGCCAGCCACACCCACCAGGCGGCCTCGTTGGCGATGATGACGACAGCGAGGATCCGGCACGCGAACACCGTCCACGGTCCCGGCCGCAGCCGCGCCGCGACGACCAGGCTCGCGATCAGGGCGGCGATCACCGCCAGCGTCACGAGATGTTCGACCGCAAGCAATTTCGCCATCGCCGCCAGTTTCCACCTCGGATCGGTCTGGGTCAGTCCCAAATCGGTCTCAAAAGCAGTGTCAGGTCGTCGAGAGACCGAAATTCACACCTGATTCCAAGGCCGCTATGAGTTCGAGACCAGAGGATTCGAGCATGAACAAGACCCGCAGCCTGATATTCGGATCGGTGGTGGTCGCGTCGATGATCTTCGGCGGGGTCGTCGGCGCCGCCATCTTCGCCAGATCGGGACCCCAGTTCAACGTCAACGCGGCGGCCACCGCCGCCTCGCCGTCGCCGAGCCCCTTCAAGTCGAACGAGACGGCAGCCCACGAAGCCGGTGAGAGCGCGGCCCACGAGACAGCCGAGAACAACGGCACGTTCCACCCGGGTCCGGGCGGTCCAGGCGGCGGTCCGTCGAACGAAACGGCCCACGAAGCGACCGAGCCTGCCGCGCGCGAGTCCGCTGAGCAGACCTGACGACCGAGAATAAGCCTCGTGCCCAACGAGGCCAAAGCCAAGATTCGCGCCTACCTGGAGGTCGGCGGCAAGCGCACCTTCGCGAGTGCTGCCGACTGGCCGGGGTGGTGCCGTTCCGGGAAAGATGAACGCGCCGCCCTGGACGCATTGGCCTCGTATGCGGCTCGTTACGCGCCTGTCGCGAAGCTGGCCAGGATACCGTTTCCGGCCGTTGACATGGTTTTCGACATCGCCGAGCGCGTCGAGGGCAACGCGACCACCGATTTCGGAGCGCCCGGCATTCCCACGAAGGCCGAATCGAAACCGCTGAAGGCCCAACAGATCTCACGCATGCGTGACCTGCTCGAAGCTTGCTGGAGCTATCTCGACCAGGTGATCGCAAAAGCGCCGGCCGAGCTGCGCAAAGGGCCCCGCGGCGGGGGCCGGGATCGCGACCCGATGTTCGATCACGTCCTCGGGGCGGAGCATGAGTACGCCAAAGGAATCGGAGTCCGCATCGAGCAACCCGATGGCAGAGACCGGGCCGCGGTCCGGTCCTTCCGCAAAGCCATCGTCGCGGGCATCGAGAACGCGAGCCCAGGCTCAAAATGGCCCGTTCCGTACGCCATCCGCCGCACGGCCTGGCACGCCCTCGACCACGCGTGGGAGATCGAGGACCGAAGCAAGCCTTAACGCGGTCGGTCTATCTTGGGGCGCTGATGGAGAGCAGGCCGGGTCTTTTGGTCGTGATGGCCCACCCCGATGACGAGTCGATGGGATGCGGGGGCCTGATCTTGCGTCACACTCGTGCCGGGATCCCGGTCCACCTCATCTGCGCGACGCGTGGCGAAGCGGGCTGGTCCGGCAAACCGCTCGGCGCCAAAAAGGAGGACCTCGCCCAGATCCGAACGCACGAGCTCGAGGAGGCCGCGGCGGCGCTGGCCATCAGCGGGGTCGAGCTGTGGGACTACCCCGACGGCGGTGTGAACAAGGCTGACCCGCAGGAGATAACTCAGCGGATCTGGGAGCAGATCACGCGGCTGCGCCCCAAGGCGGTCGTGGGCTGGGGCCCGGACGGCGCATATGGGCATCCGGACCACATCGCGGTCGGCGCTTCGACCGATGTCGCGGTGACGTCGATGGCGGAGGGGGATCGCCCGGCGCTGTACCACGTCGCGATAGACCAGCAGCTCGCCGACTTCTACAAGGAAGCCTTTCGACTATCTGGTGACGGTCAGGCGCTGCCGCTGGTCGTGCAGGACAGGTTCGACGTCACTTTCGACCTCGACTCCGACGAGGTGATGATGAAGCTGCGCGCGATCGACTGTCATCGAAGCCAGCTGGAAGACTGGCGCATTGCCATTCGCGACCATCCGCGACTTCTGCAGGAGGGATACGCGCACGAACCGTATCTCGCCATTGCCTCGCGCGCGCCCGCCCTGGCGGCCAACGGCTTATTGGGCGAATTCGCGTAGGTACTTTGATTTGGTAGCCTGGCAAGAAGTCAATATTCTCGTCGGCGAATTGCAGCCGGCATGGGCTAACCTAGGCGCCTGACTCCGGCCTGCATTGGGCCTATTCAAGTCGGGGGTGATTAGATCTCATGGACGTTCAAGAAGCAGTGGCAGGAAGCACACCGGTCGCCTCTGCCGAGGACAACGGCGACGCCAAGCGAGGCGGGCAGCGCAAGTTCACGATGGGGCCGAACGACAGCCTCGAGGGCAAGCTTGTCTACGAGGGCGACGTGCACGTAGACGGCCGTGCCGAGGGCGAGTTCAAGGTCACCGGACACCTGGACGTGGCGCAGGGCGCGACCGCAAGGATCTCGATCGACGCGGCGAACGTCACCGTGAAGGGTCAGGTCGAGGGTTCGGTCAACGCTCATGACAAGCTGACGCTGGGCAAGAACGCCAGGCTCAGCGGGGACATCGTGGTCCGCAGGCTTCAGATCGAGGACGGCGCCAGCCTGAACGGCCACGTCCGAATGGGAGACATTGAGCAGCACGGCTCCGGCGGCTAAGAACCGCGCCCCCGCGGCGGCGGGAAACGGTTCCGGCGCACAGAGCTCGATCGTCCTCGGTCCGCGCGACCGGCTGGTGGGACAGCTCTACGTGGAGGGAGACCTTCGTGTTGCCGGCACGGTGGAGGGTGGGCTTGAGGTGACCGGCAGCGTTGAGATCGACGACGGCGGCCGCGTCACCGGGCCGGTCACGGCGCATGACCGGCTGGTGGTCGGACGGTCGGGCTCGCTGCAGGGAGACGTACGCGTGGCTCGCCTGGTCGTCCAGGATGGCGCGACGTTCAGCGGCAAGGTCTCGATGGGCAAGCAGGTGGATATGGCACCAAGGCCGGCCGAACCCGCCAAGGTCGAGGAGCCCATCAAGGCCGCGGCCCCCCTCAAAGCGGAGGTACCCGTCAAGGCCGAGACCCCCACTGCGGCAGAGCCGCTCAAAGCGCGCCAGCCGGTGAGGCCGGTCCATTCGGCAAGACCACCCGACCGCAAGAGCAGGCGCCGCTAGAGCCTCAGCGCTTCTTCGGCAGCGCCTTTGGCTTCAGTGGTCTGGGTGTTTTGGCCGGCATGGCGCGCGTGTGGGCCAGGGCTTTCTTGACCAGCGCGAGCGCGGGCGCGGGCTTGGCGCGCCAGTCCCCCGGCACGATGACGTAGCCACCCATCTTGTGACCCGCCATCGGCTCGAAATCCCGGCCGCCTTGCTTCTTCACAGCGGCGATCTCTGCCTCCGGCAGTCGCACCATCAGATCCTCGCCGTAGATCCCGCAAAACATGTTCCCGTTGACGAAGGCTGAAAGCTGGCCGAACATCGGCTTCAGCGTCACCGCAGGTTCATCGGGGACGAGCTTGCTGAAGGCCGCCTTGGCTTGTTCAGTGGGTTTCGGCATCTGCATGCCCTTGGGCGCCGCCATCTTTGGGCATTTTCCGCCTTTCCAATCGATTTACCGCAATACGGTAGGCCTCGGCAAGGAGTGGTTCGATCGACTCGAAAGTCGAGTCAGTTGGATTCAGCACGCCAACCCAGTGGTTCGGCCCGTACACCGGATGTGGGATGAGCCGGTCGAGCGCCGCGAAGTCGTACTGGCCCTCGCCGAACAGCGACGCATAGGTCTCCTTGCTCAAGCCGATGTTCAAACGGAAGACTCCTGGGCGGTCGAGGTTTGACTGATTGTCGAAATCGCCGTAGTCCTTGGTAACGATCGTCGCGAACGGAAACGAAGCGCCTCGGGAAGCCTTTGGTTGGGGTCGTAGCTGAAGAACGAGTCGCCCCACGCGATCTGCGGAGCTCCGTTTTCCTCCGACGCGACCACGACGTCGACGCCCTCGAACGTGGTCTCGATGTACCGAGTGATCGCGGCTTCGTCCATTCCATGTCCTCCTTTGCGGATGCGGTGAAAGATCGATCTCGCGGCTGACGGAGCGCGTCCTTTGAAACCTACTGTGACGGCCAACTGCACGTCAGCGAAACCGCCAAACGGATGGCCAGGCGCCCGCTTGACTATCTCGACCGGTTCGCCGCCCGAATCCAAGGACGGGTCAACGGGTCGGTCAATCCTCCAGCGACCGTTTCTTCAGGGACGGGCGTTGCTATTCGTAATGACGTGGTGAAGGGCGTCTTCGGCCGTCTTGGCATGGTCGGAGCGATTCTGGTCGCAAGCGCGCTGATTTTTGGGGCCATCGCCGGTGGCGTGGTCGTCCATAGGCTGCAGCCGGCGCCCGCGGCTTCCAACACTCAGCAGCGAGGTGACAATGCGGATGAGCACGGGGGCGGGCGGTGGAAGCAGAAGCCGGCGACGCGTCAGGCCAGTCCCGCACCCGACCAGGATGGTAACCAGGACAAGGACGCTTGACCAACTGCTAAGCCCCCTTTACTATGCGCCGCGATGAGCGAGCACACTCCGAGCCCGAACCCAGCCGAAGCCCCGATCGATCCGCTCTCCACGCACCCCGCGTCGCCGTTCTTGCGGACAGAGGTCCCTGCCCCCGTCGCGTTCGCTTCGCCGCCCACTCCGCTGCAGGTGGTTCCGGCCGCCTCGACGTGGGTGCTCTATCGCACGCAGATCGAGTTCGGGCTCGCGATGCT